>VBLP01000279.1:0-11672 GCA_005887925.1 Deltaproteobacteria bacterium | reverse complement strand
GCGAGCAACGCGCCACCCCACACCTCGAGCTCGATCTTGGTCGCCAGGGGTGCGATCGCTTGTGCGAGCTCAGCCTTGGTGGCGAGTTGAGCGATCTCGGCCTTGGTGGCGAGCTGAGCGATCTCGGCCTTGGTGGCGAGCTGAGCGATCTCGGCCTTGGTGGCGAGTTGAGCGATCTCGGCCTTGGTGGCGAGCTGGGCGATCTCGGCCTTGGTGGCGAGCTGAGCGATTTCATCCTTGGTCGCGAGAGATGCAAGCTCGGCTTCGGTCGCCAGCGGTGCGATCGCCCGTTGCAGCTCTTCCCGTAGCTCGCCGCGTGTCACCGGAGTGGACATGTCGTTTGCGTTCGACATGGCTAACCCTCCCCTCGATCGAAAGCAAGAAGGATCCGGCGCGCGTGGAGCAACTGCGCGACAGGGTTCGGGCACGGCATCGGTGTCGGCAGAGCTTCGATCGACGAGCACTGGCGAGGCTTCCGGGAGCGCGCGGTTGCGTGGAACGGATTCGGTAGAGGTCGACGTGTGTTCTTCATGCGCGCCGCCGCAGCAGATCGCAATGTCCGGATACCGGACGCATGTCCGAAAACCGGCCGGACACCGGACACGAGCCTCCTACCTGGCTGGCAACGGGGGAGCGGGGATTTCAGCGATGCGGAGGGTGCCGTCGGGGGTGACGTCGACCGGGACGGGGTCGAGGGCGCGGCCGGGGCAGGCGCCGTCGATGCAGACGCCGTCGTCGAAGCGGAACACGGCGAAGTGCATGCTGCACAGGATCTCGCCGTCGCGGGTGGTGAACTGATCGGGGCGGTAGTTGAGCGGCAGGCTGAAGTGCGGGCAGACGTTGAGGTAGCCGAAGCAGTCGGCGCCGCGGCGCACGACGAACATGCGGAATGGGTCGTGGTCGGGGCCGAACCGGAACTCGCGGCCCTGGCCGTCGGGGATGGCGTCGGCGCGGCCGAGCGCGCTGCCGGGCGGCGGCGCGTGGGGATGGCGGCGCCAGACGGTGGGATCGCCGGGAGTCGCGCGGATCGTCACCGTGGATAGAACGGCGGGATCTTGGCGTCGACGTTGATCCAGACCGACTTGGCCTGGGTGTACTCGCGCATGACGTCGAAGCCCATCTCGCGGCCGTAGCCGGATTCGCCCACGCCGCCGAACGGCGAGGCGGGGTGGACGCGCTTGTAGCAGTTGACCCAGACCATGCCGCTGCGGATCGCCTTGGCGACGCGGTGGGCGCGCCGCAGGTCGGCCGTCCACAGGCCGGCGCCGAGGCCGTAGCGGGTGTCGTTGGCGATCCGGATCGCCTCGTCGTCGTCGCTGAACGTGGTGACGCTGGCGAACGGGCCGAACACCTCGTCGCGGCAGACGGTGTGGTGCGGCGCGGCGCGCACGATGGTGGGCTCGATGAAGCAGCCGCGCGCGAGCGCGGGGTCGGTCGGGGCGCGGCCGCCGATCAGGATCTCGCCGCCCTCGCGGCGCGCGACGTCGCAGTAGGCGAGCACGCGCTCCTGGTGGATCCGGCTGGTGAGCGGGCCCATCTCGGTCTTGCGGTCGAGCGGGTCGCCGAGCCGGATGCTGCGGGCGAGGGCGAGGAAGGCGTCGAGGAAGCGGTCGGCGATCGAGGCGTGCAGCAGGAGCCGCGTGCCGGCGATGCAGGCCTGGCCCTGGTTGTGGAACAGGCCGAACGCGCTGCCGGCGACGGCGGCGTCGAGCTCGGCGTCGTCGAACACGATGTTGGGGCCCTTGCCGCCGAGCTCGAGCTGGAGCTTCTTGAGGTTGCCGGCCGAGGCCTGGACGATCTTGCGGCCGGTGACGGTCGAGCCGGTGAACGACAGCTTGGCGACGCGGTCGTGCTCGGCGAGCCGCTGGCCGGCGGTGGCGCCGTAGCCGGGGATGATGTTGACCACGCCGGGCGGGAAGCCGACCTCGCGGACGAGCTCGGCGACGGCGAGCGAGCTGAGCGGGGTGAGCTCGGCGGGCTTGAGCACGACGGTGTTGCCGGCGGCGAGCGCGGGACCGAGCTTCCAGCTGGTGAACATCAGCGGGAAGTTCCAGGGCACGATCTGGCCGACCACGCCGATCGGCTCGCGCTCGACGAAGTTGAGGAAGCCGGGGTCGACCGGGATCACCGAGCCCTCGATCTTGTCGGCCATGCCGCCGAAGTAGCGGAAGCCCAGGACGGTGCGCGGCACGTCGAGGTTGGCGCTGTCGCGGATCGGGTGGCCGGTGTCGCGGGTCTCGAGCTCCGCGAGCCGGGCGGCGTTGGCCTCGATCGCACCGGCGAGCGCGAGCAAGAGGCGGCCGCGCTCGCTCGGCGAGGTCCGGCTCCACGCGGGGAACGCGCGCCCGGCGGCGTCGACGGCGCGGTCGACGTCCTCGGCGCGGGCCTCGGCGACGTCGGCGAGCTTGCTCTGGTCGAACGGGTTGGTGACCTCGATCGTTCCGCCGGCGAGGCCGTCGACGAACTCGCCACCGATGAACAGCTTGGTCTGCATGTGTGCTCCTCGAGCGCCGCCGATCGGGGCTCAGAACTTGACGGGGATGACCGGCGCCTTGCCGCTGCGGATCAGCTCGGGGATCGCGGGCGAGCCGTTCTCCCAGACCAGCAGCATCGAGCGCTTGGTCGAGTAGCCGCGATGGCGGATGTCGGCCGGCATCGCGGCGACGTCGCCGGCGCGCATGGTCACGCGGGCGCGCGGCCGGCCGGTCGCGCCGTCCTTGACGTCCCACACGATCTCGTCGGACAGCTGGATGAACCACTCGACGCGGTCGTTGCCGTGGTCGATCGGCAGGATGTACTCCTCGGACGTCGGGCAGAACAGGCTGTCGCGCAGCACCGAGCACACGCTCGGGTTCCACGTGACGTCGGAGCGCGACAGGTAACCGAACAGGTTGAACGCCGAGACCTCGCTCTCGAAGCCGGGCCCGGCCTCGACGAACGGCTGGTGCTGCGGGACGTCGGCGAACATGCGGTTGACCGGGTAGCCGGACTGGTCGGTGCGCACCCCGGTGTCGCCGGGCAGGCCGACCATGCGGCGCGCGCTGACCCGCTGGCGCTCGATCGCGGCGTCGTTGCTGCCGCGCTTGGGGCCGAACGCCGCGGCGGTCTCGAGCGGCGCCGCGAACGGATCGAAGCCCTCGTTGGTCCAGTCGCGCAGGATCGCCTTGAACGCCTTCATCAGGTCGGCGGACGCGAACCGCTCGGTGACGTCGCGCCCGGCGCGCACGAACGCCTCGTTCTTGGCGCCGAGGAACATCTCGACCTCGCCGTAGAAGTTGGTGGTGCCGAGCACGTCGTCGAAGTTGACCGTTCCGTAAAAGAAACCCCAGGCGACGTCTCGCATCAGCGCGCGGAGGAACGCGTCGGCCGGCAGCTGGTGGTGGACCTCGCCGTGCGAGACGGACGCGATGTAGCCGGTGTCGGCGTCGGCCGGGCCGGACTCGAACCGGGTCTCTAGCGCGAGCGGCTCGCCGTGGCGCTCGGCGCGGGGCGGCGACGGGGCCGCCGGCGGCTTCGCCGTACCCCCTTCGGTCTGGCAGATCTCGGCCCAGCGGAGCAGCGTCTCGGGCCCCTCGATGGTCTGGAACACGACGGCGCCGGGCGTGCGGCCGCGCAGCCGGTACACGCTGTGCTTCGGCAACAGCGCCATGTGGCCGCGGCCGAGCACGCTGTGCCCCATCCGCTTGCCCGGCGGCAACGCGTCGAGCCGGTGCGCGCCGTCGCGCTCGACCACGCGGGGCGGCTCGTCGGGCCGGTGCAGCTCGACCTCGACCTCGCCGTCCATGCACAGCACGAACTCGTCGTGGCGCGCGGTCCAGTACGGCTACTCGCCGCGGGCGAGCGCGGCCTCGATCACGTACTCGAAGTTCTTGGCGACCGCGACGCGCTCCCACGGCCGGGAGCGCGACGCGACGTCGAACACGTTCGAGAACACGTAGTGCCTCGGGTTGTCGTCGATCACCTCGACGCCGCCCTTCTGGAAGTCGGCGAGCGAGCCGAACCGGGTGTGGAACGTCATGCCGGGGTCTCCTTTCTCAGCGCGAAGCGATACGAGGTGCGGTACCAGCGCGCGGGCGCCGGGGTTCCGTCGGGCCAGGTCGGCTCGTCGTGGGGCTCGAGCCGCACGATCAGCGACGGCTTGACGCCGTAGACCGCGTCGGAGTCGAGGTAGCTGTCGCCGGCGACGAACAGGTGGGTGACCAGGGGCTGGTAACCGGCGGCGTTGATCACGAAGTGGATGTGGGCGGGGCGCATCGCGTGGCGGCCGGCGGCCCGCAGCAGCTCGCCGACCGGGCCATCGGTGGGCACCGGGTAGCTGTGCGGCATGACGGTGCGGAAGCTGAACCGGCCGGCGTCGACCCCGGAACCGGTGACGAAGCGCGCGCGCAGGTGCGGCTCGTCGAGCCGGTAGCCCGGCTTCTGCGAGTCGTACATGCCGTCGATGTCGGCGTGCCAGACGTCGACGTGGGCGCCGGCGATCGGCCGGCCGGCGGTGTCGCTGACGCTGGCCTCGACCAGCACGCGCTCGCCGGGCGCGCTGCCCGCGAGGTCGGTGCCGTGCGGCGTGACCCGGTGCTCGCCGACGTAGAACGGGCCCAGCACGGTGGTGTCGGTCGCGCCGGCCTCGCCGCGGTGGTTGATCGCGTCGACCAGCATCGACACGCCGAGCACGTCGGACAGGAGGATGAACTCCTGGCGCGTCGCGCCGGAGATCTGGCCGGTGCGGTTGAGAAAGTCGATCGCGCGGGTCCACTCGTCGAGCGTCAGCTCGCTGTCGCGGACGAACGCGTGGAGGTGCGTGATCAGCTTGCGCAGCACGCTCGCGACCCGCGGGTCGGGCGCACCGGCGTAGCTGTTCAGCACGGACTCGGTCAGCTGCGTGACGTTGAACTCGGGCATGGTCCCTCCGCTACGCTGGCGGTGTGCCAGTGAACGCGCGCTCGAGCAAGTCGCGGATCGCCGCGCGCTCGAGCGGTCGTGGATTCCAGTACGGGTTGGCGACGGCGAGGTCGGCGGCGCGATCGAGGCCGTCGGCCGGCATGCCGAGCGCGGCGAGCGAGCGCTCCGCACCGACGGCGTCGGCGAGGTGATAGAGCGCCATCGCGGCGCCTCCGGAGTTCTCGGAGGTGCCGAGCGCGGCGGCGATCCGGGCGACTGCCTCGGGGGCGGCGGCGGCGTTGTACGCGATCGCGTGGGGCAGGATCACGGTGTGGGTCTCGGAGTGCGGCAGCCCGAAGGTGCCGCCGAGCACGTGGCACAGCTTGTGGTGCAGCGCCATGCCGACGGTGCCCAGGCACATCCCGGACAGCCACGCGCCGTACAGCGCGTCGCGCCGGGCGCTGCGGTCGGCGGGCCGGTCGGCGATCGCGGGCAGCGCCCGGGCGAGCGCGGCGATCGACTGCTCGGCGAGCAGCGAGGTCACCGGGTTGGCGTCGCGCGAGTACAGCGCCTCGGCGGCGTGCGCGATCGCGTTGATCCCGCTGGTCCCCGACAGCTGCGCGGGCAGGCCGAGCGTGAGATCGGCGTCGTAGATCACCATCTCGGGCAGGATGTCGGGGCTCGACCGCGTGGTCTTGAGCCGGCCCTCGGTCTCGCCGAGGATCGGCGTCATCTCCGAGCCGGCGTACGTGGTGGGGATCGCGATCTGCGGCAGGCCGGTGCGCACCGCGATCGCCTTGGCGAGCCCGATCGTCGAGCCGCCGCCGATCGCGACGATGCCGTCGGCGGCGAGCTCGCGCGCGAGGTCGAGCGCGGCCTGGGTCACCGCGACCGGCGTGTGCATCATCGCGCCGCTGAACACGCCGACGGCGCGGTCGCCGAGCAGGTCGGTCGCCGCCCGGCCGTGCGCGGTCTGCGCCGGCGTGGTCAGCACCAGGGCGCGCTGGATCGCGAGGCGCTCGGCCTCGGCGCGGACGCTCGCGAATGTGCCGCTGCCGAACACCACGCGCGCCGGCAGGCCGGTGTAGGTGAACCCGGAGACAGGGGAGCCGGCCAGGCCAGGGATGGGCATCGTCACAGGAGATCGAACACCAGGACCTCGCCGGCGTCGATGCCTTCGATTCGGACGGTGCGTTCCTCCGTCAGCGCGGCCGCGTCGCCGGCGGCAAGCGCGATGCCGTTGATCCGGGCCGTGCCGCGCACCACATGCACCCAGGCGTGGCGTCCCGGGGCGAGCGCGTGCTCGGCCGATGCCCCGGCGTCGAACACGCCGGCGTAGACCCGCGCATCGCTGTGGATCGTCACGCTATCGTCGGCGCCGTCGGGCGATGCGACGAGCCGCAGCCGGCCGCGCTTGTCTTCGGCGGAGAACGTCTTCTGCTCGTAGCTCGGCACGACGCCGCGCCGGTTGGGCAATAGCCAGATCTGGAGGAAGTGGACGGGGGCTTGCCGCGACGCGTTGTACTCGCTGTGGGTGACGCCGGTGCCCGCGCTCATCCGCTGGACGTCGCCGGGCTGGATCACAGCGCCGGTGCCCATCGAGTCCCTGTGCTCGAGTGCTCCGTCGAGCACGTACGAGATGATCTCCATGTCCCGGTGCGAGTGCCGGCCGAAGCCGGCGCCGCCGGCGACCCGATCCTCGTTGATGACCCGCAGCGCACGGAACCCCATGTGCGCGGGATCGTGATAATCGGCAAATGAGAAGGTATGCCGGCTGTCGAGCCAGCCGTGGTCGGCGTGGCCCCGCTCGCCGGCTTTGCGAACGGTGATCATGACACTCCCTGGACTCCTAGTCTTGCCACGACCGGCGACGCGGGGAACTGGCAAATCAGCGTGGAGCGCCGAGGAACAGGCTGTTCCATTTCGCGGCCGCGGCTGCAGTGTGCGGCGGCGCCCGGCGGCTCAGAACCGTGGTCAGCGCTTGAGGTCCTTGTACAGGAGCTCGATGAAGTCGTCGGCCTTGAAGAAGCCCTTGGCCCACGCGTCGTACTTGGCCAGGACCTTCTCCTTCTTGAGCTGATCGAGCGTCTTCTTGGCCTTGATGCCGGCCTCGACGATCGCGCTGGTCTCCTTGAGCATGGTGAGGAAGGCGCGCAGCTCCTTGGCGGTGGCGACCGCGCCGTGGCCGGGGATGATCTTGGCATCGGCCGGGATCTGCTCGAGCAGCTTCTGGAGGTTCGCGATCAGGCCCTTGACGCTGCCGCCGCCGTCGACATCGATGAACGGGAAGATGCCGTTGAAGAAGTCGTCTCCCATGTGGACCACGTTGGACTTGGTGAAGAAGATCACCACGTCGGTGTCGGTGTGGCCGCTCGGGAAGTGGATCGCGCGGACCTCCTCGCCGTTGATGTGCACCGAGAGCTTGTCCTCGAACGTGATCACCGGCAGCGCCGCCGGCGGGGCGGGCGGCTGGTCCTTGCCGGCGCCGGCGAGCATCCGCTTGCGCGTGTTCTCGTGCGCGATGATCGTCGACTTCTGGCCGAACACGATGTTGCCGTCGGTGTGATCGCCGTGATAGTGCGTGTTGATCACGAAGCGGACCGGCTTGTCCGAGATCGTCTTCAGCGCCGCCTCGATCTTGTTGGCGAGCGGCGCGAACTTGTCGTCGATCAGCGCGATGCCGTCGGCGCCGACCGACACGCCGATGTTGCCGCCGCTGAACTCGGGGGTCACGTCCTCGATGACGTAGACCTGGCCGGCGACCTTGGTCGCCTTGACCTGGACCTTGCTGAAGTCCTGCTTGCCCTGGGCCAGTGCCACGATCGGAAGAGCCATCACAGCCAGCGTGAGCGCGGATGTACGCATGCGGCGCACGCTAACACGATTCATTCCGTCGGGATTCGAATCCGCGTGAAATTTTCTGCGCCCAGATAGCCCCTCACAAAACTGCTAGTCTCACGGCAATCTGCAGTGCTTGACGGATACGTCGCGATCGGCGCATCGTCGAACCTGGCCGTCGCTGCAGGTTCAACATGCATGGCTTGGTCGTCGGTGATCTGCGAATCGAGGCGGTGGAAGCGGTCGAAGATGAGGCGTCTGCCGCGGTCCAGCTGCTATGGAAAGGCAAGAGCAACCACCGCCATCCCGGCGAGGCGCTGGCGCCGTATTTCCGCGAAGTCCTGGCGATCGCCGCTCAGAAGAGAGTACCGCTCGAGCTGCACTTCGAGAAGCTCGACCACTTCAACTCGTCGACGATCAGCTCGATCATCCAGCTGATCCAGGATTCGCGGGCGCGCTCGGTCAAGCTCGTCCTGGTCTACGATCAGGCGCTCAAGTGGCAGAAGCTCAGCTTCGACGCGCTGCGCGTGTTCGCCAGGGATGACCTGCTCGAGCTGCGGTCGGCATGACGTGCCATGGGGGAATTCAACTTTTCTATCGATCTCCCGGTGCGCAGTGAGTGGGCCAATGTCGACTTGCTGCGGACGTCGGTCCAGAACTGCTTCACCGCGGTGTTCAGCGATATCGAGGGCTGTCGCCTGCTGGCCATGGTGACCGGCGAGCTGATCGAGAATGCGATCAAGTACGGCGACTGGTCGCGCTCCGAGGACCAGCGCTTCCACCTCCGGGTCTGGGGCGAGGGCCGGTCGGCCCATGTCTCGGTCGAGAACCCGGTGCAGCACGACGACGAGAACGCCGAGCAGGTGCTCGAGACGCTGGGCTGGATGCGCAGGTTCCCGTCGGCGATCGACGCCTACCGCGCAAAGCTGCTCGAGGTCGCCGCCGCCGATCGCGACCTCGGCAACAGCAAGCTCGGGCTCGTCCGGATCGCGTACGAGGGCAACTGCACGCTCACCGCCGAGCTCGCGCGCGGCGTGCTGCGGGTCCAGGCCGAGCTCACGGTGTAGACGATGCGCAAGGAATCCATGTCGACCCGGATGCGAAGCGACAGCGAGCTGGTGACACCGCGGCAGCGCCGGGTGATGACGCTTCTCGAGGACCGCGCGCGGCGCACCGAGCTGCTCGCCGCGCTGGCCGGCGCCGGCGGGCTTCCGCCCGAGCGCGCCGCCAACGTGCTGTGCGCCGAGCTCGGCGAGCTCGAGATCGCGGCGCGCGAGGTCGGTCTCGACGGGCTGGTCGCGATGGCGCGCGCGGCGCGGCGGGTCGTCGAGCACCTCGGCGGCGTCAAGATCGCGCAGTGGCGGCAGCGCGAGGTCGTCGTGCTGGACGACAACGAGATCACGCGCGACCTGATCGCGCTCGCGCTCCAGGCCGAGGGCCACCGCGTGCGCACCGCCGCCAACGTCGCCGAGCTGTCGTACCTGGTCAGCGAGCGCAAGCCGCACGTCCTGCTCACCGAGGCGCGCATGCCCGACGCGCCGGGCGCGCGGTTCTGCGCCTACCTGCGCCGGACGATCTCGCTCGAGAAGATCCCGATCGTCATCTTCTCGAGCGCGCGCGGCGAGGAGCTCGCCATGCTCGCGCGCGACGCCGGCGCGGACCTCTACCTGTCCAAGGACCAGGGCATCGGCGACCTGATGCGCGAGGTCGCGCGGCTGTTCGACGACATCCTGTGGTAGTCACGACATCCGCGCGAGGTCGGGCTCGCCGATATACTTGAGCGCGAGCAGCGTGATGTCGTCGTCCTGGCGGCCGCCGTGCGCCGCGAGCCGGGCGGTCACCGCCTCGATGACCTGCGACGGACCGAGCTCGGCGTGGGCGGCGAGCTCGGCGTGGACGCGCTCGAAGCCGAACATGCCGTCGGCACCGGTGTGCTCGACCGCGCCGTCGGTGAGCAGCAGCATGGTGTCGCCCGGGGCGAGCTCGATCTCGGTCTCGCGCACGAGGTCGGGGGTGATCTGGTCGATCACGCCGAGCCACACGCCGGCGATCTCGATCTCGTCGACGCTGCGCGTGGCGGCGCGGTAGATCAGCGCCGGGAGATGCGCGCCGACCGCGCGGAACCGGCCGCCGCCGTCGTGCTCGAGCAGCGCGAACGTCATGTAGAGCTTGAGGTTCATGCGCTCGAGGTTGCGGCACAGCGCGCGGTTCATCGCGATGTAGAGCTCGGCGAGCGACGCGTCGGCGCGCGACTCGAGCGTGCTGACCAGGCTGGCGCGCACCATCATCATGGTCAGGCCGGTGGTCACGCCGTGGCCGGACACATCGCCGATCGCGACCAGCCGGCGGCCGCCCTCGGTCTCGATCACGTCGTAGTAGTCGCCGCCGACCTCGGAGGCCGGCGTCATCTGGCCGCCGATCAGGTAGCCGGGCAGCATCGGCTCGCGCGGCAGGAGCAGCGTCTGGATCTTCTGCGCGACCTCGACCTCGGCGAACAGCGCGTCGCGCGCGGCGCGCAGCTCGATCCGGGCGCGGCGCTCGTCGAAGAACAGCCTGCATAGCACGCGGTTGAGCACGACGCCGATGAAGGTCAGCTCGACGAAGTAGATCAGGTTCGACACCAGATCTGGGTCGGTCTGCAGCAGCGAGGCGGTGACGTAGCTGGTGATGATCGCGGCCGAGGTCAGCACGATCCACAGCGCATCGGCGGGGAACAGCGCGGTGAACGCGAAGTAGATCATGAAGAACGCGAACAGGAAGCTGCCGCCGCGCGCGGTCGCCAGCGCCATGATCGCCGAGCCGGTCGGACCGAACACGCCGCCGACCAGCACCAGCATCGCGAGGTGGTAGCGCTCGCGGAACACGCCGCGCAGCAGCGCCATGCGCAGCGCGAGCACGGCCGCGATCGCGGCGAGCACGATCCAGATCGCGTGGCCGAGGTAGGCCGGCGCGGTGACGGACATGAACGACCAGATCGTCGTCGGCATGACGAACACCGAGATCCAGATCAGGACCACGGTGCGCTCGAGGATCACGTCGCGCTGCGCGGCGCGCAGCTCGTCGCGCGCCTTGCCCTCGAGGTTGGAGCGCAGCGCGTCGCGGCCGATCCGGCGCACGGCGGCGAACGCGCGGCGCGGCCGCATCGTCGTGCGCGACACCACCGGCGCGGTGCTCGCCAGCACCGCCATGAGCGACTCGTCCCCGGCCATTCCACCATCATCGTCGCACCGGCGCGCGAGGCGTCAAAGGTAGGCGCGTGAGAAACCGCCATCGACCGTCACGATCTCGCCGGTGATGTTGCTGGCGAGCGGGCGCAGAGGTATGCCACGCAGCGCGCAACGTCGCCGGGCTCGATGGCGCGGCCGGTCGCGCTGCGCCGGGCCTGGGCAGCGCGGGTCGCGTGTGCGCTCGACGCCGAGATCGGCGGCCAGGCCCGCGACGCCGGGCAGCCGGGCCGGCCGGCAGGTCACGGTGACGTGGGCGCCGAGCTCGTGCAGCGTGCGCGCGATGTGATAGCCGAGGCTATTTGCCCCGGACACGCCGAGCACGACGCCGCGCCGGCCGGCGAGCAGCGTCATGGCGCGACCTTCGGGAACCAGGCATCGAGCGACGCCGGGCCGTGCTGGTCGTACTCGGCGAGCGCCCGCTGGATGTGCGACGCGGCCTCCGCGGCGGTGATGCCGCCGACCCACATCGCGAGCCGCGCGATCGCCTCCAGGAGCTTGGCGCGCGGCACGCCGAGGTGGACCAGGGTCTTGGCGAACATCGCGGCGGGGCCCCAGCTGCGCTGCGCGCACAGCACGGTCATGCCGAGCAGGTAGTTCTCGGCGATCGACAGGTGGCGCGTGTCGGACTCGAGCACGTGATAGCCGTGCAGCATGTCGCGGAGCGGCGGGGGCAGGCGATCGAGGAACGCGCTGTGGCACGCGCCGGCGCCGGGGCCGAACAGCTCGTCG
>VBLP01000278.1 GCA_005887925.1 Deltaproteobacteria bacterium | reverse complement strand
AGCGGACAGAGCTCGCAGGCGCCGGCGATCGCATTCGACGGCACCAACTACCTCGTGGTGTGGGCCGATCAGCGGCTGAGCCGCAACGAGGACATCTTCGGCACGCGGATCAGCCAGGCCGGCGCGATCCTCGATCCCGCCGGCATCACGATCACCTCCGCGGCGGGCCGCCAGCTCCATCCGACCGTCGCGTTCGCCGGCACGCAGTACGTCGTGGCCTGGGAGGACTTCAAGATCTCCGGCGGCACCGAGGCCGACATCGGCGCGGCGCGGGTCTCGACCGCCGGCGCGGTCACCGCGCTCGGCCACGTCGCGCCCAGCGCGCAGAACGAGACCCAGCCGCAGATCGCCGCGAGCGGCGGCAACGCGCTCCTGGTATGGAACAACGCTGGCGACATCCGCGCGTCGCTGTTCAACGGCACCGCATTCAGCGGCGCGATCAGCGTCACCGCCGATGCGACCGCGCAGACCGATCCCGCGGTCGCGGCCGACCCGGGCGGCAACTACCTCATCGCGTACTCGGAAGGCGCCATCGCCACCGCCGACCTGCGCGGCCAGCTCGTCACCGCGGCCGGCGCGGTGAGCGGTGCGGCATTCACGATCTCGGCCGGCGCGGGCCGGCAGTACGATCCGGCGGCCAGCTTCGACGGCACCAACTATGTCGTCGCGTGGAGCAACAACAACGCCGGCCTCAACCTGTTCGGCACGCGGGTCAGCACCGCCGGTGTCGTGCTCGACACCCGCACCGAGGGCGTCACGCCCAACGTCGGCGGCGTCTCGATCTCGAGCGCCGCTGCCAACCAGGAGCTCGCGAGCCTGTCGTGCGTCGCGGGCGCGTGCCTGATCGCGTGGCAGGACAACCGCAACAACGCGACCACCGGCTCGGACATCTTTGCCCAGCGCCTGACCACGAGCGGCGCGCTGACCAACAACGGCGCAGAATTCACGATCTCCGCCGCCGCCAAGGGGCAGTTTGTCCCCGCTGTCACCAGCAACGGCACCAGCTTCTTCGCGGTCTGGGAGGACGGCCGCGACGTCGGCATCAACACCGTGTTCGGCTCCGGCGTCACCGCCGCGGGTGCGGTGACCAGCCCCAGCGGCCTGGTCATGGCCACCGGCAACAACCGCCAGTCCACCCCCGCGCTCGGCGCGGCCGGCGCGACCACCGCCGTGTTCTGGGCCGACAGCAAGAACTTCGGCAGCGACATCGAGATGGCGCGGTTCTCGGGCGCGAGCAAGCTCGACGCGTCGGCGCACGCGGTGTCGACCGCGGTGTTCGAGCAGAACAGCCCGGCGGTGACCAGCTCGGCGGGCAACTTCTTCGTGGTCTGGAATGACTCTCGCGGCGGCGTCGATCGCGACATCTTCGGCGCGCGGGTCGACGCGGCGGGCAACCTGCTCGATGCCGGTGGCAGGGCGATCTCGACCGCGACCGGCGACCAGCCGGTCCCGGAGGTCGCGACCAACGGAACCGTCTCGCTCGTGGTCTGGGAGGACCGCCGCAACGGCAACTTCGACATCTTCGGCGCGATCGTCGACAACGCGACCGGCAACGTCACGGTCGGCGACATCGCGATCTGCACCGTCGCCGGCGATCAGGGCCGCCCGGCCGTCGCGTTCGACGCCGCGACCGGCCAGTTCCTCGTGGTGTGGGGTGACGACCGGATCACGACCGACGCCAACATCTTCGGCGCGCGGGTCAGCACCGCCGCGCGGTGCTCGACCCCGATGGCGTCGCGATCTCGAGCGCGGCCGGCGGCCAGTTCGCGCCGCGGGTCACGTTCCTCGCCGGCACCGCGCTCGTGGTCTGGGAGGACCGCCGGATCGACCCGCAGGGCGACATCTTCGGCGCGCGCGTCACGATCGCCGGCGCGCTGACCGTGGTCGACGCGGGCGCGTTCTCGATCCGCGGCGCGGCTCCCGGCCAGCAGAACGAGCCGGTCGTCGCCGTGGTCAAGAACGGGTTCCTGGTCGCGTGGACCGACGGGCGCAACGTCAACGCCAGCGGCACCGACATCTTCGGCCAGCAGGTCGCCTCCACCGGCGTGCTCAGCGGCGCGGCGTTCGCGATCTCGGCCAACCCCGAGAACGAGGAGGCCCCCGCGCTGCTCGACTCCACCACCGAGACCACGCGCGTCGCGTACACCCGCGTGCGCGCCGACCTCCAGACCGTCCGGGTCGAGACCCGCACGATCGCGACCAGCACCACGAACGGTCAGTCGTGCTCGAGCAACTCCCAGTGCAGCACCGGATTCTGCGTCGACACCAAGTGCTGCGACACCGCGTGCGGCAACGACAGCCGGACCGACTGCCAGGCCTGCGCGCAGGTCCGCACCGGCCAGCCCGACGGCACGTGCGCGCTGGTCCCCGGGCCGAACATCTCGATCTGCCGCAACTACGCCAGCACGTTCTGCGACCTCCGCGAGTACTGCACCGGCACCAGCCCCGACTGCCCGCCCGACATCGGCCGGGCCGCAACGAGGGACTGGTCTGCAACTCGACCACCGGCGCGGTATGCCCGTCGAACGCGGCGCCCGGTCCGCACGGCTGCCCCTGAACGGCTGATCGATCAACAGGGGGCTTTCCCGCCCCCTCTCTCGCGGCAAAGCCGCGAGATTCACCCCCCCGCGCGTCGCGTCGCGCGGTCGATCGATCGGTGCGTCGCCGGCCGGCCTCGCCGGGGCGACGGGCGCCGACTCGCGCCCGTCGCCAGCCCTTCGCGTGATCTCGCAGGGCGAGGCGATCCGGTCAGCCGGCGCGGCGCAGCGTGGCGACCAGATGGCGGCCGTCGCCGGGACCGGCGTGACGCAGCCGGTTCCAGGTGTGCTGCCACAGCGCGCGCTCGAGCGCGCTGATCTCGAGCCGGAAGTACTTGTTGTCGACCAGGCGATCCATGGCGGTCAGCCAGCCCGGCTGGCGATATACGTACTCCACCTCCTCGAGCCGCCACGCCACCTTGGCCTCGGCGAGCTGGCGCTCGAGCAGGTCGCGATCGTAGTGCCGGAAGTGCTTCTTGTTGAGCGGCACGTTGACCGAGGGCACCGACAGGATCACCGTGCCGCCCGCGCGGCAGCGCGCACCGAGCATCTGCAGGAATCCGGTCACGCCGTCGTCGGGCACGTGCTCGAGCACCTCGATCGCAGTGACCACGTCGAAGCTCCCGGGCAGGCTGGCGGCGTCGGCGACCACGAAGCTCGCGGCCGGCACGAACGCGCGGGCAAACCGGATCGCCCCCTCCGAGAGATCGACCCCCTGGCACGCAGGGATGTCGGGTGCGAGCAGGCTGAGCAGCCGGCCATCGCCGCAACCGACATCGAGCAGCGACAGCGGTGCGAGCGCGCGCACCTTGTCGGCGAGCAGCATCAGGTAGCACAGGTACTCGCGGCCCCAGCGCAGGGAACGGCCGCGCCGCGCCTGTCCGCCCTCCAGGTGAGGCAGATAGTGGTATGGGAACTGGTACTGCGCGTTCTGCAGTTCGAAGCGATCGGCCATGAGCAGCTCCACGATTCTAGCGGGTCGCCGCCTTGCCGGGTGACCTGATCGTCGTGGGTGCCGGTGGCCACGCCAAGGTCGTGGTGGCCACCGCGCGCGCGGCCGGCTTCCGGGTCGCTGCGATCGTCGATGACGCCCACGAGCGCTGGGGCACGATCTTGCTCGGCGTCGCCGTCTCCGGACCGAGCGAGCCGATGCTGCAGGACCCCGCGGCCCAGGTCGTGCTCGCGATCGGCGACAACGCCGCCCGCCGCCGGCGCGCGGCCGGTGCGCGCTGCTGCTTCGCCTCGGTCGTCCATCCCTCCGCGATCATCGATCCGACCGTCCGGCTCGGCGCCGGCAGCGTCGTGTTCGCCGGCGCCGTGATCCAGCCCGATACCGTCCTCGGCCCTCACGCGATCGTCAACACGGCCGCCTCGATCGATCACGACTGCGTCCTCGGCGAGGCCGTGCACCTCGCCCCCGGCGTCCGGCTCGCCGGCAACGTCACCGTTGGCGACGGGGCCTTCCTCGGCATCGGCGTGGTCGTCATCCCCGGCGTCTCGATCGGCGCGCGCACCACCGTCGGCGCCGGCGCCGCCGTCGTCCACGATCTGCCGGCCGGCGTGGTCGCCGTCGGCGTCCCCGCCCGGGTACGATGACCGGGTGTCGACCGTGCTCCCGCCTGGCGTGACCGACGGTCAGCGGTCTGCGCCTGCCTGGACGGCGCCGGCGACCGCCCGCCTCGGCAAGCGCGTCGTCGTGATCGGCGGCTGGGCGCCGTCGCTGATCCAGTTTCGCGGCCCGCTGCTCGCCGCGATGGTCGCCCGCGGCCACCAGGTGATCGCGATGGCCGCCGACGGCACGCCCGCCGTCACCGCCGGGCTCGCCGCCCTGGGCGTCCCGTTCGAGCCGATCCAGCTCGAGCGCACCGGCATCGACCCCATCGCCGACGCCCAGGCGATCCGCGCCCTCGCTCGCCGGCTCGCCGCCCTCGGCCCCGACCTCGTCGTCGGCTACACCATCAAGCCGGTGATCTACGGCAGCCTCGCCGCTCGCCTCGCCCGCGTCCCGCACCGCGCCGCCATGATCACCGGCCTCGGCTCGGCCCTCGCGAGCGTTCGCAGTCCCCGGCAGCGCGTCGTCGCCGCCGTGGCCCGCCGGCTCTATCGCCTCGGCCTCGCGCAGTGCGAGGTCGTGATCTTCCAGAACACCGACGATCGCGACGAGCTCGCCCGGACCGGCGCCCTGCCCGCCGGCGCGCGCACCGCGATCGTCCGCGGCAGCGGCGTCGACCTCGCCCACTATGCGCCCTCTCCGCTCCCCCCCGGTCCGCCGGTCTTCCTGTTCCTCGGCCGCCTGCTCCGTGACAAGGGCATCGCCGAGTACGTCGAGGCCGCCCGCCTGGTCCGCGCCCGCCACCCCGAGGCGACCTTCCAGATCGCCGGCTGGTTCGACCCCAACCCCGAGAGCCTGACCCAGGCCGAGCTCGACGCCCTGATCGCCGACGGCACGATCCAGTACCTCGGCGCCACCGACGACATCCGCCCCCACCTCGCCGCGGCCCACGCCCTCGTCCTCCCCTCGTACCGCGAGGGCACCCCGCGCTCGGTCCTCGAGGCCATGGCGATGAACCGCGCCGTCATCACCACCACCGCACCCGGCTGCCGCGACACCGTCGTCGACGGCGACAGCGGCCTGCTCGTCCCGGTCGGCGATGCCAAGCAGCTCGCCGCCGCGATGATCCGCCTCGTCTCGTCGCGCGACCTGCTCACCCGGCTCGCCGCCGCGGGCCACGCCCGTGCCGTCGACCTCTACGACGCCCGCAAGGTCGCCGACACCGTCCTCGCCGCCCTCGACCTGTAGCAACGTCCGGTCTCGGTACGCTCGAGCTCTGGCAACGTCCGGCTTCGCCGCGTGATCCGCCCATGCCGGACAGCCGGACAGCCCTACGGAGGACAGTTGACCCGAGGACGTCTGACCACAGTGTCCGACCATCGGACAGAATCAACGAGCCAGCGCCTGATCTCGCGAAGTTGCGCCTGGCTCGGCCCTTGCCTATCCGCGCCGCCGTGGTCTCGTTCTCCCATGAGTTCCTTGTCGAGCTGTTTCGCAATCACGGCGAGCTCGCTGCGACATTGCTTCGGTTCTGCACCGGCATGGTGTTCGAGCACGAACGCACCGAGCAGCGCTCGATCGATCTATCGCAGGTGGTATCAACCGAGTACCGCGCCGACGCCGTCGTCGAGCTGCAGGATGGCAGCAATACGACTGTCGCAGCGGTGATCGTCGAGGTCCAGCTCAAGGTCGATCACGACAAGGAGGGCACCTGGCCGGTGTATGTCACCGCGCTGCACCACAAGCTCGCCTGTCCGGTCGTCCTGATCGTCGTGACCCCGAGCGGCAGCGTTGCCGACTGGGCCCGCCGGCCTATCCACCTCGGTCATCCCGGTTTCACGCTCACACCGGTGGTGATGGAGCTCAAGGACGTTCCACGCATCATCGATCCGGAAGAGGCGCAGAAGCTTCCGGAGCTCGCCGTTCTGTCGGCGATGGCGAACCCGGATCTCGAGGTCGTGCTCGCGGCACTCTCCGTCATCTCGCCGCTCCCCGAAGAGCGAGCCAGGCTATACTGGGACGTCATCTGGATGGCGCTCCCCCCATCGGTGCGAAAGGCGCTGGAGACCCATATGCAAGGCTACGTGTACCAGAGCGAGTTCGCGCGCAAGTACATCTCGCAAGGTCGCGAGGAAGGTCGCGAGGAAGGTCGCGAGGAAGGTCTACGCCGCGCTGTGCTGGCCATCGTGCGCGCCAAGCTGGGCGAGGTCACCGCCGATGATGAGGCCGCGATCGCAGCAGTGACTGGTGAGCATGCGTTGGCTGCGCTGATCGACGCGCTCATGCAGATCACCGACGCTCCTGAGGTCCGTGCAGCCATGCGTGCAGCCGGAAAGAATCGCTGACGAGTCGCTCGTCCCCTCCTGGATGTCGTTTGCGGCGCTGTCCCGTTGGTACCAGAGGCAAGGTTCCATGGAACTCCGCAGAGCTCGCGGAAGCGATCCACTGGACGCAGGCCGTGGCGGGTCGAGAGCTGGGCGTGACGCCGGAGCTCGCAGCGCTCATCGAGGCAGGCCGGACGAAACGGCGTCGGCGGAGGCTGACCACCGCGCTCGTCGGGTTCGGAGGGGGAGCTGACCCAGCAGCGCGCGTTCGCGCGAGGTGGACGAGGAGCAGACATCGGCCGTGATAACGTGCTGAAATCGCTCGGTGCGGGCGCGGCGAACGGCGGGGCGGGGG
>VBLP01000020.1:33668-42049 GCA_005887925.1 Deltaproteobacteria bacterium | reverse complement strand
CCCCGACTCGATCGCCGAGGTCAAGGAAGGCCGCTAGCCGACCGCGCGATCACCGCATCGGTCGGGCGACGTTCCACGAACCGGTTGCCCCGAGGAACTGCGGTCTCCCGCTGCGCGCCCGAGCATCGGGTCGGGCGCGGGCTGCGCGAACCGGAGGCGCCGGCGATCGCGGGAACCGCGGTCTCCCCCGCCGCGCCGCCGCCACGGCCAGGTATGCTGCGGGCGGCTCGCCATGCAGCTCCGCGTCCTCTGCCGGCTGATGATCATCGAGGCGCTCCGCGCGCTCGCGCGCAACCCGCTGCGCAGCGGCCTCGCCGCGCTCGGGATCTCGGTCGCGGTGGCGATCGTGATCGCCGTGGTCGCGCTCGGCCGCGCCAGCGTCGCGGCGTCCGAGGCCGAGCTCGACAAGCTCGGCGACAACCTGGTCTGGGTCGAGGCCGGCTCGCGCAACATCGCCGGCGCGCGCACCGGCACGCACGGCATGACGACGCTGGTCGCGCGCGACGCCGACGCGATCCGCCGCGAGATCCCGCTGATCAAGGAGGTGTCGGAGAACGTCGACGGCGGCTTCCTCGTGATCTACCAGGGCCACAACTGGCGGACGCGGTGGCGCGGCGTCGCGCCCGAGTACCGCACGATCAAGCGCTGGGACCTCGCGCGCGGCGCGTTCTTCGACGACGATCAGACCGCGCACGCCGACCGCGTCGTCGTGATCGGCCAGACCGTGCAGCGCGAGCTGTTCGGCGACATCGATCCGATCGGCGAGGTCATCCGGATCCAGGACACCGGCTTCGAGGTGATCGGCGTGCTGGCACCCAAGGGCCAGTCACCGACCGGCCAGGACCAGGACGACACCGTCATGATGCCGTGGACCACGGCGATGAAGCGCATCGTCGGCAAGGACCAGACCTGGCTCGACGACATCCTGTGCTCGGCGGAGTCGCCCGACACGATCCCGCTCGCGATCGGCCAGATCCAGGAGCTCCTGCGCCAGCGCCACCACATCGAGCCCGGCGCCGAGGACGACTTCAACATCCGCCACCCCGAGGAGCTGATCCAGGCCCGGATCAAGACCAGCAAGACGCTGCGCCTGCTGCTGCTCGGGCTGGCCTCGATCGCGATGATGATCGGCGGGATCGGCGTGATGAACGTGATGCTCACGTCGGTCTCGCAGCGGATCACCGAGATCGGCCTGCGCTGCGCGATCGGGGCGCGGCCATCGGCGATCCAGGCGCAGTTCCTCGGCGAGGCCGTCGTGCTGTCGTTGATCGGCGGCGGCGCCGGCGTCTTGCTCGGCGAGATCAGCGCCTACGTGTTCGAGGACAAGCTGGGCTGGAAGCTCGCGATGACGCCGGAGATCAGCGTCATGGCGGTGGTCGCGTCGGCCGCGATCGGCATCGTGTTCGGCCTCTACCCGGCGAGCCGCGCCGCCCGCGTCGATCCGATCGTGGCGCTGCGCACCGAGTAGCCCGCCGCCGCTTGACAGCCGCGCCGACGCGGCGAAACTCGGGCATGCGCACCGTCTCCCCCGAGAGCGTCGGCCTGGCGACCGACCGGCTCCGCCGCATCGATCACCACCTGCTGTCGCGTTACATCGAGCCCGGCAAGATCGCCGGCGCGCTGACCCTGGTCGCGCGGCGCGGCCAGGTCGCGTGGTGCTCGCCGCTCGGCCAGATGGACCGCGAGCGCAAGCGGCCGATGCAGGCCGACACGCTGTTTCGCATCTACTCGATGACCAAGCCGATCACCTCGGTCGCTGCCATGATGTGTATCGCTACGGCCGCCATCCGCACTTCGTCACCGAGCCGGTCGGCCGACCGATGACGATCCGCGACCTCCTGACGCACATGTCGGGCCTGTCCTATCACATCATGGAGCGCTCGCCGCTCGACGAGGCGTACCGCCAGGTCGGTGTCGGCGGCCCCGCCGGCACGCTGCGCGACATGATCGAGCAGCTCGCCGGGCTGCCGCTCGAGTTCTCGCCCGGCGCGCGCTGGGGCTACTCGGCCGCCACCGACGTGCTGGGCTACCTCGTCGAGGTCCTGTCCGGCCAGCGCTTCGACGACTACCTGCGCACGCAGATCTTCGAGCCGCTCGGCATGGTCGACACCCACTTCACCGTCCCCGCCGACAAGCTGTCGCGGCTGTCGACCTGCTACACACGCCTGCCCGGCAGCACCGAGGCGACCGTGATGGACGACCCGAGCGACAGCCAGTTCGCGCGGCCCAGGACGTTCCTGTCCGGCGGCGGCGGCCTGGTCTCGACGGCGGCCGACTACCTCCGGTTCTGCGAGATGCTCCGCCGCGGCGGCGAGCTCGACGGCGCGCGCCTGCTCGGGCCGCGGACCGTCGCCTACATGACGCGCAACCACCTGCCCGATGGGCGCGACCTCGCGAGCCTGGCGATGCCCGGCGCGTTCAGCGAGACCCGCTACGACGGCGTCGGCTTCGGCCTCGGCTTCTACGTCGTCACCGACCCCGTGCGCGCCCACGTGCCGACGTCCCCAGGCGAATACGGCTGGGGCGGCCTGGCGTCGACTGCGTTCTGGGTCGTCCCTGCCGAGGACCTCGTCGTCATCTTCCTCACCCAGCTCGTCCCGTCGACGACCTTCGACTTCCGCGGCCAGCTCAAGGCGATCATCCACAGCGCGATCATCGACTGACAGGACTTGCTGCTCGTGCCCGGGCCGCTACTTCAGGCCGCCGCCGAGCACGCGGTAGAGCGTGACGCGGTTGCCGAGGGCGGCGAGCCGGACGGCGACGAGCGAGTTCTGCGCCGCGTACAGTGCGCGCTGCGAGACCAGGGTGGCGAGGAAGCTCTCGGCGCCGGCCCTGTAGCGGGCCTGGGCGAGCTCGAAGCCCTTGGTCGCGGCCTCGGTGAGGGCGGTCTGCGCAGCGAGCTGCTCGGCGATCGTGCCGCGGGTGGCGAGCGCGTCGGCGACCTCGCGAAACGCGCTCTGGATCGCGAGCTCGTAGCTGGCGACGAACACGCGCTTCTGGGCCTCGGTGAAGTCGACGCTGGCGCGCAGGGCGCCGCCGTGGAACAGCGGCATCGCGAGGCTGGGCGCGAGGGTCCAGACCGCGGCGGGGCCGGTGAACAGCGCGGCGAGCGCGGTGCTGGCGAGGCCGCCGCTGGCGGTGAGCGTGAGCGACGGGAACAGCTGGGCGCGGGCGGCGCCGATGTCGGCGTTGGCGGCCTGGAGGTCGTGCTCGGCGGCGCGCACGTCGGGGCGATCGAGCAGGACCGCGGACGACAGGCCGATGGGGACCTCGGCGAACCAGTCGAGCTGCTCGGGTAGCGCCTCGGGCAGCGCGGCGTCGTCGATCGGGCCGCCGGCGAGGAGCTCGAGCGCATCGCGATCCTGTGCGATCGCCGCGGTGAGCTGCGTGACGTCGGCGCGCGCCTGCTGGTAGACGGTCGCGGCCTGCCAGTAATCGCCGCGGTTGGACGCGCCGCCGGCCACGAGCTGCTCGGTGAGGTCCATGGTGCGCTGCGCGACGGCCATGGTGTCGCGCGCGATCGCCAGGTGGCTCTGGTCGGCGGCGAGCGTGAGGTAGGCGCTCGCGGTCTCGGCGATCAGGCTGATCCGGGTGGCGCTGGCGGCCTCGACGGTCGAGAAGTACGCCTGGAGCTTGCTGTCGGACTGGCTCCTGAGCTTGCCGAAGATCGAGCGCACGCTGGCCACCGACGCGGCGGCGTCGATCGACGGCAGCGACCGGGCGCGCTGGATGCGGTACTGCGCGCGCGCCGACTCGATGCGGAGCGCGGCCCGGCGCAGATCGCGGCTCTGCGCCAGTGCCTGCTCGATCACGCGCTGCAGCCGCGGCTCGCGCACGAAGTCGTGCCACGGCAGGTCGGCCGCGGTCCGGTTGCCGTCGCCGCCGGGCAGCGCCGCGGGGATCGGTGCAGGCGGCCGCTGGTAGGGCGGTGCCATCGACGCGCAGCCGCCGAGCGCGACGAACGCGACGAGCACGGCCGCCCGCGTCACGCCGCCGCTCGCTTGCCGCGCACGAGCCTGCGCACGATGACGAAGAACACCGGGACGAAGAACACCGCGATCACGGTGCCGGTCAGCGTGCCGCCGACGATGCCGCTGCCGATCGAGACCCGGCTGTTGGCGCCTGCGCCGGTCGAGATCGCGAGCGGGGTCACGCCGGCGACGAACGCGAGCGAGGTCATCAAGATCGGCCGGAGCCGGAGCCGGGCGCCGGTGACCGCGGCGTCGATCAGCGTCGCGCCGCGGTGGTAGGCGGCCTCGGCGAACTCGACGATCAGGATCGCGTTCTTCGACGACAGACCGATCGTCGTCAGCAGCGCGACGCGGAAGTACACGTCGTTCTCGAGGCCGCGCAGGGTCGCGGCGAGCACCGCGCCGACGATGCCGAGCGGGATCACCAGCAGCACCGAGAACGGCACCGACCAGCTCTCGTAGAGCGCGGCGAGGCAGAGGAAGATCACGAGGATCGAGATCAGGTAGAGCGTGAGGGTCTGGCCCGACGCCAGCCGCTCCTGGTACGACAGCCCCGTCCAGGCGTAGGTCGTGCCCGGGATGGTCTTCGCGATCGACTCGAGCTGGTCCATCGCCTCGCCGGAGCTCACCCCGGGTGCCGCCACGCCCTGGATGTCGTACGACGCCAGGCCGTTGTAGCGCTGCAGCGACTCGGCGCCGTAGCTCCAGTGGGTCGACGCGAACGCGCTGAACGGGGTCATCGCGCCGGTCGCGCCGCGCACGTACCAGCCGTCGAGGTCCTCGGGCTTGCTGCGGAACGCCGCGTCGCCCTGGACGAACACGCGCTTGACCCGGCCGCGATCGACGAAGTCGTTGACGTACACCCCGCCCCACGCCGCGGTCAGCGTGCTCTGGATGTCGGACGGCGCGACGCCGAGCGCGAACGCCTTGGCCTGATCGATGTCGATCTGGAGCTGCGGCGTCTCGGGGAGATCGCCGCGCCGCACCGCGGTCAGCATGCGATCCTTGGCGGCGGCGGCGAGCGGTGTCGCCGGTCGCCTGGAGCTGGAGGTCGAAGCCCTGGGACTGGCCGATGCCCTGGACCGCCGGCGGCGTCAGCGCGAAGATCTGCGCGTCGCGAACGCCCGACAGCATGCCGATCGCGCGGTTGGCGATCGACGGCGCGGTGTTGTCCTTGCCCGGCCGCTCGTCCCAGTCCTTGAACTCGATGAACGCCATGCCGGCGTTCTGGCCCACGCCGATGAAGCTGAAGCCGGATATCGTGAACAGCGACTCGACGTTGGCCTTCTCGGTGTCGAGGAAGTGGTGCTCGACGGCGCGCGCCACCGCCTGGGTCCTGGGCAGGGTCGCGCCCGCCGGCAAGGTCCAGAGCGCCTGCGCGACGCCCTGGTCCTCGGTCGGCAAGAAGCCGCTCGGCAGCCGCACGAGCAGGAGTGCCATCGCGGCGACGATCGCGGCGTACGGGACGAGCCAGACCCACGCCCAGCGCAGCATGCGCGCGACCGTGGATTGATAGCCCGAGACCAGTGCGCCGAACCCGCGGTTGAACCAGCCGAACGGACCGCGGCGCGGCGAGATGTCATGCGCGGTCGCCCGGAGCAGCGACGCGCACATCGCGGGCGTGATCGTCAGCGCGACGAACACCGAGAGCAGCATCGACGCCACCAGCGTCACCGAGAACTGGCGGTAGATCACGCCGGTCGAGCCGGTAAAGAACGCCATCGGCAGGAACACCGCCGACAGCACGACCGCGATGCCGACCAGCGCGCCGGTGATCTCCTTCATCGACCGCACCGTGGCGTCGAGCGGCGACAGCTTCTCGTCGCGCATCAGGCGCTCGACGTTCTCGACCACGACGATCGCGTCGTCGACCAGCAGGCCTATCGACAGCACCATCGCGAACATGGTGAGCGTGTTGATCGAGTAATCGAGGATGCGCAGCACGCAGAACGTGCCGAGCAGCACCACCGGCACGGCGATCACCGGGATCAGCGTCGCGCGCCAGCTCTGGAGGAACACGAACATCACGATCACGACCAGCACGATCGCCTCGATCAGCGTCTTGACGACCTCGAGGATCGACAGCCGGATGAACTTCGTGGTGTCGAACGGATAGGCCACCGACCAGCCGGCGGGCATCGTGCGCTCGAGCCGGCTCACCGCCTCCTTGACGCGCTCGGCGACCGCCATCGCGTTGGCGCCCGGCGCGAGCTGCACGCCGAGCCCCGACGCGGGGTGGGTGTTGAGCCGGACCGCGACGTCGTAGCCCTCGCTGCCGAGCTCGACGCGCGCGACGTCGCCGAGCCGCACCGTCGCGCCGCTCGGGTCGTGCTTGACGATGATGTCGCGGAACTGCTGCGCGCTGTGCAGCTTGGACTGCGCCGTGACCGTGGCGTTGAGCTGCTGGCCCGCCGGCGCCGGCCGCTGGCCGATCTTGCCCGCGGAGACCTGGACGTTCTGCGACAGGATCGCGGCCTCGGCGTCCGACGGCATCAGGCTGTAGGCCAGGAGCCTGGTCGGATCGAGCCAGATCCGCATCGCGTAGCTGGCGCCGAACACCCGGATGCCGCCGACGCCGTCGATCCGCGCGATCGGATCCTGCATCGTGGTCGCCAGGTAGTCGGAGATGTCGCCCTCGGTCGCCTTGTCGGAGCGGTCGTAGATCGCGACGATCATCAGGAAGTTGTTCTGCGACTTGGTGACGACGAGGCCGGCCTGCTGGACCGCGGGCGGCAGCCGCGGCACGGCCTGCTGGACCTTGTTCTGGACCTGGACCTGTGCCGTATCCGGATCGGTGCCCTGCTTGAACGTGACGGTGATGCTGGCCGCGCCGGTCGAGCTCGACGAGCTCGAGAAGTACGCCAGGCCATCGATCCCGGTGAGCTGCTGCTCGAGCACCTGGGTGACGCTGTTCTCGACGGTCTCGGCCGAAGCGCCGGTGTAGCCGGCGCCGATGTTGACGCTCGGCGGCGCGACGTTGGGGTACTGCGCGACCGGCAGCGCGAGGATCGACGCGACGCCTGCGAGCATGATCACGATCGAGATCACCCAGGCGAACACCGGGCGGTTGGCGAAGAATCGCGCGAGCATGTCAGCGTCCGTTCCCCTTCCCCTGCCCCTGCCCCTGGCCCTGCGCTGGTGTGGCCGCGGCGGGCGCGACGCCGGCCGGCGCGACCTCGGTCGGATGCACCGGCATGCCGGGCGCGATCTTGTTGAGCCCCTCGACGATCAGCCGGTCGCCGGTGGCCAGGCCGCCGGTCACCAGCCAGCGATCGCCGATCGCGCGGTCGGCCGCCAGGGTCCGGACCTCGACCTTGTCGCCCGCGCCGACCACCATCGCGGTCGCGATGCCCTTGGCGTCGCGCGTGATGCCCTGCTGCGGCGCGAGGATCGCGGTGGTGTCGACCGCCTGGTCGAGCACGGCGCGGACGTACATCCCGGGCAAGAGCGTGTCGTCGGGGTTGGGGAACGTGGCGCGCAGCGTGACCGTGCCGGTCGCCTCGTCGACCGCGACCTCGGCGAACTCGAGCGTGCCGTCCCGGTCGTAGAGCGAGCCGTCACCGAGCTTGAGCTTGACCTTGGTCGACCCGGCCTGGAGCTGGCCGGCGCCGAGCTGGGCGCGCAGCTTGAGCCGCGCCTCGCTCGACTCGGTGAGATCGACGTAGATCGGATCGAGCGCGCGGATCGTCGCGAGCGGCTGGGCCTGGTTCGCGGTGACCAGCGCGCCGGCGGTCACCGACGACTTGCCGATCCGTCCGGCGATCGGCGCCTTGATCTGGGTGTAGTCGAGGTTGATGCGGGCGGCCTCGAGCGCGGCCTGGCGCTGGGCGACCCCGGCGATCGCGAGCTCGTGCGCGGCGCGCGCGTCCTCGGCCTCCTGCTTGGACACGCCCTCGATCTTGGCCAGGCCGGCGAACCGCTCGTCCTTGAGCCGGGCGGCCTCGAGCGTGGCCCTCGCGCTCGCGAGCGCGGCCCTGGCCTCCTCGAACGCGGCGCGATACATCGCCGCATCGATCTCGTAGAGCACCTGGCCGGCCTTGACGCGGGCGCCCTCGGTGAACGTGCGCGCCTTGATCACGCCCGAGACCTGTGGCCGGATCTCGGACGCCAGCGACGCGGCGGTGCGCCCGGCGAGCTCGGTCTGCAAGGTGACCGACTCGGTCTTGAGCGTCACCACGCCGACCTCGGCGGGCGGCCGCTGCGGCGCCTGCTGCGCCGCCGGCGAGCTCGTACACGCGAAGAGGGTCCAGGCCCAGACGACCCGGACGACGGCGACGACTGGAACGAACAGCGTGGGATCTCGCATGGTGTCCCTCGAGCTCTTGATGTAGCACCGTATGAACCCGTACAGATCTGTGGATCTACGAATGACGCAGGACACCCATGCGGTCCCGGGTGTCCCGCGTGTCG
>VBLP01000020.1:2895-33620 GCA_005887925.1 Deltaproteobacteria bacterium | reverse complement strand
TACAAGTACCGGCTCGACAAGACAACCGGCCAGCTCGAGCTCGCCCGTGCGCTGCCGCGCGAGGTGGCATATCCGACCAACTACGGATTCATCCCGCACACGCGATGCAGCGCGGACGACGAGGAGACCGACGTGCTGGTCGTGTCGGGCGAGCCGCTGGTCCCGCTGACGATCGTGCGCGCGCGCCTGGTCGGCGGCTTCGTCGAGACGACCAGCGATCAGGAGGAGCCCGAGGAGCGGCTGGTCGCGGCCGTGGTCGACGATCCGAGCGTCGAGCGCGTGCACGACATCGCCGACCTCGACGGCAAGCTGCGCGAGCAGATCGAGACATTCGTGCGGACCTACAAGCAGAACCAGGACGTCCAGGTCACGTTCACCGGCTGGTTCGATCGCAGCACCGCGCTCGACCGGCTGCGCCGCGCGTTCAAGCGGGCGAAGAAGCGCGCGGCGAAGTGACCGCCCGGCGGCGACGATGGCTCCCGTGAGCTATGTCGGCAGTGACGCGAGGCGCTGGACCGCGGCGACGAGCTGCTCGGCGTGGACCGGCTTGGCGATGTGCTCCTGGTAGCCGGCCAGCAGCGCCCGCGCGCCGGCATCGACGAACGCCGTGAACGCCAGGGCCGGCGTCCGGCCGCCGTCGGCGGGTGGCATCGTGCGGACCAGCCGCATGAACTGGTAGCCGTCGCGCAGCGCCATGCCGATGTCGCTGACGATCACGTCGGGCCGTGTCGTGGTCGTCGTCGATCACGAGCACCCGCTTGCCCGCGAGCGAGATGTCGATCGGGCCGGACCGCGCTGTGACCACGGGCGTGGCCTCGGCGATGACCGCCGGCGTCTGAGCGCTCGACGGGGCGCCGAGCTGCGCGAGCAGCTCCGCCTGCGCGCGGGCGTTGCGCGCGATCACCTCGATGCCGCGGCGATGATCACCGGCGGCGTCCTCGCGGAGCAGCATATCGGACCAGCCGACGATCGCATTGAGCGGCGCGCGCAGATCGTGCGCCAGCCTCGACAGCCGCGCATCGGTCTCGGCGCGGCGCTGCTCGTGATGCCGGCGCGCCGCGCGCTCGAGGTCGAGCAGCCGCGCGCGTTCCTCGGAGATCCGCACGATCTGATCGTGGACCCGCGCGTTGTGCAGCGCGCTCGCCGCCTGCGCCGCGATCCCGGCGGCGAGTCTCGCCGTGCGTTCGATGAACACGCCGCGCGCGCGGTGGCCGAGCACGATGCAGCCGATCACGTGCTCGCCGCGCACGACCACCGGCGCCACCAGGTAGCTGTGCACGGCGCCGAGCGCCGCATCGCCGACGATCGCCTCGCGCCGCGGATCGGCGGCGAGGTCGGCGCTGATGAACACGTCGCCGTCGAGCGCGATCGGCAGCGGCGCGCCTCGGTCATCACCGGCGCGCGCCGGCACCTCCCATGCGGTGTCGTACGAGCCGGCGCGGTCGCGCTCGCCGCGCAGACACAGCGCGACCGACTGCGCACCGCTGGCCTCGACGGCCGCATCGATCACCGCCTGCGCGACGCCGCGCACGTCGAGCTTCGCGGCGATCATCGCGCCGGTCCGCTGCAGCGCGCGCAGGAGCTTGACTTCGTCCTCGAGAGCGGGAACCGGCAGTCGATGGATCATGGCGACGGCTCACAGATGTAGCTCGAAACGAGCCTGCTGAACCATGGTAGCGACTGCGTGTCGCTGGCATCTTCCTGCTCGCGCCAGCATGTGTCATGGGCGCTCGGCGATCACGCGCGTTGGATGCGGCTCGCTGTGCGCGTGCGCCACGGCGTGGCACATGCGCTCGTGCCTCGTACGGTTTGGCCGATGCCGAGGCAGCTGCGCAGCCGGCTGTCCGTTCCGGGTCAGCCGAGCTTGATCTGCAGGCTCAGGCAGTCGGGCTCGCCGACGATGACGACGTCGCCGTCGCGCAGCTGCGCCCGCGTGATCCGGCCGCGCGCGACGTCGTTGATGTACGTGCCGTTGGTGGTGTTCTGATCGATCGCGACCAGCACGCCGTTCTCGAGGCCGATCCACACGTGCTTGCCCGACGCGCGGTGATCGTTGATCAGCACGTGCGCGACGCCGGGCTGGCGGCCGACGATGATGCCGGTCGCCGTGAGCGCGAAGCGCTGGCCGGCGAGCTGGCCGCGCATGCAGGTCAGGCTGCCGACGCTGAGCGAGCCGAACGCGGTCGGCGCGATGCCACCCTGGATCGCGACGGTCTTGGGGATCACGGGCATGCCGGGCTGGTTGGGCGGCGCGACCCGCCCGTACATCTGTTGCTGCGGCGGCTGGGGCATCGCGCCCGGCGGGATCCGGCCGTACATCTGCTGCTGGGGTGGCTGCGGCATCGCACCCGGGGCGACCGGCTGCATCGGATAGCCCGGCGATGGCGTCGCGAACGCCGGTGCCCCACCGGCGGGGTGCGCCGTCCGGCCGCGGCGCACGACGAACACGACGCCGCCGATCGCGACGAGCCCGCCGATCACCAGGCCGGCGATCAGGCCGGCGCCGCTCGACGGCTTCTTCTCCTTGCCCTCCTTCTGGGCCTGGTGCGACAGCCGGATCAGGCTCATCACCTCGGAGTGCGCCGGGAACGCGGTCTCGACCTCCTCGAACTTCGCGATCGCGTCGGTGTACTCGTCGGCCCAGTAGTGCTCGAGGCCGGCGCGCCAGGCCTCGCTGGTCGGGCTCGGCTTGAGCTCGAGCTTGGCGTCCTTGACCATCTCGAGCAGCGTCGCGGACGCGACCAGGAAGTTGAAGCCCTGGACCTCGCCCTCGTTGCCGAACGTGGCGAGCCCGACGACGTTGCCGCGCTGATCGATCGCGGGGCCGCCGGAGTTGCCGTGCGTGATCGGCGCCGAGATCTGGAGGATCTGCTCGCCGCTCGAGGCGCGCTTGAGCGACGAGATCGCGCCGTCGGTGACGGTGGCCTGCAGCTGTGACTTCTCGTCGAGCAGCCGCTCGAAGTCGGCGACGCCAGGGTAGCCGAGCACGACGACGTGGTCCTCGACCTGCGACTTGGACGAGTCGCCGACCGGCAGAGTCGGCGCGTTGCTGGTCTTGACCTTGATGATCGCGCAGTCGCGGCCGGTGCCGGCCTTGCCGATCTGCTTGACCTCGTAGTCGAGGTGATCGCCGTTGGGCAGGACGACGAACGCCAGCTTCTTGAACTCGACGAGCCTGGTCGCGGCGGCCAGCGCCCGGAGCCCCGCGTCGTCCAGCCGGAGCTGGGGGTACTTCTTGCTGACGTCGATGATCAGCGCGCGCAGCAGCGCATCCTTGGCCTTGGCGTCGCCGTCGGAGATGTACGCGACGACGTGCGCGTTGGTCGCGATGTAGCCGTCGGCGGTGATGAAGAAGCCCGTGCCGCTGCCGCCGATCGCCTCGGGGAACCGCACGCCCTCGATCTCGTACAGGGCGCCGTACGCGCCCCACACCCGCACCACCGAGGGCTTGGCGATCATCGCGATCTGCTGCTGCGGGCTCGCCGGTGGCGCTGCCGCGGCGTGGGTCGCCGCCGCCAGGCCGATCCCGATCGCGCACGCCAGGCGCATGTCGAACCTCATCACCGGTATCGTACCATGGTCCACTCTACTCGAGCTTGCCGACGGTGGAGAGCTTGCCGCGCTCGCGGTACATTCGCTCGATCGTGGCGGTCAGCACGGCCATGGTGATCGGTTCGCGGCGGCTCGCGGCGATGAACGCGGCGCGCTCGGCGGCGACCTTGATGTAGCCGCCCGACAGCTCGTAGCGCTCGGCGAGCGCGCGGTGCTCGAGCTCGTGGATCCGCGCGCGCGGCGGGAACGCGCGCCGCCACAGCTCCTCGCGCAGGTCGACGGTGGGGAACGCGAACTGGACGTCGTAGGCGAACCGGCGGCGGAACGCCTGGTCGATCGACTTGGCGAGGTTCGTGGTCAGGATCGACAGGCCGTTGAACCGCTCGAGCCGCTGCAGGAGGTAGTTGACCTCGAGGTTGGCGAACCGATCGTTGGCGGAGTTGACCTCGGCGGTGCGCTTGCCGAACAGCGAGTCGGCCTCGTTGAACAGGAGCACGACGTGGCCGGGCTCGGCGGCGTCGAAGATCTCGGCGAGGTTCTTCTCGGTCTCGCCGACCCACTTCGACATCACCTGCGACAGGTCGATCTCGTAGATCGCCAGGCCGAGCTCGCGCGCGATCACGGTCGCGCTCATCGTCTTGCCGACGCCGGGCGAGCCCGAGAACAGGACCGAGATGCCGGCCGCGCCGCGGAACCCCCAGTCCTCGCGGACGCGGCGGCGCTCGCGGATCGCGGCGACGACCTCGCGGAGCAGCGCGCCGGTGTCGGTGTCGGCGACGATGTCGTCGAACGCGTACGGCGTGTCGAGCGGCTTGCCGAGGCGCTGCAGCCGGCCGTAGAGCTGGTTGCGCACCGCGAGGTCGAGCCCGTCGAGGTCGGGCGCGCCGGTGACGCTCGCCGCGCGCGCCGCCATCTCGATCACGCCGCCGGTGACCGCGAAGCGATCGGACAGCTCGCCGGCGACCTGGGACTCGAGGTCGGGCAACGCGCGCTGCCACAGCTGGATCCGGGTGTCGCGGCCGGGCGTGGCGAGCTGGACGTGGATCACCGGCCGCATCCGCAGCGGCGGTAGCTTGTCGCTCGCCAGCGTCACCGCGATCGGCCCGGCCCACAGCGCCGCGAGCTGCGCCACCGCCGCGGGCACCTCGCTGTCCCGGCCGACCGCATCGTCGAGATCGACCAGCGCGGGCACGGCGTCGAGCAGCTTGAGCTCGCGGATCACCGCGTGGAGCACGCCGGCCGCGTTCGGGGCGCGGGCGAGCGCGCCGCTGTCGATCGCCAGCACGCGCTGGCCCCAGCGCTGGGCGGCGGTCGCCACCAGCGTGCGCTTGCCGGCCCCGCGCTGGCCCTGGACGACCAGCAGCACCGGCTGGTTGCGCAGCGCCGACGCGCACGCGTCGACCAGCTCGTCGGGATAGAGCCCCGGCTCGGCCGGCAACAGCCGCGCCAGCTCGTCGAGCTCGGCGTCGAGCTCGCGATCGCCGCCCTCGAGGTAAGGCAAGAGCCGCGCCGCGGGCCGGATCCGGCGCGCCATGATCGACGACAGGCGCGGGCCGGACTCGTCGAGCTCGAGCAGCCGGTAGAACAGCAGCGGCGAGCGCGGCGACAGATCGCGGGCGAGCTGCGGCCGCGTCCGCACCGCGTCGTACACCAGCATCGACAGCAGGCGCCCGTCGACGTGGCGCGACGCCGGATCGTTGGCGAGGTAGCGCAGCGCGACCGCGAGCCCGGCGTCGAGGTCGGCCGCGACCGCGAGCGTCAGCGCAGCGCGCTGGCGCGCATCGAGCCCGAACGTGCGGACCAGCTCGATCAGCGGCAGCTCGCGGTGGGCGGCGAGCGTGCGCTCGACGCGCAGCTCGACCAGCGCGGAGTGCCGGAGGTAGGCGTCGTGGGTCTCGCGCGAGCCGAGGTCGGCGGCCCCGCTCGGCGCACCGGCGAGCTCGGCGTGGGCCTGGCGGAACAGGCCGTTGATCTCCGTCGGCTGCCAGCTGCCGAGGCTGCCCTCGCGCTGCGCCGGCGGCAGCGCCTGGAGCTCCCAGCGCCGCCGGGTCTCGTGCTCGACGCGCAGCCAGATCCGCCACAGCTCGTCGCGCAGGTGCTGCTCGGGGCTGTCGTAGACCCGGACCTGCCCGGGATCGACGGCGGCCGCCAGGTTGCGCTGCTGGATCGACGTCATCGGTACAGGTAGGACGGCCCGTCGTGCAGATCGACGAACCAGTCATCGTGAAGCCACGGGTAGTCGCGCGCGATCGCGGACGGCTCGGCGGCGCGTGCGGCGTAGCGCGCGGCGGGCGCGGTCAGGAAGTCGTGCGGCGCGCGGTGCACGACCACGCGCGGCTGGTCGGCCGGCAGGTCATCGGGCAGCTGCACCGGCGCGTAGGCCGCGAACAGCAGGTGCCCGCCGTCGAGCACCCGCGCGATCCGCAGCACGACGCCGCTGGGCGACTCGCCCTCCTCGGCGAGCAGGTCGCCCTTGACCGCCTCGACGATGCGGTCGTCGAGCCCGGCGTCCCACAAGACCAGCTTCTCGCGCAGCGCGCGGAACCCGAACACGACGCGGCGCTTGAACTTGGCGCCCATCTCCTGTGCGATCGGCGGGCCCGACTCGAAGCAGTCGCGGAACACCGTCTGGTGCCGGCTGAGCGCGGTCTGCCAGCTCGCGCTGCTCGGCGTCTCGGCCGCGACGTACTCGCCGCGCTCGAAGTCGGTGTAGACCACCGTGGCCTCGTAGAGCGCCGACTCGCGACACGCCGGGCAGGCGTAGACCTGGAACGACCCGTCGATCAGCCGCTCGCGGATCGTCGGCAGCCGCGTGAGGTGCAGGCCGTGCGCGATCTCGACCTCGAAGCGGTGTCCGCAGGACGGACAGCTCACCGGGTGGATCCGGAACGTGGTCATCGTCTCTCGGCGGCCCGGCTACTCGTTGGTGAGCCTGGCGCCCCTGGGCCCGGCGACGACGGTGAGCCGCGTCGGCCGTCCGGCCGGCGGATACAGGATCCAGCCCTGCAGCGTGATCGTGCCGTCGCTCGCCGAGGTCAGGCTCGGCGGCGTGACCCTGGGGTTCTTCGGCGACGGATCGACCGGGCCGGCGCGGAACAGCCACGCGGCGCGCTTGATCGCCTCGGCCGCGGTCAGCCCCTTGGTGGCGAGCAGCGCGTGCCAGTCGCCGTTGTCGTCCTTGTCCGACGGCAGGACCGCGTGGTCGGCGCGATCGAGGGCGGCGCGATCGAGCGCGGCGCCGATCTGGGGGCCGTGCTCGAAGAAGCCCCAGTCGCCCAGCCGCATCAGCACCTCCTCGCGCGCCTTGTCGGGGGCCGGGCCGACCGGCTTGCCGCGCTTGCCCATCCACGCGACATACCGCGCCGTGTCCTCGGCGGGCAGCTGGCTCGGCGGTGGCGGCGGGACGTGGATCGGCTGGTCGGACATGGACGCATCCTTGGCGGGTGCCGGTGGCTTCGCGGGCGGCACCTGATCGGCCGCGCCTTCACGGGCGCAGCTGGCCGCCAGCGCGATCGCCAGCCATGTGCACGTGCATCGAGACATTCGCTAGGTGTGCTTCTTGCGCTGCTGCTGCTGGAACTTGGAGTACGGATGTCGCTTGACGACGACCTCCTTGAAGAACGATTTCACGCTGCCGCTGAGATTGCCACCCCAGTTGCTGGGATTCTTGACGCCGGTCGGATCGCGGAAGTACTCGGCGTAGCAGGTCGCGAAGAACTCGGCCTCCGACATCGCTGCGTAGCGGTCATTGGTGCCGGGGATGGTCTTGAACGCCGCCGGGCCGATGAAGAACGGCTTGTGATACCAGTGGTTCAAGAAGAAGTGCTTGCCGCTCGCGACCTGGAAGTTGGTGTAGTTCGTGTACCAGTTCGCGGTCGACTGCGCGCAGGCGTTCTTGACCGTCGCCGGCATCGCGGTCCACGCCGCCTGCAGATCGGGGTGCTCGCCCGCGTCGGGGCTCGGCTTGGCCGGGTTCCACGACGCGCTGCCGGTGTAGCGCTCGACCATCCCTGCGATCGCGCCCTTCCATGCGTCGTCGATCGCGACGACCTGGCCGCTGGTGTTGGTGAAGCTGGCGGGGAAGCCGCCGACCGACTCGACCCAGGTCTGGAAGCTGCCCTCGGTCCAGAACTCCATGTCGTTCTGCAGCCACGGATCGATCTCGCTGCGGATCTCGGCGTGCACGCCGTGGCCGATCTCGTGGCGGACGGTGACCTCGAGGTACTCGTGGTCGTTGTTGATGTCCTGGCCGATGTCGACCGACTTGGTCCACTCGGCATAGCTGCCGCCGCCGCCCTGTACCGCGTTGATCGTCGTGATCGCGGTGTTGAGCGTCACGTCGTGCTGCGGCAGGTTGTCGAGCTGACGCCACGTGGTCTGCATCGTCGCCAGGGTCCAGCTCGACGACGCGTCCGCCGGGTTGATGCCGAACCGGATCTGGAACAGCTTCTTGCAGTCGTCGAGGCCGAGCAGGCTGTCCATCACCATCTGGTTCAGCGCCTTGCGGCAGGCTGCGTTGAGCTGACCCTGCGGCAGCGCGGCGAGCAGCGGGTCCCACTGGGCCGCGTCCTTGAGCACCTGGATGCCCTCGGCCGTCTTGTGGGTGTTGAGCGAGATCAGGACGCCCTGGGCGCCCTGGGTCTTGAGGACCTCGGCCAGACGGTCGGCGGTCCAGTCCTTGCCGCGGTCGCGGTTGGCGATCCGCGCCTTCTGCGCCTTGAGCCGCGCCGCCTCCTGCTTGTCGCGCATCTTGGTCCGCGCCGCGGAGATCTTGGGATCGATCGCGTCGACCGCGTTGCCCGGCTGCTCGCTGCCCGGCTCGTGCGGCCCCTGCGCGCCGTGCTCCGCCGAGGTCGCGAGCTTGGCCTGGTCCACGCCCGGTGCCTGGGTCGCCGGCTCGACGACGTGCTCGCGGGCCGCGTGCTGCTCGAGCCCTTGCGCTGCCTGGTTCTCGTACGAGCTCCCGGTGGCCTCGAGCTCCATGTCCTCGTTGATCGCGGCTCTGTCCATCATCCGATCTACGGACGCGATCTGGCGATCCTGCCGGGACTGCCCACAAAAGTCCGCTGTCGCGCAATGCTGCGGGACGGTGCGGCGCCGGCCGAGCCCGGCTCACGCGCGACCCCAGCGATTTCTCGTGACCGCCTGAATACTTGGCCGCGCCGCGATACAGTCGGCGGGGTATGGACGAGGCCACCCTGCGGTCGCTGCTGGCGGCGCTGGAGGCGACGCCGGACAACGCGGCCCTGCGGATCGCGGTGATCCGCGGCCTGCACGGCGCCGGCGACGCGCGCGCCGCCGAGCACGTCGGGCCACTCGTCCCGCAGGCGGTGTCGGCCGCCGATCGCGCGTTCATCGCGGGCGTCTTGCTCGGCGCCGGCGCGCTCGCCCGCGCGCTCGCGTTCGCCGACGGCGTCGAGCCCGAGCTCCAGCTCGCGCGCGCCCGCGTGCTGCACGCCCAGGGCGACCAGATCGCGGCGCTCACCGCCTACGAGGCCGCGGTGCGCGGCAACCCCACGCTCGAGGATCGCGACCTGCGCGCGCTGCTCGCCGCCTCGATCCGCGTCCACGACGGCGACGGGCCGCGGCTGCGCCTGGTGTCCAACGACGACACCGACCGGAGCGAGATCGAGCGCCTCCTGCACCCCGCCCAGCCGCCGGTCACGTTCGCCGAGGTCGGCGGCCTCGATGACATCAAGGGCCAGATCGAGAAGCGCATCATCCTGCCGTTCCAGAAGCCGGCGCTGTTCGCCCGGTTCCGGCGCAAGCCCGGCGGCGGCATCCTGCTCTACGGGCCGCCCGGCTGCGGCAAGACCCTCCTGGCGCGCGCCACCGCCGGCCAGTGCAACGCGCGGTTTCGAGCAGGCGCGCGCCCAGACGCCGGCCGTGATGTTCTTCGATGAGCTCGAGGCGCTCGCCGGCAAGCGCGAGTACACCCGCGAGGCCACGTCGTCCAAGCTGGTCAGCCAGTTCCTGTCCGAGATGGACGGCTTCGTCAAGAACAACGCCGGCGTCTTGACCCTCGCCGCGACCAACGTGCCGTGGGCGATCGACCCCGCGTGCCGCCGGCCCGGCCGCTTCGATCGCGTGCTGTTCGTGCCGCCGCCCGACCGCGCCGCGCGCGCCGCGATCCTCGCGATCCTGCTCGCCGGCCGGCCGACCGCCGCCGACATCGACCTGCCCGTGCTCGCCGCGCGCACCTCCGGGTTCTCCGGCGCCGATCTCGAGAACCTGATCGACACCGCCGCCGACCGCGCGATCGCCGCGTCGCTCGAGCGCAACACCGAGGTGCCGATCGATCAGCGCCACCTCGTCGCCGCGCTCGGCGAGATCAGGCCGACCACCGTCGAGTGGCTGACCACCGCGCGCAACTACGCGCGCTACGCCAACGAGGGCGGCCAGTACGACGAGGTCCTCGAGTTCCTCCGCCGCCACGGCAAGCCCTGACCATGACCTACCAGATCGCCGACCAGCCCCTCGACACCTCGCTGCGCGACCACGTCGTGCGCCCGAGCGTGCCGCTGCTCGCCGTCATGCTGTGCGGCGCCCGACGCGGCGCAGGGAGGTCGCGCTGTGCGCCGCCGCGTTCGCCGGCACCGCCGCGCTCGCCGCGCTCGTGCTCGCGCTGTTCGAGGCCGGCATCCTGCCGCGCGGCGCGCCGCTCCGCCTCGCGCTGCTCGCCATCGTCGGGTTCAAGATGGCGATCAGCTACTACATCGAGACCGTCCAGAGCCGCACGTTCCACGTCTACCAGTACTACGGCGGCACCGTCCGCAACGCCGGGCGCCTGCTCGGCATCGGCTGGCTCGCGCGCGGCTTCATCCTCGGGCTCAGCGATCACCCCGTGTGGATCATCGTCGTGTCGGGTGCGCTATGAGCCGGTCGCGCCAGATCGGCGTCCTGCTCGAGCAGGCCGAGGTCCAGCGCCGGCTCGGCAACCACCGCGGCGCGACCGACTTCGCCCAGCGCGCCCTGTCGCTCGATCCCGACCACGCCGCCTCGCACGCCGCGCTCGCCGCGATCCTGCTCGACGCACGCCGCCTCGCCGCCGCGGGGATCGAGGTGCGCGCCGCGCTCGCCCTCGACGGCAACGACCCCTACATCCACCGCGTCGCCGCGGCCGTGCTCGCCGCCGAGCGCAAGCTCGACGACGCCTGGGCGCACTGCCTGATCGCGCTCCAGGAGCCCGCCCCTGCCCCCGCCGCGCACGTCCTCGGCGCCCGGATCCGCAGGCTGCAGGGCGATCGCGGCCGCGCCCGCGAGCTGCTGATGGAGGCGCTCGCGCTCGACGCCGCGTACACCGACGCGCTGACCCAGCTCGCCGCCCTCGAGCTCGATGCCGGCAACCGCGGCGAGGCCGCCCGCCTCGCCCAGCTCGCGCTCGAGAGCGATCCCGCCGACCACCCCGCCCACGTCATCGCCGGCCACATCGATCTCGCGCGCGGCGATGCCGCCGGCGCCGAGCAGCACGCCCGGTTCGTGCTCCGCAACGACGCCACCAGCCGCGACGCCCTCGCGCTGTGGGCCGCGATCCAGGCCCGCCGCAGCCGGCTGCTCGGTGCCTGGTGGCGCTGGAACACCTGGATGTCATCATCACCGACGAGCTCGGCCTCGAGGCCCTGTCGCGCGCCCTCGCGCTCGGCTGGCTCGGCCTGTGCGCCTACACCTGGTTCGCCCCCGCCCTGTTCCATCGCATGCTCGCCCGCTCGCTCGAGACCGTCCGCCTCGACCCCGAGTTCTGACCGCCACTCCGCTGCATCAACTGCCTGGGAATCTGCTCCGGCTTCGGGGACAATCGCGCCGTGGACTGGTTGCGCCAGCTGGACCCGCTCTGGATCAGCTACATCGCCTTCGGTGTGCTGTTCACCGTCGTCGAGCTCACCCGGCCCGCCCGCAGGCTGCGCTACCGCAAGACCTTGCTGCGCGACATCGCCGCCGCCCTCGTCTACCAGTTCGGCGTGACCACCGCGGCGAACTACATCTGCTCGCCCGCCGGTGAGTTCGCGAAGTCGCACCTGTCGGCCAGCGTCGCAGCGCTCTGGCTCGCGCCGCGCGTCGTCGTCTTCTACCTCGCCGCCGACCTCGGCTCGTACTGGATGCACCGGCTGATGCACACCCACCGGCTCTGGCGCGTCCACCGCTGGCACCACTCGCCCGAGCAGCTGTACTGGCTCGCCGGGACCCGCGCCTCCATCCCCCAGCAGGTCCTGTTCAACCTGCCCACGATCGCCGCACTGCCGATCCTCGCCGGGGCACCCGGCTGGCTCGTCGTCGCCATCCTCATCGAGGGCATGTTCCGCAACAACTGGATGCACGCCAACCTGACCTGGCGATCCAACTGGCTCGAGCTCATCTTCGTCACCCCGCGCTATCACCACATCCACCACAGCTCCGACGCCGAGCTCCACGACGGCAACTACGGCTCGCTGTTCACGCTCTGGGATCGCCTGTTCGGCACCTATCTCGACCCCGACACCACCCGCCCCAAGAAGTTCGGCACCGGCGAACCCCCGCGCGACCCCGTCTGGATGGCCCTCGGCGTGTAAACCCTGTGGCCTGGCCGGGCCCGCAGGCGCGGGAGATCAGCGAGCCGCCACCGTCGCGATCGCTCGACGCGTCGAACCGGTCGCACCCACTGCCTTGGCGATACGGCCGTCGAGCCACTCGGCGAGTGCGACCGCGAACGGCTCGTGGATGTGCACGACGAGCAGGATCGGGAGGTCGAAGCGCGCGGGCAGGCCGCGCAGGATCTCGGCGAAACGGGTGGCCAGGCGACGGCGATCCGTGATCAAGTTGCACGCAGCACCATGCGCCTACTCGGTTATTTCCACGGTATCGATCCTGCGGCCGCGCTGATCGACGACGGCCACGTGGTCGCCTACGTCGAGGAGGAGCGGCTGCTACGCAACAAGCATGCCGCCAACCTGTTCCCGATCCGGTCGATCGACACCTGCCTCGCGCTCGGCCGCGTCGGGCTCGGCGACCTCGATGCGATCGTCTACGGCTGGGACGCGCCGCGCTACGGCTCGGGCGACATGGCGCGGTTCTACGACCAGATCAACCGCAGCCACCCGCCCGACGACGCGACCCGGCGCTGGCAGCAGCGCAACGTCGGCTACTTCGCGCCCGCGGCCCTCCAGCGCACGCTCGTGAACCAGCTGGTGCGCCACTTCGGCGTCGAGCCGTCCGGCGTCCCGGCGATGGCGTTCCACCCGCATCACCGCAGCCACGCCGCCGCGGCGTTCTTCCTGTCGCCGTACGACGAGGCGCTGGTCCTCACCGTCGACGGCTCGGGCGACAGCGACTGCACCACGATCTGGCACGGCCGCGGCACCACGCTCGAGCCGCTGCACCGCATCGAGATCCCGCACTCGCTCGGCTGGTTCTACGCCGCGATCACCGAGTACCTCGGCTTCGACGCCTACGACGGCGAGTACAAGGTGATGGGCCTGGCGGCGTACGGCCGCGACAACCCCGAGCTGCGCGGCAAGCTGGCGCAGATCGTCCGGCCCGGCCCGCGCGGCTTCGACTACGAGGTCGACCCGGCCTACCTCCATCACGGCTCGCACACCTACTCCGATCGCTTCACGGATCGACTGCCCCATCTGATCGGCCTGCCGCCGCGCCAGGGCCCGCGCCGGCTCGAGCCGATCCACGAGGACCTCGCGTTCGAGACCCAGCGGCTGCTCGAGGAGACCGTGATCCGGCTGGTCGGCCACTTCCAGCGCGAGACCGGGCTGTCTGCGCCGTGCATCGGCGGCGGCGTCGGCCTCAACGTCAAGATGAACAGCCGGCTGCGCCGCGGCGTGTTCGATCGCGTGTGGGCGTTCCCGATCCCCAGCGACTCCGGCCTGGCGATCGGCGCCGCGATCGGCCACGAGGTCGCGGCGACCGGCCGCCGCCCGCCGCGGCTCGAGCACCTCTACCTCGGCCCGGCCTACGGCGACGACGATGTCGAGCAGCAGCTGCGGCAGTGCGGCCTGGCCTACCGCCGCCCCGACGACCTCGCCGCCGCGACCGCCGACCTGCTCGCCGACGGCAAGGTGCTCGGCTGGTTCCAGGGCCGGATGGAGGGCGGCCCGCGCGCGCTCGGCGGTCGCTCGATCCTCGCCGATCCGCGCACGATCGCCGCGCGCGACCGGGTCAACGCCGCGATCAAGTTCCGCGAGTACTGGCGACCGTTCTGCCCGAGCCTCACGATCGAGTCCGCCGCGCGCTACCTGGTCAAGCCCGACGACGCACCGTTCATGATCCTCGCGTTCGAGGCGACCGAGCTCGCGCGCGCCGGCGTGCCCGCGGTGGTCCACGTCGACGGCACCGTGCGGGTCCAGACCGTCGACGCGGCGACCGCGCCGCGCTACCACGCCGTGCTCGAGGCGTTCGAGCGCAAGACCGGCGTGCCGGTCGTGCTCAACACCTCGTTCAACGTCAAGGGCGAGGCGATCGTGTGCACGCCGCGCGACGCGATCCGCTGCTTCGCGGCGACCGGGCTCGACGCGCTGGTGATCGGCGCGTTCATCGTCGACAAACCCCGCGCGCCGCTCGCGGTGAGGCCGGACGATGTCCTCCGCTAGCACGCGCCGCATCCTGGTGGTCGCGCCGCACGCCGACGACGAGACGCTCGGCTGCGGCGGCACGATCGCGCGCCGCGCCGCCGAGGGCTGCGAGGTCCACGTCGCGGTGGTCACCGGGCACGGCGCGACCCCGCACCCGCTGTGGCCGGCGTCCTTGTGGGACCGGATCCGCGGCGAGGCGCGGCGCGCCGTCGAGGTGCTCGGCGTGCACCGGCTCCACTTCGAGGAGGTCCCCGCCGCGCTGGTCGCCGATCAGCCGGTGTGGCAGCTCAACAAGGCGATCGGCGCGCTGGTCGAGTCGATCCAGCCCGACGTGCTGTATGCGCCGTTCCCGTTCGATCTGCACAAGGACCACCGCGAGGTGTTTCACGCGCTGTCGGTGGCGTGGCGCACGTCGAGCCCGACCGGGCGCAAGCTGCGCGCGGTGTACTGCTACGAGGTGCCGTCGGAGACCCACTGGAACGCGCCGTACCTCGAGGCCGGCTTCCTGCCCAACGTCTGGGTCGAGATCTCGGCGCACCTCGAGACCAAGCTGCGCGCGCTGGCCTGTTACGAGAGCCAGATCCGGCCCGCACCCGACGCGCGCTCCATCGACGCGGTCCGCGCGCTCGCGGTGTGGCGCGGCTCGCAGCAGGCCATGGCGGCCGCCGAGGCCTTCGTCGCGATCCGCTTGCTCGAGTGAGCGGGGCACGCCGCGGCTGTCGCAGTTGTCGCAGCGAGGGTGACGCGATGCGCCGGTTGGCCGTGGCGAGACGCCATGGGATAACGGTCGGGTGAAGCTCTCACGCGCGATCGCGTTCCTCATCGGCCTCGTCCTCGCACCGCTCGCGTCGGCGGTCGCGGCGCCTCCCGCGCCGGCCGCGCCGGCCAGGCCCGCCCCGCCCAGGGCGGCCCCACCCGCTCCGGCGCAACCCGCACGACCCACCGCCGCGCCGCCGCGCCAGGTCACCAGCGTCGAGGGCATCACCGAGTACGCGCTCGGCAACGGCCTGCGCGTGCTGCTGTTCCCCGATCCGTCGAAGGAGACCTTCACCGTCAACGTCACGTACCTCGTCGGCTCGCGCATGGAGGGCTACGGCGAGACCGGCATGGCGCACCTGCTCGAGCACATGCTGTTCAAGGGCTCGCCCAGGCACCCCAAGATCTGGGAGGAGCTCGAGCAGCGCGGCGCCGACAACAACGCGACGACCGACTACGACCGCACCAACTACTTCGAGACCCTGCCGGTCAAGGGTGACAATCTCGCGTGGGCGCTCGAGCTCGAGGCCGACCGCATGCTCAACGCCAGCATCGCGCAGGCCGACCTCGACAAGGAGTTCTCGGTCGTGCGCAACGAGTTCGAGATCGGCGAGAACGACCCGAGCGGGATCCTGTCGGAGCGGATGTGGTCGACCGCGTATCTCTGGCACAACTACGGCAAGTCGGTGATCGGCTCGCGCGCCGACATCGAGAAGGTGCCGGCGACCACGCTCAAGCGGTTCTACAAGAAGTACTACCGGCCCGACAACGCGGTGCTGATCGTCGCCGGCAAGTTCGACGCCACCACCGCGCTCGGCCTGATCACCACGCACTTCGGCAACCTCGCCAACCCGGCGGCGCCGATCGAGCCGACCTACACCACCGAGCCGGTCCAGGACGGCGAGCGCGTGGTCAGCCTGCGGCGCAACGGCGACGTCCAGGTCGTCGGCCTCGTCTATCACGTGTCGGCGGCGGCCGAGGCCGACTTCGCCGCGGTCCGGGCGCTCGCCGACGTGCTGACCAGCGAGCCGTCCGGCCGGCTGTATGTCGCGCTGGTCAAGTCCGGGCTCGCGACCTCGGTGACCTCGCGGGTGCAGCCGCTCCACGATCCGGGGGTGATCGAGCTGGACGCGACCCTGCCGGCGAACAAGTCGATCGAGGCGGTGCGCGACAAGATGATCGCCGTCGTCGAGAGCGTCGCGAAGTCCAAGATCACCGACATCGAGGTCGCGCGGTTCAAGGCCAAGTCGAAGAAGCAGTTCAAGCTCCGGTTCGCCAACAGCCAGCAGCTCTGCATCACGCTGTCGGAGTACATCGCGGCCGGCGACTGGCGCCTCCTGTTCCTGCAGCGCGATCGCGTCGCCCAGCTCACCGCCGACGACGTCCAGAAGGCCGCCGCGGCGTACCTGGTGCCGTCGAACCGCACGCTCGGCATGTTCTTCCCGACCAAGGCCGCCGAGCGCGCGCCGCAGCGCGAGACCCCCGACATCGCCAAGGTCGTCGCCGGCTACAAGGGCGCGCCGCCCGAGGCCGAGGGCGAGAAGTTCGACGCCTCGCTCGACAACATCGAGAAGCGCACCGCGCGCAGCGTGCTCGCCTCGGGCATGAAGCTCGCGATCCTCGCCAAGCAGACCCGCGGCCACGTCGTGCGCGCCCACGTCACGCTGCACTACGGCACCGAGGCCGACTTCACCGGCAACCGCGCCGCCGCGTCGCTGGTCGGCGAGATGCTCGCGCGCGGCACCAGGCGCCACAGCTTCCAGCAGCTCAAGGACCAGTGGGATGTCCTCGAGGCCCAGGTCGGCTTCTCTGCCCGGCCCGGCGCGATCGACGTCAACATCCAGACCACGCGCGATAATCTCGGCCAGGTGCTGGCCCAGGTCGACGAGGTGCTGCGCGAGCCCGCGTTCCCGCAGGACCAGTTCGACATCGTGGTCAAGGACAACCTGACCCAGCTCGACGATCAGAAGTCCGACCCGCAGGCCCAGGCGTTCACGACCGCGTCGCGCGCGCTGGCGCCCTACCCGCCCGCGCACCCGCTCTACATCCCGACCACCGTCGAGGCGATCGCCGAGCTCAAGGCGCTGCATCTCGCCGACCTCAAGAAGTTCCCCGCGATGTTCGGCACCGGGCACGCCACCATGACCATCGTGGGCGACGTCGACACCGCCGCGATCAAGCCGTGGATCGAGCGCACCTGGGGCAGCTGGAAGTCGCCGCGGCCGTACAAGCGGATCGCGCGCAGGTACACCGCGACCGCCGCCGGCGAGCAGGTGCTCGACTTCCCCGACAAGGCCAACGCCTGGATCGCCGCGGTCCACGCCATCGACATGAAGGACGACGACCCCGACGCGCCGGCGATGGACGCCGCGGGCTACACGCTCGGCGGCGGCGGCTTCGTGTCGCGGCTGCTGACCCGGCTGCGCCAGAAGGACGGCCTGTCGTACGCCGCGTTCTCGGGGTTCCAGCTCGACTCGCTCGATCCGGTCGGCGTGTTCTTCGCCGCCGGCGCGCTCAACCCCGAGAACGCCAAGAAAGGCATGGCGGCGATGACCGAGGAGATCGTCAAGCTGGTCTCGGGTGGAGTCACCGCCGAGGAGCTGAGCAACGCCAAGTCGGGGCTGCAGCAGGCCTTCGATCGCGACCTGTCCAACGACGGCGTCGTGCTCCGGCTCTTGCACGACGGCCTCTACGTCGATCGCAAGCTCGACTTCTGGACCAAGCACAACGCCGCCGTCGCCGCGCTCACCGTCGATCAGGTCAACGCCGCCATCAAGCGCCACCTGAAGCCGGACTCGCTGGCCAAGATCACCGCGGGCGACCAGAAGAAGATGTAAGCGCGCACCAGCGCCAGCCGAGCGCGCCGGGCTCGCGGGCGCGATCGCCGCCGCCCCCGCCCGACCCTCGCGGCGTGGTGCCCCGCTTGCGCGCCCTGCGCGGACCCAGCGGCGCCCCGGATGAGCCCGACGAGCCGGATGAGCCGGATGTGCCGGAGATGCCGGAGATGCCGGAGATGCCGGAGATAAAAGACGCTCCAGATGCCGGAGATTCCGGAGATGCCACAGGTCTCGCCGGAGATCTCGCCAGAGCTCTCGGGGTCTGATATGGCCGGCAGCTCCGCAAGGCCAGCAGCGCCGCCACGCTCGTCCCGGGCACCGGCTCGACGGGCACCACCGGCGCGGGCGCATGGCCGGCCGCCGATTCCCAGGGCCGCTCGGGCTCGGGCTCGGGCTCGGGCTCGGGCAGGGTCTCGGCCTCCGGGATCGCCATCGCCGCCGTCGCGTCGTCGATCGCGCGCAGCGCAACGTCGATCGCGGCGGTTCGCTCGTCCGCGCTGCGATCGGGATCGCGCACCGCGGCGAGCTCGGCCCGCGCCGCGGCGAGCCGGTCGGCGAGATCGCGCGCGACGTACTCGGCGAACAGCACGGAGGCGAACCGGCGCAGCTCGTCTGCTTCCAGCTCGGGCCGGCTATCGATCACGACCAGCTGCACGCGATCGCGTTTCAGCCACAGCTCGAGACGGTTCTCATCGACGTCGATGAATGCGAGCCCGCGCTCTATCATGTCAGACCCCTTCGTCATGGTGGACGCGGGCCGTTGCCCGCACGGGCTGGCTACCACATCGCGCACGAGACGCTCGCGTTCGCGCACCGACAATCGCCTGCTGTCCGATCCCCGGACGGCCGTGGTGGCGATCCGTCCTGGCGACCGGTCTAGCCTGCGTCGCCGAACACGAGCGTCCAGCCGCCCGGCTCGATCGCGATCCCGGCCGCGAGCTCGGCCGCGGCGATCGGCCCGCCATCCGCGCCCTGCCAGCGCGCGACCTCGACCGGCAGCTCGCCGAGCGGCAGTGGCAAGGTCGCGCGCGCCGCGCCGCGGTTGGCGCCGACCAGCGTGACCGAGCGCTCGGTGTAGCGCGCGAACACCAGCGCGTCGTCGCCGACCGCCAGGGTCTGGTACGCGCCGTGTCGCCACTCGGGGCGCGCCTTGCGCCACGCGATCATCCGGCGGTAATGCGCGTGGAGCTCGGCGTGCCAGTGGGCGCGGTCCCAGTCGAAGCAGCGCCGGCAATCGGGATCGCGGCCGCCCCGAAGGCCGATCTCGTCGCCGTAGTAGATGCACGGCACGCCCGGATAGCCGAGGAGGAGCGTCACCGCGAGCTGCATCCGCCCGACGTCGTCGCCGACCGCGGTCAAGAGCCGCGACGTGTCGTGGCTGTCGAGGAGGCCGAGCTGGGCGAGCTGGTTGGCGTACGGCACGCGGGCGCGCGCCGCGGTGAGCCAGCGCTCGAAGTCGACGGTCGACAGCCGCGCCGGCTCGCCGCCGAGGTCCTGGCCGGCGAGCCAGGCCCGCACCGGATGCGCGAAGCCGTAGTAGTTCATCGCGCCGTCCTCCTGGTCGCCCTGCAGCCAGCGCGTCGCCTCGCCGAAGTGCTCGCCCATCACGTAGGCGTCGGGGTTCTCGCCCTTGACCGCGCGGCGCAGCGCCCGCACGTGGTGGGCGTTGTTGTGGGCGCCGGGGCCCTCGCCGAGCATGTGGATCACGTCGAACCGCCAGCCGTCGATCGCGTACGGCGGCCGCAGCCAGCGCCGCAGCACGCCGGCGTCGCCGTAGATCGCGGCCTGGACCTCGGGCGACGCGAAGTCGAGCACCGGCAACGAGGCGTGACCCTTCCAGCTCGCATAGCCGGCGCCCTCGAACGTGTACCACGATCGCCACGGCGACTCGGCCGACTGGTAGGCGCCGCCGCCGTGCCGGCCGAAGCGATCGAACCAGGGATGGTTGGCGCCGGTGTGGTTGACCACCGCGTCGAGCACGAGCCGCATCCCGCGCCCGCGCAGCGCCGCGCACAGATCGGCCAGCGCCGCGTTGCCGCCGAGGTGCGGATCGACGTGGTCGTAGTCCTCGGTGTCGTACTTGTGGTTGCTGCCCGAGGTGAAGATCGGGTTCAGGTACAGCGCGGTGACGCCGAGCTCGCCGGCGAGGTAGTCGAGCTGGCGGCGCACGCCGACGAGGTCGCCGCCGTAGAACGCCGTCGCGGCCACGCTCGGATCGATCGGCGCGCCCCACGGCCGGGCCACCACGCGCGTCCGCCCGGTGCCGTAGACGTACTCGTCGGTCGCGACCGCGAGCGACGGATCGCCCTGGCAGAACCGATCGGGGAAGATCTGGTAGACGATCTGGTCGGCGACCCACGCCGGCGGCGCGTGCGCGCGGCACACCTTGAAGTGCAGCTCGCGCGGCGGCGGATAGCGGTGCACGCCGTCGGCGGCGAGCCAGCTCTGCCCGCCGTCGTGGATCACCTTGAACGCGTAGTGCGTGGTCTCGTTGCTGCGATCCCACGGCGCGACCGCCTCGTAGCACGCCAGGCCGTTGACCTCGGCGACCCGCTGCATCGCCACCAGCAGCTCCTCGTTGTCGGGCTCGGCGCGCAGGTAGACCAGATCGGGCGCGCCGCGGCACAGCAGCGTCGCGCGGCAGCCGTCCGCGGTGCGGACCAGCCACGGCGCGATCGGCGGATGGACCAGCAGCATGCGGCTCACCGCGCACCGCCGCCCGGGCTCGCGAGCCCGCACCGGAAATCGAGGCGTACCATCGGCCGCAGCATAGCGAAGCCGCGGCCGATGGTCGTGGTCAGAACGGCGCGGCGGAGTACGGGAACGTCGGCGAGACGTTCGGGTGGCCCTGCTGGTGGTTCGTCGGATCGGCGAGCGTGACCGCGCCGACGTTGCTGGCGTCGTCGGTCGAGAACATCACGCCGTCGCCGGTCAGCGCCCGGAACTGATCATACGGGCCCTTGGTCGTCGCGGCGCCGTTGAGGAAGTAGTTGTACGTGACGTCGATGACGTCGTTGTTGAGGAACCGGCCGCCGCACAACAGCGGCGTCGAGCTCGCATCGCCGCACAGCGTGAGGTAGTTGCTGTCGACGCTGGTGTCGACCCGCATCACGTCGGGAACGAACTGGCTGAACACCTTGTCGGCGTAGCGCTGCGCCGCGTCCTTGGACGCCTGGGTCAGCGTGACGCCGGCCAGCGAGTTCTCGACCCAGAGCGCCGGGCCGACCGCGTGGCAGGTCATGCCGGCCGGCTTGACGCCCTGGTCGGCGCTCAGGCTCAGCGCGCCGTTGAGCAGGCAGCCGCCGAGGTAGAGCGCCTTGAGCACCGTCTTGGCCTCGCCGACCACGGCGTTGAGCGTGTCCGCCGGCACGCCGGCGAAGCTCGGCGCGGCCGCGTTGAACCCGGCGTTGAACGCCTCGGTGATCAGCAGCGCCTCGTTGATGCCGGGCCGCGCGAGCTGCTCGACCTGGTGGAACGCCGGGCTGCTCGGCGGCGAGTCCGGCGGCATGCCGCCATCGGGGCCCTTGTTCGACGAGCCGTCGCTGCAGCCGGTCAGGATCAGCGCGAGCGCCGCGGCGCCGCGCAACAGGGAGGTAGGCATGGTCATGGTCATCCCCTTTTACTCGGACACCGAGATCGTCGACCACGTATCGAAGATCGCGCCGCCGAGCTGGGCGATCGGCACGTTGAGCACGATCGCGGTGACGTTGAGGTTCTTGGTGAAGTCGGGTGCGCAGCTGGGTGGGTTGAACAGGTTGATCACGTCGGCGTCGGGCACGCCGCCGGCCTCGCCCGCGGCCGGGCCGCCGGGCAGGAGGTTGGCGAGGAACTTGTCGCCGCGGCAGTTGTCGGCGAGCGTGGCGCTGGCGTTGCCGTTGCCGTTGGCGCCGCCGAAGAACCGCGACGCCAGGAACGCGCGGACCTGGAAGAACCGCACCACGTCGAACGCGAACGAGTCGGCGCGCGGCCCGATGAAGTACTTGAGGTCGATGCCGCCGACCGTGCCAGTGTTGGTGGTGATCGCGCCGGCCTTCGACGGGCCGATCGCGGTGGTCATGCCGGTGTGCGTGCCGAGCTGCGCGCCGTCCTTGAACACGGTCACGGTGACGGTCTGCACGCCTGTGGCGTCGGCCGGCCCGGCCTCGAACCGGAACAGGTAGTCGTCCTTGCTGGTCGGCGCCGTGGTCCGCGCCGCAACCTTGCTGACGTGGAGCTCGTAGCGCGCCTTGGTGCTCAGCGTGTACTGCTTGCCGGGCAGCGAGCGCGGGTTGAAGTACATGATCAGCGACAGCTTGGTCGGGTCTCCCGGCGACTTGAACGCGAAGTGATCGCTGAGGTTCAGCGCGCGCGCCTTGAGATCGGTCTCCCCGTCGTCGTGATCCGACGCGTAGCTGGTGCGCACGGCGACCGCGACCATCGCGATCACCGCCACCACTGGTAGCGATGCCAGAACTATCCTCTTCATCTGTTCTCCTTTTGCGTAAGACGGGGCAACGCGAAACCATCCGCGGCAACCACCGCGTCTTTGCAGCCCCGCGGCGATGTACGAGTGCTTGCGAGATCCGGATCGATCGCGGGCCGATCGCGACTCGATCGATCCGGCGCGGCCGGTCGCCCGTACTGCTCCGACCCCGAGGATCGAGGGCTGGAGTCGACCATGATGTTCTCGAACGCGAGCGACGGACGGCTCGCTGCAAGGGCGGGAGCTGCGGGCATCGTGCTGGGCGCGCTGGCGGTCGGCGCGGTCGCGCTGGTGCGCCTGCACCGCCACCCCGGCGGCGATGGCCGTCCCGAGCTGACCGAGCTCGCCCCCGACCCCGGCGCGCTGCGCTACCGCCATGCGGTGCTGCCGTCCGCCGACGCCACGGCCGGCACCGCCGACGCGATCGCCGCGCTCGAGACCCGCGTTCAGGACCTGGCGTCGCCGTTCGATTACGCCGAGCTCGCCGAGCTCTACCTCCGGCGCGCCCAGAGCGACGGCGATCCCGGCGACTACCGGACCGCCGAGGCCCGCGCGCGGCGCTCGCTCGAGCTGCTGGCCACGCCGAACCCGGCGGTGCTCACGCTCGCCAAGCTCGCCGACGCGCGCCACGACTTCCGCGCCGCGATCGATCTCGCGCGGCAGCACAAGGCGCGGTCCGCGAGCGCGCAGATCATCATCGCCACGGCGCACCTCGCGCTCGGCGAGCTCGCCGACGCCGCCGGCGCCGCCGACACCGCGCTCGCGATCAGGCCCGACGCCGCGGCCTACCTGATGCGCGCGCTGGTGCTCCAGGCGCAGGGCCGCGACGCCGAGGCCGCGCTCGACTTCGCCCGCGCCGCGCGCGTCGAGGAGCCCGGCGACCTCCCCGCCGCCGCCCGGCTGCGCGCGCTGTGGGGCCGGTTCCTGCTCCGCCGCGGCGAGCTCGCCGGCGCCGCGCGCGCCCTCGACGAGGCCCTGCGCGTCGTGCCGGGCTTCGCGCTGGCCACCGCGTACCGCGGCGAGCTCGCGCTGCGCACCGGCCACCCCGACGACGCCGCGCACCTGTTCGAGCAGGCGTTCATCGCGTCGCGCCAGGTCCGCTACCTGATCGATCAGGCGCGCGCCCGCGCGCTCGCCGGTGACGCCGCCGCCGCCGACGCCCTGCGCGGCCAGGTCGAGACCGTCGTGCGCGGCGAGCTCGGTGAGGGCGGTCTGGGCCACCGCCTCGATCTCGTCGAGGTCCTCGTCGATCGCGGCCGGCCGTCGGAGCTGCCCGAGGCGATCGCGCTCGCCCGCCAGGAGGTCGCGCGCCGCGGCAGCTTCGAGGCCCGGTTCCAGCTCGCCCGCGCGCTCGCCCGCGCCGGCGCGCGCGACGAGGCCAGCCGCGAGGTCCAGGCCGCGCTCGCCACCGGCGCCCGCGAGGCCCAGCTCTACGAGCTCGCGGCGCTGCTCGCGACCCAGCGCGGCGACACCGCCGCCGCCGCGCTCTACGCCCGCCTCGCCGACCGACTCGACCCCGGCGACTCCGGCTGGCGCAAGCTCGGCCTGGGGCAGCCGCGATGACCGCGCGGCGGCTCGCCGCCGTCGCCTGCCTCGCCGTCGCGATCGGCCTCGCGCGCCCCGCGGCGGCCCACCCGCTCGACCTCGGCTACCTCCGGATCACCGCCGAGCGCGACACGCTGTCCGCCGCGCTCGACCTCCACCTCAACGCCGCGGCCCGCCTGGTCGCCGCCGATCCCGCCACGCTCGACGCCGCCGCGATCGCCCGCCGCCTCCGCCACCGCGGCGCTCGCCGACAAGACCGTCACGCTCACCGCCTTCGCCCGGTGCCCTGCGGCGATCCGCGCCCTGCGCTGGGACCTGCCGTTCCTCGCCGGCCCGCGCGTCTCGCCGACGTTCCAGGTCCTGGTCAAGGCCCAGCTCGGCGGCGACGACGGCATCGCCATCGCCGATCGCACCCGGCCCTCGCTCGCGCTCGCCGCCTCCTACGCCCCGGGCTTCGGCGACTTCGTGTGGACCGGCGTCGAGCACATCGGCGCCGCACCCGACCAGTGGCACGGCGCGTCCGGCTGGAAGCTACCCGACGGCCTCGATCACATCCTGTTCCTCGTCGCGCTCATGCTCGCCGGCGGCACGCTGTTCCGCATCCTGGGCATCGTCAGCGGCTTCACGCTCGGCCACTCGATCACCCTGGCGCTGTCGGCGCTGGACATCGCCCGCCCCCCCGCCGCGCTGATCGAGCCGCTGATCGCGCTGTCGATCGCCGTGGTCGCCGCCGAGGCGTTCGCCGGCCGCTTCGAGGGCCACCGCTGGAAGGTCGCCGCGGGCTTCGGCCTGGTCCATGGCTTTGGCTTCGCAACCGCCCTCCACCAGCTCGATCTCGCCGCCGGCGCGGTGATCCCGGCGCTGTTCGGCTACAACCTCGGCGTCGAGCTCGGCCAGATCACGATCGTCCTCATCGCCGCGCCGCTGATCCTGTACCTCCAGCGCCACCGCCGCTACCACCCCATCGTCCGCGGCCTCGCCGCCGCGATCTTCGTCGCCGGCGTCGTCTGGTTCGTCCAGCGCCTGTAGCTACTGCACATCATCGATCTCAGCGCGCCTTGACCCCGCGGTAGCGGATCCGCCACAGGCAGTTGCCGGCGTCATCGCTGACCACCAGGGCGCCCTGCTGGGTCTGGGTGACGGCGACCGGGCGGCCCCAGACGTTGCCGTCTGCGGTGACCATGCCGGTCATGAAGTCGACGTACTCGCCGGTCGGCACGCCGTCCTTGAGCGGCACCCAGATCACCTTGTAGCCGGTGCGGCGCGCGCGGTTCCACGAGCCGTGCTCGGCGGCGAACGCCTGGCCGCGGTACGCCTCGGGGAACTGCGTCGCGGTGTAGAACATCATGCCGAGCGACGCCGAGTGCGACTGCAGCAGCACGTCGGGGACGATCACCTTGTCGCGCAGCTCGGGGTGCTTGCCCTTGTGGCGCGGATCCTGGTTGGGCCCGATGTAGAACCACGGCCAGCCGTAGAACCCGCCGTCGCGGACGCGCGTGATGTAGTCGGGCACCAGGTGGTCGCCGAGCTCGTCGCGCTCGTTGACCGAGGTCCACAGATCGTGGGTGACCGGGTGGACCGCGAGGCCGACCGGGTTGCGGATCCCGGTGGCGAACACGCGCTCGTTCTTGCCGTCGGGCGTGTACTCGAAGATCCGGGCGCGGCGCGCCTCGGCCTCGTCGTCGGATACGTTCGAGCGCGAGCCGACCGAGACGTACATCTTCGAACCGTCGGCCGAGAACACGACGTCGCGGGTCCAGTGGCCGCCGCCGCGCAGCCGGCCGCCGCCCGAGATGCTGTCGATGATGCGCTCGGCCGCGCCGCGCGCGGTGAGGTCGCCCTCGGCGTACGGAAACCGGACGACCGAGTCGGTGTTGGCGACGTAGACCCACTTCGGCGCATCGGGCGGATAGAACGCGATCCCGAATGGCTGGCGCAGGCCGGTCGCGAACACGCTGACCCGCTCGGGGCCGGCGTCGCGATCGGCGCCGCGCACGACCTTGACCCGGCCGGCGGCGGACTCGACGACGAAGATGTCGCCGTTGGGCGCGGTCCGGATCATCCGCGGCATCCTGACGTCGCCGATCAGCACGTCGACGACGAAGCCGTCCGGCACGCGCGGCAGCGCGCCGGCCGGCCGCCGCACGATCGTCGGGCCGTTGTCGGCCGACGGCGTCGCGTACGGTGCCGGCAGGTCGGCGGGCGTGAGCTTGCGCCGCGCGCCCGGCGCGTCGGTCGTCCAGTCGCCCCTCGCGGCCTGGCCGGTCAGCGTCACGTTGCTCGCGCTCGCCCGGCCGCGCGCCGGGGGCTCGGGTGCCGCGCGGGCCGCCGCGGGTGGCCTCGACGGCGCGGGATCCGGAGACGGCGAGCACGACAGCAGCACGGCGCCCGTGATGGCGGGCGCCAGGAGGAGCGGAGTGCGCATGCCCGAACCTACCGCGGGCCGCGCGCCGCCGCCGTTTCCTTCGCGGAATCCGCGGGAGCGGGCGCCCGAGTTACAGCGGCGCCCGCTCGCGACTGCGCATCAGAACATCTGCGCCAGCCGCATGTACATGAACCGCCCCATGTAGTCGTACGTGCTGGAGTCGGACGTACCTGCAAATCCGGCGTAGATCACCGCCGGCTGGTTGTTCGTCAGGTTGTTGATGCCGACCGACAGCGTGGTCTTGCCGGCGCGCGAGGTCGCGGTGTAGCTGCCGAACATGTCGAGCTTGGCCCACGAGTTGATGTCGCGGGACGGCTGGCCGTGGTTGCAGTCGCGGTTGGCGCACTCCTCGTACGAGCCGATGTAGCGCACGTTGAAGCCGCCGCCGACGCCGCTGGCATGGCCCCACTGCCCGGTGAAGTTGGCCTTGTACTTCGGGAACACGCCGAAGTCGTAGTTGCCGAGCGCGTGGAGGATCTGGTTCGCATTACCCGAATTATCGATGTTGTACTTGAACAGGTACTGGAGCTCCGCCGCGCTGCGGAACCGGCCGATGCTGCCGAAGCCGCGGTCGAACGCCGCCGCCAGGTCGAGGCCCGAGGTCGCCGTACCACCGACGTTCTGCGTGGTGTTGGTGATGAAGTCGATCTTGTTGTTGAGCGCCGGATTGCGGTGGACCTGGTTGCGGTACGAATCGAGCCCCTGGACGTAGCAGTTCGACAGGATGACCGACGCCGGGATCGACTGGATCGCATTGCTGATGTTGATGTTCCAGTAGTCGGCCGTCAGCGAGAGGCCCTTGGCCTGCGGCGGCTCGAGCACGATGCCGGTGGTGAAGACCTTCGCGGTCTCGGCCCCGAGGTCGGGATTGCCGCCGACGACGGTGCGCTGCTGCTTGTCGGCGTAGGTCGGATTCGACGCGACGTTGACGCCCTGTGCCATGCACTTGGACGTGGCGAGCTCGGTCAGCTTGATCATCCCGCCGGCCGTGTTGCACGGATCGAGGTTGGCCGGGAACGAGTCCGCCGTGCCCTGGAACAGGTCGCCGATCGACGGCGCGCGGAACGCGGTGGAGTACGTGCCGCGCACGGCGACGCCGTTGATGGTCCGGAACAGGCCGCCGGCCTTCCAGGTCACGCCGTTGCCGAACGTGTTGTAGTGGAAGCCGCGCGCGGCGACGTTGAGCTCGACCCACTCGGCGAACTCCTTTCCGCGGACCGGCACGATCGAGAGCTCGCCGAAACCCTCGGCGACGCGGTACTTGCCCGAGGTCGGCAGCTGCGCGTTACCCGTGGTGTCGCCGGTCGCGGTCAGCGGATCGGGGTTGGTGCCGCCCGACTCGACGCGGTAATCGCCGCCCACCGCGATCGAGATATCGCCGCGGTTGGGCAGCTCGACGACGTGGCCGTGGGTCTGCGCGAGCACCGTCTGCTGCTGGTTGAAGCCTCCCGAGACGCCGGTGAAGGTGACCCACCCCGCGGCCGCCGGATCGATCGAACCCATCGGGCCCAGGATGTTCATCGGCACGCAGCCCGCGATCGCGGTCGCCGGGTTGCCCGCCGTGCGGACGCAGATCGGGCGGCCGCTGGCGTCGAGCATGCTCGGACCGAGCGACTGGGCGAGCCGGCTCTTGATCAGGTTGCCCTGGTTGCGGTTGAGCGAGCTGGCGTGGCCGTAGTTGTACGACAGCTCCCACTTCCAGTTCTCGAGCGCGGGCACCTCCTCGGGGATCGTGCCCTGGAGCCCACCGACGATGCGGAACGTGTCGACGCTCTGCAGGAACCGGCGATTGCCGAACTCCCCGAGCCGGCGCTGGTAGTCGAGGACGTCGGCGCCGAACGGGTTGTACATGCTGTCCTTGGAGATCGGCGCCGCCGACGAGAACGGCGTGGGCGCGAGCATCTGATCGCTGGTGCGGTTCAGGTAGCTCGCCTCGAAGAACGACGAGGTGTGCGGCAGGAGCTTGTAGGTGCCCGTGCTGTACACGTTGTAGCGAGTCGATGGCGTGTAGAGGTAGTTGGCGGGCTGCGGGTTGTAGAGGTCGGCGTCGGTGAACGGCCGGAAGCCGCCCATGCCGTCGGACGTGCAGAAGTCGATGCCGGCGCCGCAGATGTCGCGCGGCACCGGCTTGGCGCCGCCGGGACCGGCGATGCCGGCCTTGGCGTTGAGGTACCCGCTCGGCGCGGTCGTGATGTTGCCCGTGGTCTCGATGTGCTGGTTGTAGTCGTAGCTTCGCAGCCGGTTCGAGAACTGGCGATCACCGGCCATCACGGGCTTCTGGTTCTGGATGCCCGCCGAGAACACGATGTTGCCCTTCTTGTCCTGCGACGTGTAGCCGGTGACGAAGCTGGCGTCGTAGGTGAGGCCGTCGCCGGCCGACGTGCCGCCGGTGTAGACCGAGGCCTCGGTGCCGTTGAAGTCGCTGCGCGTGATGATGTTGACCACACCGCCGATCGCGTCGGAGCCGTACACGGCAGACGCGCCGTCCTTGAGGACCTCGACGCGCTCGATCATCGCCAGCGGGATCGCGTTGAAGTCGACCGAGGTGTTGGCGCCCGAGCCACCCGCGACGACGCGGCGGCCGTTGAGCAGGGTGAGCGTGCGGGCGGAGCCCAGACCGCGAATGCTGATGCGGGTCGTGCCGTCACCGCCGTTGTTGGACTGCGCGTTGATCGCGTTGGCCTGCTCGGGCAGCGCTTGCAGGATATCGCCGATGGTCGCGCGGCCGAACACCTGGAGGTCCTGGCGGTTGAGGATCGTCAGCGGCGCCGGCGTGGTCAGCGTCTTGCGCTCGATCGTCGAGCCGGTGATCGTGATGACCTCTTCCTTGGCGCTCTGCTCGGATAGCTTGGCGAGCTCCTCGTCGCTCAGCTGAGACGTCTGCTCGACGCTGGCCGCCGGTGCGGACGCGGCGGTCGGCTCCGCGGGCGCCGCTGCCGGCTCCGCCGCGGGTGCCGGCTCCGCCGACGCTGCAGGCGCGGGCGCCGGTGGATCTGCCGGCGGTGGCGTGTCGGCGGGCGGCGGCGTGTCCGTGGGTTGTGCGGCCGTGGTGCTGGACCCATCCCCGCTCGGCGGCGCCGGATCGCTGGGCTGGTTGGTGGCAGCCTGTGCGATCCGCTTGCCCCACCGCACGGGATTCCAGTGCGCGCTCGCCGCATCCGAGTGTGCGCGCATGCGCAGCGATGCCGGTGCTGATGAGTCAGCATCGGCTGTGATCGACGCTACGCCGACGAGAATCAGACCGAGGCTACTAGCTATCGTCTTGATTCGTCTCATTGAAGCTGCCTCCGAGGGTTAGTGAGCGGAGGCTACTGCCGCACAAATTGTGACGATTTGCACCAAACAGATTTCTATTTGTTTACGAAGGTGTGTTCTCTTGACTTGCCGCACTGAACTGAGGAGTAGGTGCGCCCAACCCCTTCACGAGCGTCGCGAGCGCTGGTCGGGCCACGTGCTCGTTCGACGAACGCGGCGGCGCCGCCGCCATCCGCGCGTTCTTCCAGCTGCTCGCCGCGATCGCGCAGGTCATGCGAGGCGTCGTCGCGCACCGGGCGAGGAGTGATCTCGCGGACCGTCCGGCCGGTTTTTCCATCGAGGATCATGACCGGCGGTGAGGGATCTCGCGGGACGAGATCCGAACGCGAGGCGCTCCGCGTGCGCCGAACCCCGCAGACATCTCGCCCTCGATCGCAACCCGGCACGCGCTCCCGCGCGCAGGCCGTTCCGCATGCGTGCCGGACGCTCCCTGCGTGGGGGATCGGCTGCGGCAGCACCGAGCGCGTGCTCCCGCGCCCGGTTCCGCCGCCGATCCGACGATCGCGTGGTGGATCCCGCCGCGGCGCTACGCTGTAGCTGTAGAGGACAGGGGTGAGCGCATCGCGAACACCATCTGGTCATACCACCGGGCGGCCGGCGAGCCGGCGGCTGGATCCTCCAGCATCGTGGGACAGGCCAGGTAACCGGCTGAATCTACTGGCCAATGATTGCCTCAGAGAAAGGCTTAGGTCGGCATCACGGTAGAACGTTGCACCCTGCCTGGTTTTGATACGCTGCTTGGCCAGCAACGCATGACGATGGCGACCAAGACGGACCTGGGGGCGGACGCGTGGGCGATCGATGACGAGGTCGTGCGGCTGCGCGAGTGGGGCACCGATCGCAGCTATCCCTTGCCCGCCGACCCGAACGCGACGCTGATGATTGGCTCATCGGAGACCTGCTCGCTGCAGCTGAGCGACCCGAGCGGATGCCTGTCGCGCCAGCACGTGCGGCTGGTCCGCGAGGCCTCGCGCTGGATCGCGCACGACCTCGACAGCAAGAACGGCATGCGGCTCGACGGCATCCGCCGGCCCAAGGTGCTGCTCGAGCCGGGCTCCGAGCTCGGCGTCGGCGGCATCACGCTGATCGCCGAGAGCCCGCGGCTGATCCTGCTGCGCGGCTTCCTCGCCCGCATCCTCGGCTGGTCGAGCGATCGCGCCGAGACGGTCGATCTCGCCGTGCGCTCGGTGCGGCTGTCGGCGACCCGGCGCGCCGCGCTCGCGCTGTGCGGCGACGGCGACCTCGTGCCGATCGCGCGCGGCCTGCACCACTACTCG
>VBLP01000020.1:0-2855 GCA_005887925.1 Deltaproteobacteria bacterium | reverse complement strand
TGTGCATGTGGGTCAAGCGACTGCCGCGCGACTTCGCCGACGTCACCACCGCGCTCCACGATCCCGGCACCCGCGTCCAGCTGATCGTGTGCGGCGTCCGGCCACCGGACAGCAAGGAGCTGGTGTCGGCGCCGATCGAGGTCCCGCCGCTGTCGAGCCGACCCGACGAGATCGAGCGGGTGATCGACGAGTACGCGGCCGATGCGGTGACCGCGCTGCACGCATGGCGCACGCGTCGCTCGGCGAGTGGATCGGCCGCCGCCGGCTGCCGATGGGCAACTTCAAGTAAGCGACGCGGGCGAGCCGCGTTCGGACCGCCGAGGAGATCTCGGGCGCGCGGCCCCGACCGCCGGCGCGGCTACGAAGCATCCGTAGGAAAACTTCCCGCAAAGCTGGTCTGTTTGATTTGCATCTGTTGCTCGATCGGATCATAACTTCGAGGAAACACCCTTCTTTCCACATACTCGACGCGGCGCGGCTCGGTCCGCTCCCGAGACCTCGAACCCCCTTCGGAGGTTGCCCACGATCACAGGCACCCTGTTGTCATGCCCCATCCCTTCCCCAAGATTGGCAGGTAGCTGCTATCGCGAATTCTTGCTCTGTCCCTTACCGGATCTCTTGCCCGTGGATTGGCGTAGGAGCACACTTACCTTGTGAGCGTGCCCAAGAAGCCCCAGGACTCGGTGGCCTTGTACCCGCATCGTCTCCGCGTCGATCACAGCAGTGTCAGAAAGCTGCAGGAAGTGATCGCGACTGTGGACGCGCTCAAGCAGCAGCGGCCGCTCGAATCCGACGACTGATCTGCCCAAGGTCTACGTCGGTTTACGCCGCCGCCGTCGCGCGGTTCGGGTGAGGTGACGTGAAGATTCTCCACCTCTCCGATCTGCACGTCACGCACGACGGCCGCGAGCTCAACCAGCTGTGGGGGCGCGCGCGTCCGGCGGTCGCGGGAATGCGCTTCGATTTCGTCGTGGTTTCCGGTGATCTGACCCAGCGGTCGGCGGCGACGGAGTACGCCAAGCTCAAGCGCTTCCTCGAGGCCGAGATCGAGCCGCTCGTGCTCGGCGATCGCGCCGCGGTCAAGACGCGCATCGTGATCGTCCCGGGCAACCACGACGTCGACTGGACGGCCGAAGTCTTCGAGACGCTCGCCCTGGCCAACGCGCGATCCGAGCTCGCCGAGCAGTGGTTCGCCGACGGCCTCTCGCGCCCGGAAACCCAGCCGTTTCGCGTCAAGACCGGCCTGTACGGTCACACCAGCGCGTTCCAGATCCGTGCGGACCGTTACCACGACCGGTTCGCCGCCGTGCAGACGTTCCTCACCGACTACTACGCCGGCCAGCTCGTGCCGCCGCACCGGCCGTTCGCGCTCGTCGATCCGCGCGGCGGAACCGGCGACTGGCAAGCCCACGTATTCCCCGAGCTCCACGTCGCGCTGCTCGGCTTCAACAGCTGCTACCGCAACGACCGTTACTGGCACGGCGCGCAGATCCACGAGGATGCGATCACCGAGGCGCGCGACCACGTCGATCGCGTCGACCACAGCCGCAACTTCCTGCGGATCGGTGTGTGGCATCACGGACTCGAGAGCCACCGCAGCCGGCCCGATCGCCTGACGTTCGAGAACCTGACCGCGCTGGTCACCTCGGGGATCAAGGTCGGGTTCCACGGCCATGTCCACAAGACGCATGCCCAGCTCCACCGCTTCATCACCAATGACTTCGCGCTGGTGTCGACCGGCACGCTCGGCGCGGCGTCCGAGGACCGGCCCGACGCGGTCGCCAACCAGTTCTCGATCGTCGACCTGCATCGCAACCGGCTCCGCGTCGAGGTCTACGAGAGCGAGGGGCTGGGCGCGTACACCGCGCGCGAAGATCGCCGGCGGTTCATGTACTTCGACCTCGACGTCGAGCGGCCGCCCGACATCTCCAAGCCGCTCAGGTCGTGGGCGAGCCACGTCACCCGCCGCGCCACGCTCGACCCCGAGACCGGAATCGCCAAGATCGACGTCGAGATCGACGACCTCGACCTCTCGGAGCCGATCGTGCTGGCCCGGGTCGGCGAGAGCTTCTGCACCGCCCCCGAGCTGACCGCGATGGTCGACGGCCAGCGGCTGCCGGTGACCCGGCGCGACGCCGGCGGCTACTTCGAGTATCGCTCCAACGCCTGGACCGCCAAGCACTACCGCCGGCTGACCTGGAGCTACCGGATCGCCAACGCGTTCGCGCTGACCCGCGCCGAGCCGTCGCTGGTCACCAAGCGCGCCGAGTTTCCGCACTTGCTCGACGGGTCGGAGGTGTGGTCGCACCGCGTACAGTTCGATTACGACCGGCTCACGCTGGAGTTCGTGCTCGACGCGCCCGACGGAGAATATTTCGGAGGCCCGGGCGGCGTCCCGCTGATCACGCCGATCGTCGAGCGCCGGGCCAGCGGCGGCCCGCTGATCTGGGAGCGGCTCGGCAGCGAGGAGAGCCGCGCGACCAAGGTCGTGGCCAACCCGCGGCGCTGCTCGATGTCGTGGCCGTCGCCGATGGCCAACGCGCGCTACGGCATGACGTTCCCGCTCGCCAACGCCGGCGACCCGCTGCCCCGGCGGTTCGCGGTCGCGACCTCGCGGCTGGTCCAGCTGTGCCGCAGCACCCGGACGCCGGGCAACGCGCTGCGCACCGCGATGTCGACCTACCTCGACGCGTCGCTCAAGAGCGCGCTCGAGATCAGCGACGATCAGGAGTCGTTCGGCGAGCACGCGGTCGCGGTCGGCAACCTGTGGACCGACCGGGAGGCGCTGCTCCGGCCGTGCTTCGGGTTCTACCCGCCCGATGCCTGGGTGACCCACTTCGAGGCCGGCCGCGGCA
>VBLP01000776.1 GCA_005887925.1 Deltaproteobacteria bacterium | reverse complement strand
CTGTCGATCGATCTGCTGGTCGGCGTGTCCGGAGGCTCGAGCGGGCTGTCGCTGAGCGGCATCGCCGACGTCGAGCGCGGCCTCGTCGCCGGCTTCCAGATCGCAGGCGTCGCCGCGATCGCCCGGCGCGTCGCCGGGACCCAGGTTGCAGGCGTCGCGGCGGTGTCCGGTGATCTGGACGGCGTGCAAGTCGCCGGCACCGCCGCGGTCGCCGATCAGCTCGACGGCATCCAGGCCGCCGGCGTCGCCGCCGTGGCCCACCGCTCGGCCGGCACGCAGGTCGCCGGCGTCGCCGCCGTCGCCGGCCGCGATGCCCACGCGCAGGCCGCCGGCGTCGCGGCGGTCGCGCGCGGCAATGCCGGCCTCGAGATCGCCGGTGTCGCCGCCGTCGCCGGCCACGACGCCAACGTGCAGGCCGGCGGCGTGACCTGCGTCGCGCGTGGCACCGCGAACATCCAGATCGCCGGCGTGGTCAACGTCGCGCGCCGGCTGCACGGCGTCCAGATCGCGCCGATCAACGTCGCGCGCGAGGTCGACGGCATCCAGATCGGCGTGATCAACGTCGGCGGCTCCGCCGACGGCTTCTCGTTCGGCCTGATCAACATCGTGCCCGGCGGCCGCCACGACCTCGAGGCCGCGATCGACTCCGACCGCACCGGCACGGTGCTGTTCCGCCACGGCGGCCGGCGCTGGCACAACGTCTACGGCGTCGGCGGCCATCGCGTCGACTCGTCCGGCTCCGGCTCCAACGACGACGTCTGGATGTACGGCCTCGGCTTCGGTCCCAGCCTCGCGTTCGGCCACACCGTGATCGACCTCGAGGCGATCGGCTGGCAGGTCAACCACGGCCCGCGCCACGAGAGCGACGTCAGCATCCTCGGTCAGCTCCGGCTGTCGATCGCGCATCGCATGGGCCCGTTCGCCCTCGTCGCCGGCGGCATCCTCAACACCTATGTCACCAGCGATCAGCAGTCGCCGCTGATCCTCGAGCGCCGGACCGACGGCGCGCCGATGTCCACCGGCGTGACCGCCACGACGTGGCCCAGCGCGTTCATCGGCCTCCGGATCTGATCGTGCCGGTGACCCGAGCGAGCCTGGCCGCGGGCTCGTGCCTGCGCCGCCACGGCGACCGGAGCTGCTACGGTCCGGACGATGCCCGCGATCGCCGCGCACCGCGAGGTCAGCCGATGATGCGGCCCGCGCTCGCCGTCGGCGAGGCGCTGCGCCAGCGCGCCGCCGTGTCCGACGCCGAGCTCGACCAGGTGTTCCCCGACGAGCTCCGCGATCGCTCGCACCTGCACTGGACGCCCGTCGCCGTCGCGATCCGCGCCGCCGAGCTGCTCGCCCCGACCGCCGACACCCGCGTCCTCGACGTCGGCGCCGGCGTCGGCAAGCTATGCCTCGTCGGCGCGCTCGTCACCGGCGCCATGTGGTGGGGCATCGAGCAGGACGCCGTCCAGGTCGCGGCCGCCAACCGCGCCGCCTGGGCCCTCGACGTCACCCACCGGACCCGCTTCGTGCACGGCGACGGCTCGCGGCTCGCCTGGGACGAGTTCGACGCGCTGTACTTCTACAACCCGTTCTCCACCGTCATGCTCGCGCCGCACGCCAGCCCGTTCCTGCGCTACGCGACGATCCGGGCCACTCTCCGGCGCGTCGAGCAGCACCTGGCCGCCGCGCGCCCCGGCACGCGCGTCGTCACCTTCCACGGCTTCGGCGGCGCGCTGCCGCCCGGCTTCACGCGGCTCGCGCGCGAGCCCGCCGCGGACGATGCCCTCGAGCTCTGGATCCGGTAGGCGCATCAGCGGAGCCAGAGCCGCAGTCGCGCGGCGACCGCATGATGGGCGCGCGGTGGAGCGCTCAGGTCACGACTCGCCTCCGGCGCTCGGCCGGCTGGTTCATCGCTTGTTTCCGCCGATGGCGCGCTGGCCACGGGGAGGTCACCCTGCAATGTGCTCGACATATCGAGCGGCATCGTCGTCGCGAGCGCGATCAGCTCGATGCCACACGCGCCGGTCCCGGAACCGCCGATGTGCTGGGGCAGCGTGAAGCCGATGGCGCCGACGCCGGTGACCGCGCCGAGCACGTGGGTAGTGCGCGGCTCGATCACCGTGCCCGCGGAGATCGGTCCGAGCGCCTCGTGGGCAAGACCAGGGCCGATGACGAAGCAGTGCAACCACAGCGTGCGCTGGGTGCGGTTCGCCACGTGCACGCAGATGCGATCGCTCACGGACAGCTCGGCACCGTCGGCGAGCCAGCTCGGTGGTCCCGAGACGCGTTCGACCGCGATCGCGAGCTGGGCCGGATCGAGGAGCTGATCGGTCGTGCGTTGCACCGTGCGCGCGGCGGCCATGCGCGAGAGCCGGATCACCGTGCGCGCGGCCGCGTCTGCAACGAGCGGTGGGCCGACCTGATGGCCGTCGCGCAGCACGAACAGCTGACCGTGTCGGTGTTGCACGCGTGCGAGCGGATCGGCGTCGCCGACGCACAATCGCGCGGAGCCTGCGATCGCCGCGGCGAGCGCGGCATGTAGCGCGGGGTCGCCGACATCGATCGCGATCGGATAGCGAGTGGCGCGCCGCACGGCCACGGCCTCGAAGGCACCCGGCCTGCGAGGCTGCGTCGCGAGCGCGACCGCGGATTCGAACACGCCGACCTGCGTGACCACCGCCGGATCTCCCGAGGTCGGCGAGCGGAATACATCGCCGTGCTCGACGCCGTGAACGCGCCCGGCCGCCAGCACGAAGCGCCGGCCCTCCTGCCGGATTGCGAATCGCGCCGGCGCGTCGACCGTGTCGAGATCGAACATGCGGCGATCGGTCGGGCCCTCGAATTCCGGTCGCTGGCGCCCTGTCGCGTGGAGCACGCGGTCGCGTACGCGGCGCCCCAGCTCGGCCCAGGACGCCGCGGCGTCGCCCAGCGCGCTGGCCTCGCCGAGCAGCGCGCGCGTGAAGGCACCGTGCACGCGTCCGGTGGCATCGGCGTGCTCCCAGGCCAGACCGAGACCGGCGGCGGTGATCCGGACCGCCTGCGGATTACCGAGCGGGTGCGGGTGCGCGTCCGCACCGCGCCGCCTGCCGGCGAATGTAGCGAGCGCATCCGCGGTGAGGCGAACCGCCGCGAGCGCGCGCGGACGAGCGCCGGGGAGCCGCGCGCTGCGCACGGTCTGCGCCGCGTGGCAGCAGTCATGAATCACCGTGACATTGGGTGTGCGCGCGGTCAGCGCGGCGACCAGCGCGGACCACTGGATCTCGACGATGCCGCGAAACGACCCCTGCGGCTCGTGGTCGGTAGGAACGAGAAAACCGACGCGCGCACGCGCCTGATCGGTCAGCTCGATCAGACCGCCATGGCCGCTGTAGTACACCACGGCCGCGTCATCGCAGCGGACGTCTGCGATGAGGGCATCGAAGGCCTCGAGGATCGCATCGCGTGTCGCCGCAGGGCCGAGGCGGAGATCGACGGCAAACGCGTGGCCGCGCAGCCAGCTCGCGACGTCGCGCGCGTCGTTGGCGACGCCGGTCAGCCCGCCGGTCTCGGCTCCGATCACGAGCGCGCGCCGCATCATTCGCTCCCGTAGCAGAGGAACCCGGCCCAGTCGCGTCGAGGAACACCGCGACGGGCGCTGCTCGCCTGTGCCGCGCACAGCGCCGCCGCCGGCCCTCGCTTGCGCATCATCCTGTAGGTCTCGACCATCAGGTCGGCCCCGGACTCGTCGCCGACCTCCCACAGCGACGCGATGACCGAGTGGGCACCGAGATCGAGCAACGACGTCGGCAGACAGATGATCTCGCGGCCCGGCAGCGCCGCGGCGTCCGCGGACCCGCACGCAGGGAGCGCGACGACGCGCAGCGCACGGGGCACGACGCTCGCGAAGTCTCGCAGCGAGACCCGACCGTCATGCAGCTCGAGGCCGCTCCGCCCCGGATCGTCGCGATCGAAGCGCCCGTGAACCGCGGCGTGCACGTGCGTCGCCGAGGCGAGCGCGTCGAGGAATGCGCTGCACGTGGCCTTGGCACCGAGGCCCAGGGTGCTGTGCTGCGCACCGACGAGCTCGGCGATCGCCGCCACCTCGTGCTCCGCCCTGGGGAGCGGCAGAAGCGCGCGAGGGTAATCCGCGATGCCGAACCCGCGGAAGCGATCGATCGCGCGCGAGGTGCGCCGCCGCAGGCGCGACAACCGGTCGAGCTGCGACACCACCACGCGCTCGCACAGCGCGCGACCGTCGACCGGCAGCGCCGCGAACGGCACGTTGACCAGCGCGTCGTTGGCGATCACGAGCAGGCGCCGGGTGCGCGGGAATGCAGCGAGCGCTCCGGCGATCCCGAGCGTGCGCGCCAGCCACGCGAGCACCTCGTCGACGCCACCGGAGTCGCTGTCGTTCTGCATGTCCGCGAGGCAGCGCGTGAGCTGGCGATCCAGCGTTGCCCGCGACACCGGGATCACGAACGTGTCGATCCGGCGCCACGCGATGCGGAACAGGATGATGCGATCCGGGAGCACGTGGTAGTGAAGCGCGACGGTGCCGAGCGGGAATCGCCACAGCGACCACGGCGAGCCCAGGGCGAACCCGGTGGTGGGGGCGGCGGTGCTGCGATCGGCGATCCACCGCGCGACCTGATCCGAGGTCGCGTCGCGCGGCAGGTCGCGGGCGCGCCCCGCGCCGAGCACCTCGTCGATCGGCCAGCACGTGAGCTGCTCGATGTCGCGGAATAGCGCGCACAGCGCGCGACGGCGCAGCCGGCCCGCAGCGGGTGCGCTCCGCAGTGCGTCGTCGATCCGGAGCATCGCGAGCTCATCGCGCCCCGACCACTTGTTCATCAGGAACGCCTTGCGATCGCCCGGCTCGAGCTCGCCGGCGATCAGATCGGTCAGCTCGATGACGCGCGTGGCGAGCGCGCGATGGTCGTCTTCGCGTCCGAGCCGGCCCGCGCTCCACGCGGCGTACCGCACCGCCTGTAGCTCGGCGAGCCGGGCCCCGCTGGCGCGCAGCTGGTCGGCGACGGCCAGGAACCGCCTGGCGGTTCGCGCCGTCGGCCCGGCATCGTAGTAGTCGACCAGGGCCACGGCGAAGGCGACGCGCGCGGCGACGTAGTCCGACTCGATGCCGCGGGTGGCCTCGACCAGCTCGTCGCGCCGCTGCCGCGCCACCGGCAGGTCCTCGGCTTCCAGCGCCACGAGGATGGCATCGAGCACGGGGATCCACGCGTCCCGGCTCCGGCGATCGACGATCAGTGCCGGATCCGCCAGTTCCTCGTCAAGCTCACCGGGCATGCGCCAGATGTCGTGCTGCGTCCACGCGACCTCCCACGACGCGACGGCGGTGCGCGCCCGGAACACCGTGGCCGCGGCGACGCGCTCGAGCAGCGCGCGCACCGGGCTCGCGGGTGCGATCTCGGCGATCGTCGCGATCGCCCGGGCCGCCTCGGCGTGCGCATCCTCGTACAGGTTGAGCTCGTTCAGCAGCGCGATCCGCGCCGCGGCGCCCTGTCCGATCAGCGTCGGATCGCGCGTCGACAGCGAGGTCAGTCGCGCGGCGGTCTGGCGCGCCCCGGCGAGCCGGCCGCCGCGCACGGCGATCCGCAGCGCGACGATCGCGTGGCGGATCCGGTCGGGTCCCCGCATGCTGCCGGCGATCGCCTGCACGCGCTGCCACGCGTCGTCGATCTCGCCGGCCGCGAACCGCAGCTCGACCTCCAGGAGATCGCTGGGCGCCACGCGCGCCTCCTCGACGAGCGCCACGAGGGCGGTGCGGGTCGCGAGCAGCAGCGCGAGCGCCGAGCGATGGCGGCCGGCCGCGCGCCACAGCTCGATGATCGTGGACGCGGCCTCGGCGCGCAGCGCAGCGACGGCCGGACGATCGCCGTCGAGGCGCAGGTCTGCGATCCAGGCCGCCACGCGCTCGGCGGACTGCGCGACCGGCGGTGGCGGCGCAACGCCGGCCGGCAGCTGCGCGAGAATGCGCTCGGCCTCGGCGAGGTCACCCGCCGCGATCGCCACGCGTGCCAGCGCGAGGTCGACGCGGAACGTCGCCGTCGGTCGGTTCGCCTCCAGCGTCAGGTCGCGCGCGATGTCCAGCCAGCCGGCCGCGCGGGCATGCTCGCCGAGCTCGGTCTCGAGCCTCGCCATCCACTCGAACGGGAACAGCGGCCGATCGCCGGTCGCATCGAGCTCGCTGATCACGATCGCGAGCACCGCCTGCGCGTCTCCGATGCGGCCTTCGTGCTCCGCCTTGCGCGCCTTGGCGAGCAGGGCGTCGAGCCGATCGTCGCTGAGGCCCGCGCTACCGGTCCGGGCTGTCATCGCCGCACTCCTTGCCGTTGCTGCCATCGCCGCTGCCGCTGCCGGATCCCGCGTGCGGGCAGCCGCCGGCCGCTGCTGCGCCGCGCGGTACGAACACGTACACGAGCCCGCTCCGCGGAGGCGGCCCACCGGATGCCCCGCCGGACGCCGGCCGGGACGCTCCGCCGGGTGGCGGATGCCCGGCGCCGCGCGCGCGGCGATACTCTCTGCCCGTCGAGGTGTCGACGATCAAGCCCGGGTTGTCACCGAACGGATCGGCCTTCATCGCGCGGACCGAGATATCAGGGTCCCGGCGCCAGCGAGCGATCGGTCCGCCGAAATCGGGCTCGAGCCCCTCCTTGCCGACGAGCAGGCGGCGATCGAAGTAGCGCGGCGCTGACTCGGCATCGAGATCTTCGTCCTTCGCCTCGAAGGTCTCGACCCTTCGAGCCTCATGGCGGACCACGAGCGCGCCGCGATCTGCGACCAGCGAGATCCCGTCCGGAATCGGCTTGCCGCTCAGCTTCGCATCCAGGTATCGAGCGACATCTGCGTCGCCGTGCGCGGCGAGCCCGTCGACGAACCAGCTCCGGGTCTCGGCCGAGACCGGCTGGTGGGCCGCCACGAGCGCATCGAGCTCGCGAAGCGCTGCGTTGGGATTGTTCCGCGCGACGTCGCGCACCATGCTGTGGATCCGGTCGGCGACGGTCGGCTTGCCGGCCGGCGGCGGGAACGCCGAGGCCGCCTCCTCGAGCCGGCCGCTCCGCGCCAGCGCTTCGGCGTCGCTGCGCGCGCGCTCGGCCTCGGCGGCCGCCGAGACGGCGATCGGTCCCGTCGCGTCGAGCGGTCGGCGCGCGGCGTCTCCAGCGAACCGATCGGCGAGCTTGTACCACTCGGTGCGTGCGCCGCGCTCGGCCGGACGCGCGATGAACAGCTCGCCGTTGTTCGCGGCTCGTGCGGCGGTGATGCCGCGCAGCCCGTGGATCGCGATCGGCTGCGCGTCGGCGGGTGGTGGCGTGTTGCGGAACTCCACGGTCGGTGCACCGCTGCCGCCCGCCGGTTCGACGGCGGCCCACGCGTATCCGTCCATCCGCTTGTGGATCTCATCGGCGGAGGCCGCGCGCGCCTGGAACCATCCGGGACCGAACGTGTCGTGCGCGATCGCGGTCGTCGAGCCATCCGGTGACGTCGCGATCGGCTTCACCTCGACCAGCGTGTCGCCGCGCGCCACCACGCGCTCGGGGCGCGCCTCGAACGAAACGCTCGGCCCGCGCGGTCCGTGCTCGAGCACGCTGCGGACGTGCTCGACCGGTCCGGCGCGCAGATCGATCCGGATCCCACCATCGACGCGGCCGAGCGCCACGGTGGCCAGCCGGCCCGTATCGCTGTCGAGCGTGAACGTCGGCGCGCCGGACCTGCCTTCGATGCGCGCCGACACACCGCGGACGTTGAGCGGACTGCTCGCCGATCGCACGCGCGCGGCCGCCGCATTCTCGATCTTCACCGCGCGGCCGTCGACCACCGGATGAGGCACGCGCGGCGCGCCCGCTGCCTCGACGATCCGCCTGCCGCGCGGCAGCGTGCGATTCACCGTCGGAGCGTTGCGGACCAGCGCGGCGTCCGCCAGGCTGACCCCGCCGCTCACCGCGTACGATCGGCCGGCCGAAGGGTACGGATACGACTGCAGCAGCGCCACGCACTCGGTGGGATATGGCGTGCGCCGCTCGGGCACCAGCTCCTGGAACCGCAGCCGATCGCGGTGTGCCGCGAGCCATGGAAAGAACCGCGCCGTCCGCGCGACCCGGACGTCCGCGAGGAACGTCGGCGCCGTCGGCTGGTCGACCAGCGCCGCAGCGACGGCCGACCACTTCATGATCTGGTTCTGGCGGTGGTACTGCTGCTCGTGGTCGGCGATCTCGTCGAAGTGGCGATCCCACCAGCCGATCGAGAGCCGCGACGCCTCGTTCGTGATGCTCTCCTTCCCCGGGTTCGCCGGATCGGATCCGGCGGCGTAGACGCGGCTGAAGCGATGGAGGAACGCCAGCTCGGTCGCTCCCCCGGCGGCGCTGCGCGTCCAGCCATCGGCGCGCGGCGCGAACCAGATCCGCGTGGCCGGCAGGCGCTCCAGCTCTTCGGCGTAGGCCGGCGCGAGATCGATGCGAGGCGTGGTGAGGAAGCCGGGGATCGCGCGCAACGGCGCCGAGTAGCCGTGGTCGACGGCCTCCCACAGCTTGGCCAGCAGATCGGTGTAGAACAGCGTCATGCTGACCGCGGTGCCTTCGATCCCGTCGTAGCGGGCGCACTGCGCAGCGGTCTCGGAGGCGTAGTACAAGAGGATGTTGTGGAGCTCGACGATCGCGTTGTGGCGCTCGATCGAGAGCCCGGGCAGCATCGCGACCAGATCCTTGTTGAGCTGGGCGAACGGTCCGAAGCCATCTCGCCAGTCCTTCGGCGCGGCAGCCGCGAGCGCGGTGATGACCGGCGTCACTCGCCGGGCGACCACCTCGCGCAGCCACGTGCACGCGGGTCCCGCGGGCTTCGATTCCTGCACCGCGTGCGCAGCCCACGCCTCGCCGGAACGCCGAGACACATCGGGCTCGGCCGCGAGCAGCCGAGGCGCGAGCCTTGCGATCCGCGCGATCTCTCCGCAGGGATCGCCGGCGAGCTGCTGCAGCCGCGCCAGCATCAACGGATGCTTGCCGTCGCCCGCCGGCAGCCAGTGCGGATCGAGCGAGAATCCCGGCGCCGCGAAGTTGCCGCTCTGCGCGGCGACGTCGGCGGCGGCCTGGTTCGCCTTCGCCGCGAGCTCGGCGTTGATGCGCCTGGCGGCCTGCTCCAGGCGAGCCGCCTCGGCCGGGGTGTAGTGTCCGTTGTCGACGTAGCCTTCCTTGGCGAGCCGCCGCTTGAACTCCTCGTGGAGATCGCGCTGCACGCCGGCGAAGCGGTCGTGGATCGCGGCCGCCGCCTGATACAGCGCCGCGACATCGTCGAGCGTCACGCCCTCGGTCCGGCTGTGGTCGAACCGCCGGCCGCCGAGCCGCAGCGCGCCGGCTTCCATGCGTACGCGCGAGACGTCGTCGACCTTCGCCAGCCAGCTCGTGAGCGCGGCGGCGTCGCTCACGCTCGCTTCGACGTAGCCATAGTCTGCCGAGAACAGCCTCGCGCCATCGACGTCCGGACTCCGGCTGATCCGCAGCGCGCCATCGTTGCGCTGATCCTCCACCACATAGATCTCGGCCTTGCCCGGAGTCTCGCCGAGCTCCATCCTCACCTGATCGGCGAGCCGGCCGAGCGTCGCCACGCGATCCGGATCGTCGGCATCGACGAACAGCAACACGCGCTCACCGAGATAGGCGCGCCGGCCGCGCCCGTACGAGAAGCTGTAGAGCTCGTCGAGGTAGGGCAGCCGCGCGGCCGGCATGTGATAGGTCGCCGCCGCGGCTTGCTCGGGCGTCGCACCGCTGTGTGCCAGCGTCGCGAGCACGCCCCAGTCGCGCAGCTGCTCGCGGCGTTCTCGGTCGTCGAGCTCGCCGAGAAACGCCGCCGCCGGGAGCTGTACCTTGAACTCGCGATCATGGCCGACTGGGCCGGTCGCTGGCTGTGTGCTTGCCTCGCTGCAAGCGAGCACCAAGATGATCCATGGGCTGAGTCTCCGCACGTCCATGCTCCTCCAGCAGGTTCGTGCAATGGGCGACGCTGCCCCGCCGCGTACGACGCGGGAGTGAACGCCCACGTCAGATCACAGCGCGCAGCGAACCAGCGAGCGACTGCATGGATTGGCTCCGGATCGTGGGGCGCCGCCTCCAGGCACGATGCTTCGAGGTCTCGCCTTTGACACCAGACACGGCGTTCCGTTGGGGCCGTGCATGTTCTAGACCCAAATCAAGCGATAGCTGGGCGTGAAAATTGCAGTACGGCTACTAATTCCGCGAGTGCAACTAACGA
>VBLP01000775.1 GCA_005887925.1 Deltaproteobacteria bacterium | reverse complement strand
TCGGCGGGCCGTTCCTCGTCTGGCACCCCACCAAGTACGCCGAGATGCTCGCCGAGCGGCTCAAGAAGCACAACGCGCAGACCTGGCTCGTCAACACCGGCTGGTCCGGCGGCGCCTACGGCACCGGCTCGCGCATCAAGCTCAAGTACACCCGCGCCATCATCGACGCGATCCACTCCGGCGCCCTCGCCGACGCCCCGACCCAGGTCGACCCCATCTTCGGCCTGACCGTCCCGACCTCGTGCCCCGACGTCCCCGCCGAGATGCTCCTTCCCCGCAACACCTGGGCGGACAAGGCCGCCTACGACGACAAGGCCAAGAAGGTCGCCACCCTGTTCCGCGAGAACTTCAAGAAGTACGAGGCCCAGGCCTCCGCCGAGGTCCGCGCCGGCGGCCCGAAAGTGTAGCGCGCCCCGGGCGAGTCCGGGGCTTTTCGTGATCAGCCACCGCCGCGGCGGCCATGAGGCAGCGCGGATGACCGCGATCGGAGCGCCATGACCAGGATCGCTGCGTTTGGTGGGATCGTGCTGGGCCTGTGCGTTGCAGCGCAGCGCGCCGAGGCGGCGCCGGGCATCGAGATCTACCCGAGCTCGTTCAGCGGGAACGGGATGCTCTACGATGGTGGGTTTCCGGGCGAGCAGCAGTACGGGTTCTTCTCGGTCAACAACACCGGGACGACCACGCTGACGGTGACGGACATGGCGTTCACCGGGCCGGGCGCTGCGCTGATCGGCTTCGACGACCCGCTGTGCGGCTCGAGTAACCATTGCGCGCAGACCTTCACGGTCGCTCCCGGCGCGCAAGCCGGGTTCTCGGTCACGTGCACGGCGATGCAGCCCGGGACGTTCGCGGCCACGCTCACCGTCACCAGCGATGCCGCGAGCGGAGGGAACACGGTGGCCTTGCCGTGCAAGGGGTTCTATCCGCCGGTGGTCGAGGTCTCCCCGCCGGCGCTCGACTTCGGCACTGCGCACGGCTGCTGGTACGGCGACCAGTGCGGCCCGCGATGCAATACGCGGCCGGCGACCCAGACGCTCACCCTCACCAACACCGCGCCGGATCCGTCCGAGATCGACCTGGCGGTCGCGCTGCCGATGTCCGGACCGTACTGGGACTTCACGATCGATGCGGAGCAGCCATCGCCGTTCATCCTGGGCGCCGGTCAGTCGGTGAACGTCACGTTCACGTTTCATCCGATGTCGCCGAACGGATCGTCGGAGTACCTCGATCCACTGCGGCTGACGGCGGTCTATCCGGCGGCGCTCGCGCCGATCGACGTTCCGTTCCACGCCCGCAAGGGGTGGGGGCAGCTCGCGATCGATACGCCGCCGTTCCTGGGCAACGTCGCGATCGGCCAGACGCTGGTGACGACGATCACCGTGCACGACGCCGGAGACTCGTGCCTGCAGCTCGCCGGGGTGTGGAGCGAGCGCGACATCACGGTCCTCGATGGCGGCGCGAACATGCTCCTGCAGGCCGGCGAGTCGCGCACCTGGACGGTGTCGTGCACGGCGCCGGGTATCAACGGCGGCGGCGGCAACCTGAACTTCGACCAGTACTACGACGACCCCGATACCGTGTTCGCGATGTTCGACTGTCAGGCCACCGGTGGCGGGCTATGGACGGACCCGGCGGTCTTCGACTTCGATTCCTATGGCGTCGGGATCGGCACATCGGTGACCGTCGGGGTGACCGTGTTCAACCCCGGCGACCAGCCGACCGACCTCGTCGCGCTGACCTCGAGCGACCCGCACTTCAGGGCGGCCCCCAGCAGCGGCAGCCTGCCGGTGACGCTCGCGCCGGGTGACTCGATGCCGATCGACATCACGTTCTCGCCGTCCGACGCGCAGCGCGTGACCGCCGCGATCCGGCTCGATGCGTCGACGGGGTCGGACTACGCGCTGGAGGTCTCCGGCGCGGGCATCCCCATCGGCGCCGGTGTGACGCCGGCATCGCACGACTTCGGCGCGGTCGCGTATCCGACGACGCCGAGCCAGGGCTTCACGCTGCAGAACACCGGCGACCGCACGCTGACCGTCACTGCGGTGTCGCTCGATCTGCCGGCCGACTACACGATCACCGGCCTGGCGGCGGGGGCAACGCTGGCGCCGGGCGCGACGCTCGGGTTCGACGTCCGCGCGAATGCCGCGATGCTCGGCCAGCGCCGCGCGACGCTGACCATCGCCTTCGATCGCCCGCCGGCGCTCGCGATCCCGCTCGCCGTGACCGCCAGCGACTCCGCGCTGACCGTGACCACCGGCGATGCGACCCCCACCGACTACGCGCTCGAGCTCGGCAGCGTCGATGTCGACACCGGGCCGAGGACCGGGCACGTCACGCTGTACAACGCGAGCGCGGCCGCGATGACGCTCGCGAGCTGTGACGTCACCGGCGACGCGGCGTTCGCGCTGACCTCGGCCTGTCCGCCGACGATCGCGGCGGGCGCCGGCGCCGACCTCGCCGTCGCGTTCTCGCCGAACGCGGAGGCCGAGGCGGCCGCGACCCTGACCATCGGCGGCGCGGGCTTCGCGACCGGCGCGCTCCGGATCGGCCTGCACGGCCGCGGGTTCGACCAGCACGTCGCGCTCTCGGCGACCAGCGTCGCGTTCCCCGATACGTTCCGGCATCCGACGAGCGCGGCGACCCGGGTGGTCACCGTGCGCAACACCGGGACCACCGAGCTCGCGCTGCCGGCGATCAGCGTCGACGGCGCAGGCTTCGCGCTGGTCGGCCCGGCCTCCGCGACGCTGGCGGCCGGTGGCAGCGCCGACATCACGGTCCGGTTCTCGCCGTCCGCCATCGGTGTGTTCACCGGCCACCTCGTGCTGGGCAATACCGATGATCCGCGGATCGCCCGGATCGACCTGAGCGGCCGCGGCATCGCGCGCGACGTGGCGATCACGCCGCTGGCGATCGACCTCGGCACCGTCGCGGTCGGCGCGACGCTGCGACTCGGCGAGCTGCAGCCGGGCGCGATCGCGATCCGCAACGCCGACCCCGCGGCGAGCTTCACGATCACGGGGGCGACACTCTCGGGCGATGCGGCGTTCCATCTGATCGGCCCCGACCGCACGGTGATCGCCCCCGGCGAGGTCGCCACGCTCGACCTGGAGGTCACGCCGACCGTGCCGGGCGCGCTCGCCGGCGAGATCGCCGTGTTCAGCGATGGCGATCCCGAGCCGGTCGCACGGCTCACCATCGCGGCCCGCGCCGTCGCAGCTACCGGCGCGGGTGGCGGCTGCTGCTCGACCGGCGGCTCGGCGGGCTCGCTGCCGCTCGCACTCGGCGTCCTGGCGCTGCTCCGGCGCCGGCGCTGAGCCACCGAGCCCACCGGGATCAGGCACAGCGCGGGACCGGCGCGCGCAGGTTACCTGGAGCGGTGTTGCGGCGGTCCGGCTCGCCGGGTCACCGCGGTCACCGCGTCTTCGGTGCAGGTGCCGTCTTGGGCTTGGCGGTGCCGGGCTTGGCGGTGCCCGGCTTGGCGGTGCCGGGCTTGGCGGTGCCGGGCTCGCCGTCCTCGGTCCATGGCGTGAGCTGTGCGTCGATCTGCTTGCGGTCGCCGACGACGGCGATCGTCATCTTCTTCGGGTCGAGGTACGTCGTGGCGACGCGCTGGACGTCGGCCGGCTTGATCGCCCAGACGCGC
>VBLP01000274.1:8108-14082 GCA_005887925.1 Deltaproteobacteria bacterium | reverse complement strand
CGGGATCGTGGAACATGCCAGTCCTTATACTCTCGTCAATGGCGTATTGCCAGCAAGCAAACCAGCGTTTGCAAGCCGACATCCATGACGCCGTGCGCGCTCGATGCCGTGCTTGGCCTTTCGAAATGTGACCCAACGCCTCCCGCCACTCGTCTCTGGGCCAGGCTGACGCCGCGGAAGGGGCGGCGTCCTCGATGCACGGTGCACCGGTGGCGGTGGCGATGCGCGTACCCTCAGGTCAAGCGCCTACAATCCCCAAGCTCGACGACGATGATCGTCCGATCCCCCTGGCAACACCCCCTTTGCCGGGATGATGATTTGTGCGATCTTCCTCGCGTGACGTGGACGATTTCCGAGATCGAGAGCCACTGGTTTCCGGGCGAGCAGCAGGTCGAGCTTCCACCAGATGCCGTAGAGGCTATTACAGTAGCTGACCAGGTTCACGGGCGAGAGTGGGTGATGAACTCCACGAACTTGCCGAACGGTGGGCGCTCGTTCGGGTTCGCATCCTTCCTAGGCGTCTACCTCTTGGGGAAGCGGGTTGCCATAGTGCGTGGCTCTGTTGGATTCGAGAAGCTCGTCGCTCGTCTTCGGCAGAATGACCGAGCTGCGCACAGCGAGTTGGCGGCGATCGACCTCCTGCACTCGCGACGCCACGACCTTGGGACCGAGATCGAATTTGAACCTGAGGTAGCCGTCGGTGACCGCATCCGCCACCCGGACTTCCGTATCAGATGTCCTGGCGACTCATGGACGTATGTCGAAGTCACGCAGTTGCATCGCTCGAACGCCAGCAACGTTGCGAGTACGCTTCTCCATCGTCTATGTCAGACACTGATGGCGATCCCTCACGCGTTTATGCTCGAAGTCATCCTCTTGCGCTACCCAAGCGCTGCCGAGGAAACAAAGATCGTGCAACTCGCGCATGACCTGTGTCAAACCGCAGATGAGCAACGTCGCCACATCGAACATGTGGCCTGGCTGGTCCGTAAGCCCGACGGTGATGCTTCCTCAATCGTGCCAATGGTCATCGAGGGCGATTCGGAACCCCGTATGGCGATGGCGCAAGCGAGTAGAGGAGCTGGAGCAGTGGATCGCCAGGTCATCGTTCGAATCCCCTTTGCTGATCAACGTGCCGAGGACGTCCTGACAGCCGAAGCCAAGCAGTTGCCGAAAAATGAGTCAGGTCTCGTGATGATTGACGTGACAGGTCAACCAACCGCGCTCGATTCGTGGCCTCCATTCGTCACACGACGTTTCACGCCGAAGCTCAACACCCGAATCGCCGGCGTCTGCCTCTTCATGCACGCTATCCACGGTTCGAGCGGATGGATGTCAACCGTCAAGCTCGTGACTAACCCCCATGCCCGAGTCCCTGTAGCCCCGTGGATCATGGATGTCGTCGGCGAAATCCGGGAGGAGAGCAAGCGACGATCGGGTCGACCGGATTGACTCACGTGAGGACATACTGACCGCTCTCGCGAAGTCCTTCGCTGGCCGTGTTCCTCCGGCAAAGGTGCGTGAGGACACCGCCACGTACTGCTACCGTCGACGGGAGCAGGCCCCATGGCCGAGCGCGCGCGCCGAGGAGCCAACTCTCGCAGGTGCGCGCATGCACGCTTGCCGGGCCGGGCCGGCGCAGGACGCGACCACGCGGGCGAGCGAAAGGCCGCGACAACAGCGCCGCGGCGTGCTCGTCGCGATGCAAGTTGTTGCGGTCCGCCACGACGGCGCACTGGTGATGCTGGTCAGCGCGAGCGTGCGCGTGCCGAGCCCGAGAGGCCATCCAGGCGGCACGGGCGCGCGTCCTGAGCATCGGCAGGTAGGGATGATGCGGCCGGCTCGCGCACAAGAAACTCACCGGCGGGCCGCGCGTGCGACGTGGCTCTTGCGCGTCCGGCTTCGTATTTCGTATCCTCCTGCGCGTGCGACGGCCACCTCGGGCTCCGACAGTCGTTGGGCGGTTCGCCCAGAGGGCGTTGGCGCAACCTGAACCGGAGCCACCTCGAAGGCAGCCACCGGAGGGCGAACAATCGAGCGCGGTGTCACGGCGAGTCTTCACTGGCACCGCGTTTTGTTACCGTCGGTCGTTATGGCGAAGGTATTCGTATCCCACCGCAAGAGCGATGCCGACGAAGCGCGACGGCTAGCTCTCGCCCTTCAGGCTGCGGGGCATGCGGTCCGGTTCGACGAGTGGGAGATCGATCCGGGACATCGATCATCGGGCGGATCGATCAGGGGCTCGAACAGTCCCAATACGTCGTCGTCTGCTATTCTGGTGATGGCGTGGGCTCGCCGTGGATGAGCCGCGAGTGGATGGCGACGCTTGCCCGCCAGCTATCCGGCCACGGTGTCAAGATCCTGCCGGCGCGGCTGACCGGCGCCCTGGCACCGCCCGCGATCCTCGCGGACATCCGCTACGCCGACCTTGTGGCCGACTGGGATCGCGGACTGGCGGAGCTCCTTCGCGCGATCCGGTGAGCCATGGCATGGAAGGTTGTCATCGCGCACGCGGACGGCGAGGAACACCATGCCGAGCGGGTCGCCGATGTCCTGAGCGAGTCAGCACCGGCGAGATCCCGAACGGGACGCGAGTCTCAACAAGCGCGAGTCACGACAGGTGATGTACTGGTACCATTTGCAATGTCGCGCTGAACAGATCACGCCGATTACCGCGCTCAACTTTTCCGCGTTTTCTCGCGCGGCCGTCGCGCCATGGACTTTGCCGGGCGACCGCCCCTCTCCAGCAGCTTGGCGGCAGCTGCAAGGTCGTCGATGTACCGCGCCGCTCCTTCGGACTCGGCTTCGATGCGACGACGCTCAGAGAAGCCGCCGTACTGCGCGTCCGCCCAATCGAGCGCTTCCTCGTGCGACACCGTACCGGCTCCTGCTAACACGGGAAGCTCGGTATCGTGCAAGAACTTGTCGAGCGCCGCTGACCAGTCCGCCATCTTGATGTCCTTGCGACGCTGCGCACGAAACTCGGCGTGGTCGAGGAACATCACCACGATCCGGTTGAGCGTGTCGATCTCGGTCGCGTCGAGATAGTTCTTGGCCGTAGCGATGTCTCGCTTCAGCACGCGCCCGCCGCTCCAGCTCGTCAGCCTCATGTTGGGTTTCTCGGCGTCGGCGCGCCGCCGCACGATCTCCGCGGCTGTGAGCCCGGTAGCCGCGTAGTGCATCTTGTTCTGCATGAACGCGAAGAACGTCAGGGTCTCCTGGTCGCCCTCAGCGTAGTCGGAAGCGAGCGCGAAGATCTCCCGGATGCGCTGGTATACCCGCGCCTCGCTCGCGCGGATCTCGCGGATGCGCGCGAGTAGCTCGTCGAAGTAGTCAGCCGATCGATCGGCGCTTCAGGCGCTCGTCATCGAGCACGAAGCCCTTGACAATGTACTCCTTGAGCTTGTCCGCCGCCCATTGCCGGAAGCGAACCGCGGCGGCGCTACGGACCCGGAAGCCCAGCGCGATCACCATGTCGAGATTGTAGAGCTCGATCTCGCGCGTAACATCACGGGATCCCTCGTGTTGAACTGTTCGGAATCGCCGAACAGTTGCTGCCAAAGTCGAGCTCGCCGTCTTCGAAGATGTGTTTGATGTGCTCGCTGATCGTCCCCTTGGCCTTGCCGAAGAGCTCGGTAAGCTGACGCTGGCTCAGCCAGACCGTTTTGCCCTGGAGCAGCACGTCGAGCTTCGTGCGACCATCTTCGCTTTGATAGAGAACCACTTGCCCTGCCGGACCAGGCGCCGTCACTTGTGCTCCCTCCCGGCAGCGTCTCTGCAAATCTCGACCACGCCTTCGTCGTAGTACCGAACATCGGCGGTCAGCTCGCCCGCGGTTTCTGGCCAAAATACGTTCATTTCACGAGGCTCCGCTTCACCTCGCTCCATGCGATGCCGGCGACGCCACCGCGCGCCTGATCTGCCCGATGCCGGATCTCCACTTCATTCTCGACCGACGCGCCCGCAGATGGCTCGACGATACCAAGCACCTGCGCTGCAAGATCGTCTCGTTTGGCTTCCGCGAGCTCTAGGGCTTCGGCAAGGATCTGAGCAGCTGTGGTCACATGCACAGGTTACCGCCTGCGAGCCTGGAAATCGCGGCCCGTCGAGCTCTCCCGCGATCTCTTCGGCACGCGGCGAGGAGATCCGGCCGAGCCGCCGAACAGCAGCATTGGTGTCGATAGGCGGACGAGGCTCGTCCGTCGGGGCAGCCGCTGTGAAACGCCCCACACCACTTCACACCACTGACCTGCTCCGAGCTGCACCGCTCTGCACCGTCAAGCCTGCGGGGCGACGCAATGCTGCCGGCTTGAGCTCGTGCACCGAGGTCCTGCGCGCGATCGCCGGGCCTGATCGCGCGCCAGGCCGCTGTTCGTCCCTCGAGCCGATCACCGCGGCCGGTGCAGCGACAGACCCAGATGATATGGATCGGGGATGAATGATGTCTCGCGCGAGGTCCTGCGCGACGTGTTTGGCCACGCCGAGCTCCGGCCGGGGCAACGCGAGGCGATCGACGGCGTGCTGGGCGGCCGCGACGTGGTCGTGCTGCTGCCGACCGGCGCCGGCAAGTCGTCGTGCTATCAGGTCCCGGCGGTGGCGTTCGCCCGCAGCAGGCAGGGCACGACGGTCGTGGTGTCGCCGCTGATCGCGCTGATGAACGACCAGGTCGGCAGCCTCGGGGCACGCGGCGTGGCGGCTGCGGCGGTGCACAGCCAGCTCGACGACGCCGCCCGCGGTGACGCGATCCGCGCGTTCGTCCGCGGCGAGCTCGTGGTGCTCTACGTCTCGCCGGAGCGTGCGGTGCTCGATGCCTTCAAGCGCATGCTGGCGCGCACGCCGATCGCGCTCGTCGCGATCGACGAGGCGCACTGCGTGAGCCAGTGGGGCCACGACTTCCGCCCCGAGTACATGCGGCTCCACGAGCTGCGCGAGGTGGTCGCCGCGCCGATCGTCGCGCTGACCGCGACGGCGACGCCGCGGGTGCTGCACGAGATCGTCCGCGGCCTGGCGCTGCGCGATCCGGTGATCGTGCGCGGTGACTTCCGGCGGCCGAACCTGGCGTTCGAGGTCCAGCACCACCGCGGTGACGCGGATCGGCTGGCGGCGACGATCGCGGTGCTCGACGGGGCAGGCCTGCGCGGCCGGACCGGGCCGGGGCGTGGGATCGTGTACTGCAGCACGCGCCGGAAGACCGAGACCGTCGCGGCCAAGCTCCAGGCGGCTGGGTTTGCGGCGATGCACTACCACGCCGGGCGGACTGGCCTGGCACGCGATCGCGCACAGCGCGCGTTCGAGCTCGGCCGCGCGCGCGTGCTGGTTGCCACCAGCGCGTTCGGGATGGGCGTCGACTACCCGGATGTACGCGCCATCGTCCACTTCCAGGCGCCGGGCAGCCTGGAGGCGTATTACCAGGAGGCCGGGCGCGCGAGCCGCGATGGCAATCCGGGCCGCTGCGTGATGCTGTTCGGCGCGGCGGATCTGGTGACGCAACGCAGGCTGTCCGAGGGTGCCGGGTCGGGCGCCGCATCGCATCGGCACGAGGAGGCGCTCGCCACGCTGGAGCGCTACGCGAACGCCACGCGCTGCCGGCAGCAGATCCTCTGCGCGCACTTCACCGGCGGCGACGATCCGATCGCGTGCGGGATCTGCGACATCTGCGTCGATCCATCGAGCGCTCGGGCCGTCCGCCGCGCTCCGGTCGAGCCGGCAGCCGTGCTCGCCGCTGAGGACCAGCAGCTGATCGTCGACGCCGTCGGTGCGCTGCGCCGCGGCATCGGCAAGCTGAACCTGGCCCGAGCGCTGCGCGGCAGCCACGCCAAGGCGATGATCGCGCACGGACTCGTTCACCTGCCGCAGTTTGGCAGGCTCGCCGAGGTCAGCGAGGCGTCGATCGTCGCGACGATCGACCGGCTGATCATCGAGCGCCGCCTGGTGCGTCGCGGCCGCAAGTATCCGATCGTCGCGATGCCCGGGC
>VBLP01000274.1:0-8058 GCA_005887925.1 Deltaproteobacteria bacterium | reverse complement strand
TACATGGTGTTCCCGCGCAGCGTGATCGCCGCGATCGACCGGCAACGACCGACCTCCCGGGATGCGCTCGCGCGGATCGCCGGCCTGGGGCCGTCGAAGATCGCGCGGTTCGGCGACGATATCCTCGCGGTCGTCCGCCGCCACGCCGCCGGGGTCGCGACTGCGGGGGACGCCTGAGAGCAGACGCTGCCGGCGCACGGCCGCCGGTGTGCTGCTCGTCGGGCCGGGTGACCTCCGGAGCCGGCGTGGTGACGCGTCGCGATTTCTTGTGCAGCGGGCGGGGCTTGCCGTCCTGTTCGAGCATGCCCTTGTGACACGAGCGACCCGCCTTGCGCGCCGGTCCAAGGCTTCGTGAGGCGGCTGATGTTCTTGCTCGCGGCCCGTACTGGCCCGTTGCCACCGGCAAGGCGAGGTGACAGGTAGAAGCAACGAGGCGGCGTGGTTGTATGCTGCCAGCTCCTGTCGTGATCGCCTCGTCTCATACCCGCGACCGCTGGGCGACCGAGCTCGCCGCACGGGCGCGCGCCTACTGGACCGAGGCGCGCACGGCCGAGCTCGCCCGCGGCAAGGCGCTCCTGGTGCCGCCCGCCGAGGCAGCGCTCCAGATCAATCACATGCTCACGCTGCTGGCGCCGGCGCTGCGCGAGCTGCGCGCGCAGCATCCGGTGATCCACCTGCTCGATGCGGGCTGCGGCCGCTCGTACCTGACGCTCCTGATCGCGTGGTGCGCAAAGCACGTATGGGCGCATCCGATCGAGGTGCTCGGCATCGATCGCAACGCGGCGGTGATCGAGGAGAGCCGGCGGCGCTGTGCGCTGGCGCAGCTCGACGACGTGGTGCGGTTCGAGGCCGAGGTGCTCGACACGCTCGATGTCATCGCTGCCTGGGCCCGCGCGTTCGGCAGCGCGAACGCGCCCGTGGTGCACGGCGTGTTCGCGCTGCATGCCTGTGACACCGCGACCTGCGACGCGCTCGCCCTGGGGATCGCGCTCCGCGCCGAGCTGATCGCGGTCGCGCCGTGCTGCCAGGCCGAGCTCGCGCGCGCCTGGTCCGCGCTCGACGCGCGCGGGGACGCTGGCGCATTCAGCCCGATCTGGGGAGCACCGCACCTGCGCCGCGAGACCGCGGCCCACATCACCGATGCGATGCGCGTGCTGCTCGTCCGCGCGGCCGGCTACGAGGTGAAGGCGATGGAGTTCGTGCCTGCGGAGCACACCCGCAAGAACACGCTGATCCGCGCGGTCAAGCGCTCTGCCCGTGACGCGGACGCTCTCGCCGCCTACGAGGCGCTGCGCACCGCAACGGGCGGCGCCGGCATCGCGCTGGCGGCGCGGCTGGCCTCCGGATAAGCTCGGCGAGGGCGACATGGTGCCGATCGCGTGCGCGCTGCATCTGCGCTGGGCGCGGCAGGCCGTTCATCGCCTGCGACCCCGGGCGCAGGGCGACCCGCTCCACGCGCTGATGCACGTCTCGGGCGGCAGCGGCGACGTCTTGCGCGGCCGGCAGGCTCCTACTCCCGCTGCGCTCGCGCCCGGATGCGGATGGTAAGCAGCACGGTCCTGCGCTCGAGCATGCCCGAAGGTTCCGCGAACCCGAAGCCCGCGGCGAAACTGTGCGCGGATGCCACCAAGCGGCGAGCGGCGTCAGCGCGGTACCATGGGCCCATGCTCCGACGGCTTGCCCTGTGCGTCCTGCTCGCCGGTTGCCGCGCAACGCCTACCGCGACCGCCGCGACCGCCCGCGCTCCAGCGGTCGAAGAGCTCGGTTCCCTGCGCAACGCGCGGGTCGCGTTGGCCCGGACCGCCGAGCGGGCGCCGCTCACCTACTTCACCCGCCAGCTCAGCGAGCCGCAAAAGCGCGAGCTCGAGCGGATCGCACCGCACGTCCGCGTCATCGCCGGCCTCTCGCAGGAGCAGGCGATCGCGCGCGCGGACGAGGCGCAAGAGTCGCAGAGCGCCGGGGTCGAGCACTACCTGGCGATCAAGGAGCTCGCCGACTCGGATCGCATCGTCCTCACCAACATGCGCGGCGTCCACGGCCCCGCGATCGCCGACCACGTGTTCGCGATGCTGCTGGCGCTCACGCGCGATCTCCCGGCGCACCTCGCCGGCCGCGCCCAGGGCAAGTGGAACCCCGATGGTTCGGGCGTGCTCAAGCCGATCGCGCTCAAGGGCCGCACGCTGCTGGTCGTCGGGCTCGGCGGCGTCGGTAGTGAGATCGCGCGGCGCGGCCACGGGTTCGAGATGCGCGTCATCGCGACCCGCCGCGGCGACGATCCCGCGCCCGACTTCGTCGAGCGCGTTGGCAAACCGCAGGAGCTGACGGCGATGCTTCCCTCGGCCGACGTGGTGGCGATCGCCGTGCCGCTAACCGCGGAGACCACCCACCTGTTCGACCGCGCGGCGTTCGCCGCGATGAAGCCCGGCAGTTACCTCGTCAACATCGCGCGCGGCAAGGTCGTCGATACCGACGCGCTGGTGGCGGCGTTGACCTCGGGCAAGCTCGCCGGCGCGTGCCTGGACGTGACCGACCCCGAGCCGCTGCCGCCGGGCCATCCGCTGTGGAAGCTCGCGAACGTCGTGATCACGCCGCACGTCGCCTCCGACGCCGAGCTGACCGACGATCGCCGCTTCGCGCTGTTCGCGGAGAACCTCCGGCGCTTCGACGCCGGGGAGCCGCTGCTCAACGTGGTCGACAAGCGCGCGGGCTACTGACCGCGGCTACTGCCGCTTCGGATCCGGCGGCGTTGTCCACGGTGGCGGCGTGCTTGCCACGAGCCGCGTGTTCGGCCTCTCAGTGATGGTGCTCGCGGCGGTCGCTATGATCGGCACTCTCGTCCGCGCACGAGGTGTGAAGCACGTTCCTGATGAGCAAAAGTATCAACCGCGGGAGACACGATCGGCGATCGGTGGTGCTTCAGTTCCTGGCAGTGACCGCACGGTCGACGATGATCTCGACCCGGCGATTCATCGCGCGACCCTCCGTTGTCTTGTTGTCGGCCACCGGTTGGGTGGAGCCGACGCCCTGCGCCGTGATCGCCGCAGCGGCCACGCCGCGAACCACGAGATAGTCACGCACTGCGTTCGCGCGGCGGTTGGACAGATCGTTGTTGATCGCGTCTGTACCCTGGTTGTCGGTATGACCCTCGATCGTGAAGTGGTGCTCGGCCTGGGTCTTCAGCGCATCGGCAACCTGGTTCAGCTGCGCTTGTGCGCCCGGCAGGATCGTCGCCTGACCGGTCGCGAACAGCACGCCACCGGAGAGCGTGATCACCGTGCCGCGCGTGTCGGCCTTGACCGCGAGGCTCTTCGACAGGGCATCCATCGCATCCTGCGCTTTCTTCTCGGCCTCGATGCGTTTTTGGCGCTCTTCCTCGGTCATCTGTTTCTGCTTCGCGAGGGAGTCACGTTCCTTTGCAAGGGTGTCACGCTCCTGCGCGAGCTGGCTCTCCGTCTTCTGGAGCTTGCCCTGCTGATTCTCGATGATCGCCTGCTGGGTCTTGGTCTGCTCGTGCTCGGCGAAGGTCTTCGAGGCGCTCGCGGCGGCCGCGTTACCCAGGGCTTCGGCGCGCTGCGCCTTGCGCATCGCTATATACGCGCTGTCGACCGTGTCCTGCGAGTCGGGATCATCTGCGAACTTGCGCTCGGCGAGATCGAGCGATTCGCGCGCGACGTGAAGCTCGGCGGGTACCAGCCTGGGCGCGTTGCTCGCCGCCGCGTGGTCGTACGCGGCGCGAGCGTCGACGAGCTCCTTCGGTGCCAGATGTGCGCCGCACGCCAGCAACGCAGAAAGCGGGAGGGCGATCCAAAATTTCGCGACGCTCATTTGCCACCTCTGGACTTGAGATCTTGAACCTGTTCGGTCGCCTTTGTTGCCTCGGCTTGCGCTCTCGCGGCACGCGCGAGCGCGACGGCGAGCTCGGCATCGGCTTCGCTCCGCGCAAGCATGTACTCTGCGCGATGGTTTTTGTCGTCCTTGACGAGCGCGAGTGCCATCTCCCGCTCCTCCTCGGCGAGCTGTAAGTACAACGTCGCCGCGGGGACGTTCTGCGCACCAGCCTCCTGTGCACCACGGATCGCACCTTCGGAGGAAGCCATCCGAGCTTCCGGTCTCGGCGCAGTACCGCAGGCCAATAGGAGGGCCGCGACAAGCGCGCCCAAGACACCAGAACTTGATCTAGTCATTGGGTTTCCTCAGGGTTGCAGGGGAATCGTTGCGCCGACCGTGCCACCAGAAATCGCCAAACGTTGACGTCCGGCAAGCGATCGGCCGCGCGATGGCGCCCGCTGTGTCACCGGCGCACGAGCGAGCTCGCGCTCGCGATGCTGCGATCGGTCCCCGAGCTGTGACATGGACGACTCCACGGCGCGGCAGGGCCGTCGAGCGTGTGCTCGACGATGGCTTCGTCGATGGCTGCGACGAAACCGCAATCCGTTCGTTCAGGTAGGAACTGGCGGACGACACGAGTAGCATGTCGTTCGTGGACGCGTTTGTCTGGTTCACGCACCAGCCGGCGTCGGCGAGCTGGCTCAAGCGCGAGCTCGCAGACAAGCGGCCGGATCTGCGGTTCGCATTCTCGCGGCCTGGGTTGACGACGTTCAAGGCTGCGCGCACCGGGGTTGACGGTGCTAGCTCGTTTGCACGCGCGCATGGCCATTCGCTCGGCCGGGCGGCGTCGGTCGACGACGTGCTCGCGCTCGCCGCGGCGGTCCCGGCAGGCGCGGTGCTGCACGTCTTCGAGCGTGATCCGGATCGGCCGGCGGACGAGCGCGATCAGGCGATCGCGGGAACCCGCGCAGCGGCGCTCGATACGGCGCTGCGGGCGGCGGCGCCCGGCCGGTTCGGCGAGGGTGTCGAAGCACGCGCGGGCGAGCACGTGCTCGACGTGATCGTCGCGCCGGCGGAGCACGAGGACGACGGGATCTTCGTCGGCTGGCACCGGCACGACGCGTCGCACGGGCCATTTCCCGGTGGCGTGCCACATGTCGCGATTCCACCCGGGGCACCGTCGCGCGCGTGGGCGAAGATCGAGGAGGCGATCCGGTGGTCGGGGCTGGTGCCGCGCGCCGGCGAGCGAGCGATCGAGCTCGGATCGGCGCCGGGCGGGGCGAGCTTCGCGCTGCTCGAGCGCGGGCTCGACGTGCACGGGGTCGATCCGGGGGCGATGGACCCGCGCGTGCTCGGCTATGTCGGGGCGGGCGGCAACCGGTTCACGCATCACGCGGTGCCCGCGGCGAAGGTCGCGCGCAAGGATCTGCCGCGGACGTTCGAGTGGCTCGTGAGCGACGTCAACCTCGCGCCGATGGTCGCGCTCAAGTATGTCGAGCGGTTCGTCGCACTCGCGCACGGCGGGCTGCGCGGTGCCTTCATCACGCTCAAGCTCAACGACGATGGCGTGTTCGAGGCACTGCCGCGGCTCGCGCTGCGGATCGGCAAGCTCGGCGCGACGCGGGTTCGCTACACGCAGCTGCCGAGTCATCGCAGCGAGATCGTCGCGATCCTCGAGCGGTGATCTGACCGGGAGCCGGCTTGCCGGTGCTCGCCGGATTCGCCCTCAACGATCTCGCGGACGAACATGTACCGGCCGATCTTGCTCGTGCGTCGCTCGCAGATGTTGGAGATCCGGCTTCTCAGTGGATCGCGTCGTCGAACGGCGCCGAGCACTGCCGGTCAGCGCGACCTCGGTCAGCCACTGCTTGATCGTCTCACCCGCGCGCCTGCCGACACGCTCACGTCGACCAACCCAAGCGCGGACAAACCCGAGCCGTGGCCGGTCGAATGCACGCAGACCGCGAGACGTGTCGCGCCTGTGACGTCGGCGCATGCCCTGTCGGGCGGCGGTGAAAGCGTGATCGCGGAACCGTCGGGGTTCGGGGCGGTGACGAGTCGGTCGGTCGGGCTGAACGCACAGCGCGCCGAAGCCGGCAGCGACGGCGACCCGGACGACGATGCCTGATACGGAGTGAATGCCTCCGGGCACCGGAGCGACTTTCAGCTCGAGTGAACCGCGGCGGCGGCCAACACGGCAGCTGTGAGATTCGATCGATAGAAGGTCGTATTCTTGCTGTTCGGATCTGACTCGCGGGCCGAAGCCCTCGACGACCTGCGCGTCGCTCACCAGCGATGATGCACGAGCGGACGGATGCGCGTCTGGTAAAGGCTGTCGATGCGCGCCCGCGCGCTCGCCGCCAGGGTGGGAACGTCGGCCGCGCGCACGTTGTCCTCGACCTGTGCCGGCCGCTTGGCACCCGGGATGACGCAGGTGACCCCGCCGTGTTCGAGAATCCAGGCCAGCGCGAGTTGAGCCATGCTGAAGCCACGCGGCACCAGCGGGCGCAGCTCCTCGACGAGCGCGAGACCGACCTGATAGTCGATTCCGGAGAACGTCTCGCCGCGATCGAACGCCGCACCATCGCGATTGAACGCGCGGTGATCGTCGTCGGCGAACGCCGTGGTCGCGTCCATCTTGCCGCTCAGCATGCCGGACGAGAGCGGCAGTCGAGCCAGGACACCGACGTTGCGCTCCCGGGCTTGCGACAGGAACAGATCGGCCGGGCGCTGGCGGAACAAGTTGAAGATGATCTGGACGCTCTGTACGTTCGGATACTCGATGGCCTTCAGCGCCTCCTCGACTCGCTCGACGCTGACGCCGTAGAAGCGCAGCTTGCCAGCGCGTACAAGCTGGTCGAGACCGTCGAACACTTCCGGCATGTAGTACACGTCGGTGGGCGGGCAGTGCAGCTGCAACAGGTCGAGCGCGTCGACCTCGAGGTTGCGCAGACTGCGCTCGACATAGCCGGTGAGGCTGGCCAGCGTGTATGCGCCTGCGTCGTGCGGGTTCGCTCTCCGGCCGGCCTTGGTGGCAACGTAAAATGGGGCACGTACGTCGCGCCGCAACCGGGGGAGCAGCCTTTCGCTCCGCCCGTCGCCGTACACATCGGCGGTGTCGAAGAAGTTGACGCCCAGCTCGACCGCGCGCCGGAGCGCCGCCATCGACTCGTCGTCGGAGACGGTGCCCCACGTACCGCCGATCGCCCATGCCCCGAAACTGACCATGCTGACCTCAAAACCAGTTCGTCCCAGTGGTCGTGTCTGCATCGCTGCCTCTCCTCGCACTCAGCAAGCGCGCATCCTACCGCGCAAACCAGCGTGATGCCGTCACGGTAGCTTCCGGCGTCTGGAAGCGGGGACCGCATACGCGGAGCAGTCGCGGTCGCCACGACCTCCGCACCACTTCGTGAATTCAACCCGAGGACGGCTGTCGTGCGACTGGCTCGATGTCCTCGTCTTCGAGCCATCGCCGATCCGGTCGTGGACGCGCTCCTTTTGAAATGCGAACCAACGTTCGCGCTCCGCCGGGTGCGCCTGGAGTACATCCTTGAACCGGCGGAACGCCCCCTCGCCGCGGATCGCGACGTCGAGCAACCCACGGCACCGGTCATCGGTCACCGCGAACCCGGCTTCGATCTGTTCGCCTAGCTCGTCGTCATCGTGCTCGTTCACGCGTACAGCTTCGCCGGTCTCCAGGTCGAGAAACAACTGGCCGTCGCCGTCGCGATCCTCGAACGCCATCTGCACGAACTCCAGGTCGATCGGTACCTTTCTTCGCACGAGGGCACCGTATCACTTTCGACCGGCATGCCGGCGACGACAGTGTCAGACCGCGATCGGATGCCTCACTTGCAGATCTTGGCGGCGTCGAACCGGACCGGATTCACGTGCGTGGCGTGCGCTGCGTGCTCTGTCGCGATGACCAGCACGTCGTCGCGGGTGAGCGCAGAGACGGTGAGGTCGACCGGCCCGTCCTCGGCTTCGAAGACGAAGTCGAGCACGTCCGTCCTCGCCGGGCGCGTCGACGTGCCGCACATCACCTCGAGGTGCTCGTGCGGGAGCTCCTCGGTGCTGACCATCGACCGACGGATCGTCCAGGCGCCGACCTTCGCGGTCGCACCGTCGCGGCGCTCCAGCGGGATCGCATCGAACGCAGCCGGTTGCATTGCGTGGGCAGCGAGATACCTCGCTGCGTCGTCCAGGTGCTCGCGGTCGACGGACGCCGGA
>VBLP01000275.1:3722-38663 GCA_005887925.1 Deltaproteobacteria bacterium | reverse complement strand
CGCGGCGCGCACCTCGCCGGGCCGCACCCCGTGTCACACGCCGCGCGCCCCGGCGGTGTCGCCGACCACGACCTGGGGCATCCCCGACGCCCTCGTCGTCGTCGACGGCCCGCCCGCCGTCCCGGCCGTCGCGCGCGTCACGCTGGCGGACTGCGCGCTCGCGCCGCGCCTGATCGTCGGGACCTCGCTCGCGATCACCAGCGCCGTCGATCGGCCGGCGCGCCTCGTGCTCCGCAAGCGCGGCGCGCTCGACCATCTCGCGGCCGGCGACCCGCTCCCCGTGCAGCTGCCGATCGCCGGACACACCGTCACCGCGGCGCTCGACGCCGGCGCGATCTACGCGCTCCAGACCGACGCGGCCGACCCCGAGGTCGCCGTCATCGCCGCGCTGCCGGGCGGTCACGTCACCGATGCGTCCGGCCACGCCGTCATCCGAGGTCTCGCCGCCGGCTCGCACGCTGTCACCGCCTGGCTGCCGCCGCGCGCCGGTCAGCCCGCCCGCACGGGCCGCGGCACGGCCAGGATCGCTGCCGGCGAGCTGACCGAGTTGACCGTCACGCTCGGGCCGTGACCACAGCTTCGAGCCACTCTCGCACTCGATGCTTGTCCGGGATCTGTCCGGAACCCGGACAACCCCGGCCGGATACCGGCCACTCCGGACAGCCTGTCATGTGATCTCGCCCTGTTGGCGCGGCGCAGAGCTTGCTGTCGTCCCGCGCGTGCTGTCGCTCCGTCCTCGAACCCAGACTCGTTGCCTTGCTCCTTCTCTGACTCCGCGGAGGTATGCTGAACCATGGCGCTGTCGAAGCCGATCCACGTCGAACCCGAGCTGCCGCCCGTGGACGCACACGTCGTTCCATCCGAGACTCGCCTCGAGATGCTCGACGGGGAGCTAGTCCACGTGCCGCCCGCCGAGGAGCCGCATGCCGACCGGCACTCGAAGGCCTCCGCGCTGGTCGAGCTCCACGTTGGCCAGGAGTTCAACGTCGCCAGCGACATGTTGACCCGGGCCTCCAGGGCCAACAACTTCGCGCCCGATGTCAGCGTCTATCCCCGTGCGCGCGATCCGATCACCGGCGGGAGGCAGCTCGAGCAGCTCGCGTTCGAGATCGTCAGCACCGGCTCGCTGAGCGGCGCCGGGGACAAGGCGACGAAGCTGATCGCGCGCGGCGTCCGCCGGGTGTTTGCGCTCGATATCGAGCGTGGCCGCATGCTCGAGTGGTTGGCGGCATCCGCGAGCTGGCGCGAGCTCGAGCCTCACTCGTACATCGAGGATCCCACGCTGGCCGCCCCGCTTCCGATCGAGGACCTGATTCATGCCGCGAGAATGAACAATGCGGTGCAGCGCTCGCTGATCATCCAGGGGAACGAAGTGCTCGACGAGCATGTCGCCCGTCACCGCGAGGAAGCCAGGCGCGAAGGGCTGGAGGAAGGCAAGCGCGAGGGGCTGGAGGAAGGCAAGCGCGAGGGGCTGGAGGAAGGCAAGCGCGAAGGGCTGATCAAGGGACTTCTCGGCGTGCTCGCCGCGCGCGGCATCTCGCCGGACGGCGCGGACCGGTCGCGCATCCTCGAGGAGCGCGACCCCGCAGAGCTCGAGCGCTGGCTCGATCGAGCCATGCACTGTTCGATCCTCACAGAGGTGCTCGGGCCGACGAGCTGATGACGATCACGCCTTGTAGGGCGATCGATAACGCACGAACAGGTCGTGCATGTCGAGCTCGGACAGCATCAGCATCGGCGAATGGCCGATCACGATCTCGAGCGATCGCAGCCACAGGAGCGCGATGTGGAAGTCGTTCATGCTGATTGCATCGGCCGGGTTGGCGGCCCGAACGCCGAATGCATCGATTTGCGTCGTCGGTGGTCGCCCGGGGATGTGCGGTGACGTGCGCGCGACACGACCGGCGGGTGCGGCTGCAGCAGAATCTCGTACGTGGATCGCCGAGCGCGGTCAGCCGAACCGCGGCCGCCCGTGGTGCGCTCAGCGGCGGGGCGCGCCGCGCGGCGCCGCCGGAGTGAGCCGCTCGATCCGGGTCTCGGCGGTGAGCTCGACGCGATCGCCGCCGGGAGCCGCGTCGATCACCAGGACATCGCCGCGCTCGGCCGCATCGAGGTCGCGGTTGCCGGGCGCGCGATGGCGGCGCAGCCGGCGCAGCGGCATCCGGCCCGCGGCGCTGCAGCCGAGGACCTCGAGCTTGCCCTTGGCGGGCATCGGCGCGCTGACCACGCGCCAGGCGGCCGCCGCGTCGACGAGCGCGAGTGGCTGCCGGCGCAAGACGAGGTACGCGAACTTCATGCCGCCGTCGCGCAAGTGGGTGAGCCGGGCGAGCTCGGCGGTGCGCCGCGGCAGCTGGAGCGCGCGGTCCTCGTGGCACCAGTCGGAGGGATCGGCGAGCGCCGGGCAGGGCGCGAGGCCCCGCGTGCACGGCGCGAACACGTGGCCGCGGCCGCTGCGCAGGACGGCGTCGCGGACCTCGTGCAGGGCGCGCGCGGTGTCGCGCAGCGCTGGCTCGATGGCGATCACGGCGCCGTCGTCGCCGATCGCGGCGAGCGCGCGCTCGATCACGCCGAGCCGGGCGTCGCCGGCGAGCTCGTTGAGCACACCGCCGAGCACGGCGAGGTCGGCGGCGGGCAGCGCGGCGCGCGCGATGTCCGCGTCGCGGGCCGTCAGTGTCGCGGTCACTCCGCGCCGGGCGGCGAGCGCGCGCACGGCGGCGTGCGCGATCGACAGCGCGTCGCGATCGCGATCGATCGCGAGGATCTCGACGGCGACACCCGCGGGCAGCGCGGCGATCGCGCCCAGGCTCATCGCGCCGCAGCCCGCACCGAGATCGAGGATCCGCAGCGGGCGGCGGGCCGGCAGCGCGCCGCGGTGCGCGAGCTCGCCGAGCGGGATCGCGATCTTCATCGCGTCGGCCACGGTGAAGAACATCGCGCGAGCGGCGAGGTCGCCGGCGGCATCCGGCGCCGCGCGGTCGCGCTCGCTGGTGTAGCGCCGCGAGCGGTCGACGATCGCCCGGGTCAGTGCCGCCGTGGCGAGCGGTGCATCGCCGAGCGCAGCGCGGGCGGCGGCGTGCACCGCTTCCTCGAGCTCGTCCGGGACGATCCACACCACGCCGCACTACTACCGCATCGCCGCGAACCTGGCTCCCCCTGGCTCCCCCTGGCTCCCCGCCGGCTTACCCGGCGTCGTGCTTCTTGCCCGATACGCTGATCCGGCCGGTGTCGGCGGTCGCCAGGTCACCGGGCACGGCATCGCCGTCGCCGCGCGCAGCCGGCTTGGCGTCGTTGTTGCTCTCTGCCTTGCCCTCCGGCTTGCCCTCGGGCCTGGCTCCCGGTCTGGCTTCGGTCCTGGCTCCCGGCTTGCCTTCCGAGGCATCGGCGGCGGCCTCGGCCTTCGGCGCAGTGGCCGGAGCGATGCCATCGCCGGACGCGGCGCCCTCGGTGCTGCCGTCGCCGGCGCGCATGCCGTCGGTGTCCGCGGCGGAAGGCTCGGGCGCCGCGGCGGCTCCGGCGGGAGCCACCGGCTCGGTGTCGAGGGTGGTCTCGGACAGGGAGGTCGCACCGGGTGGAGGGGGCTCCGGAAGCCTGGGCGGCTCGTCGCCGGCCGCCGGCTCGTCATCGTCGAGGTTGCGCATCGGCTGGGTCGCGCGCAGCGAGGACGCGGTCTCGGTCCGCTCGCCGGCCTCGCCGCCGCCGGCTCCCGGCGTGGTCACCCGCGGCTCGCCCTGGGCGTCGAGCACCGCGGTCTCGGTCGGCTCGTCGGAGGCGAACGGGTTGTTGGCCACCGGCACGTCGACCGGCTGGGTCATCTCGCCGTCGAGTTGCCCGGGGACCGCCTCGACGACCTCGGTGACCTGTACGGCGACGCCGGTGATGTTGTCGTGGCCGCCGCGCGTCTTGGCGAGCTCGACCATGGCCTTGAGCGCGTCGCCGGGCGCGTCGGTCGACAGCTTCTGGGCGATCTCGTCCTCGATCGGGAAGTAGTCGTGCAGGCCATCCGAGCACAAGAGCAGCCGGTCGCCGCGCTTGAGCGTGACGTGGGCCATCTCGACGCCGACGTCGGCCGACACGCCGATCGCGTTGACCAGGATCGTGCGCAGCGGCGAGACCTGCGCCTCCTCGATCGTCAGCTTGCCCTCGATCACCAGGACCTCGGCCACCGTGTGATCGGTCGTGATCTGCGACGACCGGCCGTCGCGGACCAGGTAGGTCCGGCTGTCGCCGACGTGGGCCACGAACGCCTCGGGGCCGGCGATCAGCACGACGTCGAGCGTGGTGCCCATGCCCGCCTTGTCGGCCTCCTGTTGGCCGCGCTGGAACACCGCCTGGTGGGCGGAGAGCACCGCATTTTGCAGCAGCTGCACGATGCTGCGGCGGCCGACGTCGCTCGGCCCCCGCTTGAACAGGTCGATTTCCTTGCGGGCGTTCTCGAGCGTCTTGCGCACGGTGTCGACCGCCATCGCCGACGCGACCTCGCCCGCGGCGTGGCCGCTCATCCCGTCGGCGACGATGAAGAAGCCGTTCGCCGGCTCCATGTAGGCCGCGTCCTCGTTGTGCTCCCGCACGACCCCGACGTCGGTAACGAGCCAGGCTTCGAGTGTCACACGCGAGGCTTCGTCTTGGGGAGCAGCCGCCATCAGTCGCCTTGAACTGCGGAAATTCTCACCTGCCGGGTGCCGAGCGGCAAGCGCTCGGGCCCAAATGCGGTCTCATCGTCGATGTTTGTGGCCGCGGGCGACGCGGATCGGCGGCGGAGGCGCTCCCTCGGCGGCCAGCCGGCGGCCCTGCCGGGTGAGGCGGGCAACCGCGACGTCGATCGCAGCCGGCTCGCGGTCGACCGCGACGAAGCCTCGCCCCAGCCGCTGTGCGACGGCTGCCGTGGTACCCGACCCGGCGGACCAGTCCGCGACCCGGTCGCCCTCCGCCGTGACCGCCCGGAGCAGGCGCTCGACCAGCCGCTCCGGCTTCTGCGACGGCCAGCCGGTGCGCTCTCGGTCGGAATGATTGAGCGTCTCGACCTCGGTCCACCGGTCCTCCGGGACCTTGGCCGCTGCGATCGGATAGCGATAGACCCGGCCGGTCCGGCGATCCGTCTTCTCCTGCACGCCGCCCACCACCCGCATGTGAGAGCCTCCTCTGCGAGGCACCCGTACAGCATCGGCGTAGAATGCCCAGTCGGCGCTGCGAGCGTACCACAGGATGGTGTCGTGCTTGCGACCGAACCCGCGGCGGCTCTTGCCGCCGACCGCGTAGCACCACACGATCTCGTTGACGAAGTGGTCTCGACCGAATAGTCGGTCCAGCGCGACCTTGACATAGTGGACCGAGCGGTAGTCGAGGTGCACGAACAAGGAGCCGGTCGCCCGGAGCGCGCGGCGGCTGTGCGCGAGGTACGGCGACAGCCACGCCACGAACGCGTCGGGGTCGTCGGCGCGATCGGCGTAGGCATGACCGCGGCCGCGCTGGACGGTGCCGGTGCCGAACGGCGGATCGATGTAGATCGCGTCGACCACGCCGTCGCCGGTGGCCGCGAGCTCGTCGAGTGCGTCGCCGCACACCACGCGATCGGGCTCGGCGGCGCGCCCGAAATCGATCAGCTCGGGGGCGGCGAGACCGGAGGGGGGACCGGAGGGGAGACCGGAGGCGAGATCGGAGGCGAGATCGAAGGCGAGCTGCGCCTTGCTCGGCTCCGGCTCGTCCGGTTCGCGCTCGCTCGCCACGCGATCACACTACACTGGGTCCATGCGGTTCGGTCCGTGGTACCCGCTCGCCGACGCCGGGGATCTCACCCCGGCGGCCGAGGGGGTGCTGCAGCTGCGGCTGGCGTCCGGCCTGCTCGCCTACCCGCGCGGCAAGAGCGCGATGGTGCACTACGAGCACGCGGGCGACGTCCGCGGCGCGGCGCTGCGGTGGGCGCTCGCGCACGGCGCCGCCGGCATCGTGTGCCGCCACCTGATCGAGCGCGACGGTGCCGCCCCGGCCGCCCTGTATGCGAGGCTCGTGGACGAGTTCGTGCGCCGGTTCGGCGCCGCACCGCGGTGTCCGGGACCCGGGGCAGGGCAGCATCCATGAAGCTGATCGAAGCAGAAGCCACCGGTCCGGTCGAGGGCGATGCCGCCCTGGTGACGCCGCCGCGGCCGCCGCATCGCCGGGTCTCGGTCTCGCTGCTGTTCACGCTCACCGTGCTGATCGGGACGGTGGTCACGATCTACGCGATGTTCCCGGCGCGCCACAACCTGCTGATGACAGAGGCGATCTCGCGCCATGGCGAGGCCAACCCGACCTGGGACCTCGCCGCGCCCAGCGCCGACGCGCTGCGCGCCTGGATGATCGGCGCCGTCGGCAAGGGCGCGCCGCTGCCCGGCGAGGGCACCGCGGTATCGGTCGCGGTGATCGGGGCGCGGCGGCTCGAGATCCTCAACCGCGCGGCGGCGCTGATCCGGCTGCGCATCGGCGATGACGACATCAGTTACCTCGTCCAGCATGCCCGCGGCATCGCGCCGGAGCGCTCCGAGCGCGTCGACGGCGCGCTGCGTGCGATCGCATGGCGCAGGGGGCCGTTCACGCTGATCGCGGTCGGCCCCGACGCCGGCGCCGCGAGCTGGCGCGCTGCATTTCGCTGAGCGTTGCTGGCCCGCATAATCCACCACGCCGTCGGCTGAGACCGAGGGCGATCGAGCGCGGGGAGGGGGCCCCGCGCGTCCTTGGCCCGAGGGAACCCTGTGGGCGACCGTCGCAGCGCGGGCATCTCGTGGCGTACGGCCGGTTCTCCTTGGTCTCGCACGACGTCGCGGTGAATTATGCGGGCTAGTTCGCGTAGCTGACCTTGAATACGCGGCTGCCGGCATCGTCGGAGAAGTACAGCGTGCCGTCGGGGGCCTCGCGCACGTCGACCGGGCGGGCGCTCCACTGGCCCTGGCGGAGCGCGCTGTCCGGGCCGCGCTCGCCGATGATCGGCTCGAAGCTGGTGATCGCGTCGCCGCTCCTGTGCAGCCGGGCGAGGACGCGGCCGACCGGCGTGTCGGAGTTCCACGAGCCGTGCGCGGTCACGATCAGATCGTGGCCCAGCGGCAGCGCGCTGCCCTGGTACTCGAGGATGCCCAGCGGCGCCCAGTGGGCGGGCAGCGCGAACGCCGGCGAGTGGACCTGCGCGGCATCGCGGCACCACGCGTCGGTCTTGCGGTTCGCCGCCTGGAGCGTCGCGTCCGCCCACTGCGTCCCGGGCCCCATGCCGCCCTGCATCTGGAACTCGGTGAAGCACGACGGGTAGCCGTAGTACGTCGAGCCGACGCCGTCGACGAGGTTGACCTCCTCGGCGGGGTTGCCGTTGTGGACGTCGCCGTTGTTGGTGAGCATGTCGCGGCCGTTCTCGACGCTCCAGATCCGGTCGCGGGCGTCCATGTACAGGCCGACCTCGTTGCGCATGCCCGAGGCCACCACCGTGCCGGTCGCGTAGCTGATGCCGCCGGACGGCAGCGCGGCGGGGATGTCGAACCGGCGGATCTGCGAGCGGGTCTGGATCGCGGTGGGGTCCTCGTCGACGTTGCTCGCCGAGCCGACGCTGACGTACAGCCGGCCGCGCGAGTCGAACACCAGCGTGCGAGTGACGTGGCCGCCCGGCGGGATTCCGGACACCACGACCTCGGCCGCGCCGCTGGCCCTGCGCGCACCGGTCGTGTAGCGCCAGCGGTAGACCGTCGTCGCGCTCGACGCGTAGACATGGGCGGCGTCGCGCGAGAACGCGATGCCATGGTTGAGATCGGGCGCGGTCGCGAACGTCGCGCGCTCGGCATCGGAGCTCGCGCCGTTGCCGTCGTCGTCGAACAGCACGGTCACGCTGCCGTTGTTGACGAACAGGTCGCCGTTGGGCGCGAACGCCATCTGGCGCGCCCGGCCCACGGCCGAGGCGAACACGTACACGCAGTACCGGCCATCGCCCACCCAGACATCGGCGACGTCGCCGGGGCAGGGCGACGACGGGCGCGGCGGCGAGCTGCTGCCGCAGGCCGGTGCGGCGAGCGCCGCCCCCAGCAGGAGGCCGGCGGCGCGAGCTCGTGGCAGGCGTGGCGATGCTGCGGTGCGCATGGCGGTACCGTAGCATCCGGTGCAGCGGCCCGCGTGTGCGGTGGGTTACGCCGTCGTGCGCCGCCGCGCATGCGATCGGACGCGGCGATCGTCGACGTCTATCTCGGCTCGGGTCGCGGCTCGCGACGCGGCTCGTGGGCCTCGGGGGCCAGCGTCAGGCATGCGGTGGCGAGATCGCCGTCCGGCGCCGCTGCGATCCGGGCGCACACGCGGTTGGCGCGGCTGCCGGTGATCGTGAACGCGCCGGGCACGACGACGCGGTTGCCGCAGGCGATGCGGGCGGCCGCGAGCGGGTGGTCGACCGAGATGCCGTCGTCGACCGAGACGGCGATCGAGAGCGGCGCGCCCGACGCGCTCGGCGGACAGCTGACCATGACCTTCCAGCGATCGCCGGGCGCGTAGCTCGTGGCGTCGAACCGGATCGCGCCGGCGCGCTCGCGCACCAGCTCGAGGCTGACCTCGCCGGCGCCCTTGACCGCGACGCGGACAACGCCATCGCTCGATGGGCGCGGCCGCAGCACGGCGATCAAGGCGGCGGCGGCCGCCGCGGCGGCGAGCGCGGGGACCAGCCAGCGCAGCCAGGTGCGGCGCGGTGGCGGGCTCGCGACCACCAGCGGCGGCAGCGCGACGGTGTCGCCGCGGATCTGGTCGAGGCAGTGCCGGCACGCCGGGCAGGCCGCGACGTGCGATGCGATCGCCGGGTCGGCCGCGCCGAGGGCGAAGCGCTCGAGCCGCAGCCACGAGATCGGCTCGCCGATGCACGCCATCACGACGCATCCTCTCCGCGCAGCGCGGTGACCACGTCGCGGATCCGGTCGAGCCGCTTGCCGACCGTCTTGCGCGACACCCCGAGGTGCTCGGCGATCTCGTCCTGGGTCATGTCGTCGAGGAACCGGCACACCAGGACCTGCATGTGCGCGTCGTCGAGCCGGTCGGCGAGCGCGGCGAGCAGCGCCAGCCCGACGACCTCGTCATCGAGCGGGACCCGGCCGACCGGCGCGGCGGCCGCCGGCTGGCGGGCGAGCAGCCGCGCACGCGTGCCGCGATCGCGCACCACGTTGAGGCAGCGATTGGTCACGGCTCGGTAGAGGTAGGGCAGGTCCACGTCGGAGGTCCAGGTCGGGATCAGATCGGCGAACAGCGCATGCACGACGTCGATGGCGTCCTCGCGGCTGTGCAGCATGCGCTCGGCCTTGCGCACCAGCGCGGGGCCGAAGGCGCGGTAGGCCGACCGCGGATCAGAGGCAGCTTCCACCCTGTACGCCCACCGGGGTGCACGGGCCCGGCTTGAGGCTGGGATCGACCGGGCAGTTGGCGTCGGTCGCGCACACGCGGCCATCGGGGCACTGGAGCCGCTCCGGGCCGAGGCAGGCGCTGCTCGCGCAGTCGTCGTTGCCGGCGCACGGCGCACCGTGCTGGCCGAGGCGCTGGCCGGCCGCGCACAGGTGCGGCCCGGCGTCGTACGCGAGGACGCACGCGGCGCCGCCGCAGCCGGCGTCGGACCGGCAGGTCGAGCACACGCTGCCGGCGCAGATCCCGGTCGCGCACTCGCCGTCGCGCAGGCACTGCTCGCCCAGGACGCGAGAGCCCGCCCCGACGCAGCCGAGCGGCACGGCGCGCTCGGGCGGCCCGGGATCGGCGTAGCCGCAGACCTGGCCGGTGCCGCATGCAGGCCGGAACGGATTGCAGCCGGCGCAGCGCAGCGGCAGCGCGATGTCGAAGCCGGTGCAGATCGCGCTGGCGCAGTCGGTGTTGGTGTTGCACAGCGCGCCGAGCGGCGCGCGGCCGCCCTCGAGCGCGGGCAGGCCGTCGCAGCCGTCCCTGACCACCGACGCGTGCATCCGCGCGACCACCGCGTGGCCAGGGCCGCGCTTGGCGATCTCGAACCGGACGCCGGTGAACGGCGGCACGATCGCGAACGCGTACGACACCGGCTTCCAGTGCGCGGTCGGGATCGCGAACGTGCGCTCGATCGAGCCGTCGCCGTAGATGTCGACGCCGAGCTCGGCCTGCGCGGTCTCGTCGACGTCGGCGATCAGGTCGAACCGGATGCACGTGCCGTCGAGGCTGTCGACCGGGGTGAACTGCTCGATCGCGGTGTCGGTGGCGACCAGCTCGACGCCCGCGTCGGCCGGGTGCCAGGTCGGCACGCGGCGCACGTCGCCGCGCTCGAGCTTCCACGCGCACAGGATGTCGCCGCACCACAGATCGAACCCGGGATCGCGGGTGATGCCGCCGCCGCAGTCGGTCGCGCCGAGCTGGCTGACCGCGAGGGCGACGCAGGGGCCGAGGCAAAACAAGCTGCGCCAGGACATCATGCTGCTCCTCAGTACGCGTAGGACACACCGGCGGTCAGCCGGTGCCCTCCGCTGGCGTGGGTGTCGCCGGTGAGGTTGTCGATCACCGGCGCGTAGTCGAACTCGTAGCCGAGCGAGAACCCCATCGCGTGATCGTCGTGGACCTGCAGGCCAGCGCCCATCGTCGTCGCCCAGCCGGCGAAGTGCTGGCTGGTGCGCACGTCGTCCTGGTCGATCAGCGTGGTGCTGCCGATGCCGAGGCCGGCGCCGAGCTGGGCGTACAGCCCGCTGTGCCCGGCGAGCCCGCGCTCGCCGAATGGCTGGACCGCGCGGACCAGCGCGCCCAGCGTCGTCGTGCTCCACGAGAACCGCAGCGGCGCTCGCTCGGTCGGCAGGCTCCACTCGGGCGAGCCGACCAGCGCGGCGAACCCGCCGAGCCAGAGCCGGCGCTCGACCCGCAGCGTCGCGCTCAGCCCCAGGCCGGCGCTGAGGCCGCCGCGCTGCTTGTAGCCGAACGCGTCGAGCGTGCTGGTGAAGCCGTCCCTGCGCTCGCCGCCGGCGATGCCGGTCAGCTCGAAGCGCAGCCGGCGGCCGAGCTCGCCGCCCTTGGCGGCAGCGGCGACGATCGCCTCGCGGCTGCAGCGCTCGAGCTCGATGGTCGCGGCGCCCGCCGCGGCCTGGACCTCGCAGCGCGCGAGGATGCCGGCGTGGCGGATCAGCACCCGGTAGTCGCCCGGCGGCACCGCGATCCGCACCGGTGCGCCGCGCGCCTTGTAGGTCTCGGCGACCACCGCGTGGGCGCGCACGTCCTCGACCAGGGCCTGGCCCTCGACCGCCGCGGGCAGCTCGATCGCCGCGGTCGCCGCGCGCGGAAACGACAGCGGCACGTCGCCGTGGCCCTTGAGATCGACCTCGAGGCTGACGTGCTGGCCGCCGACGGCGGTCTCGGCGGTCGCGAGCAGCGTCTGGTGATACGCGTAGCGATACGCCTCGTCGATCGAGACCTCGCCGTCGTGGTCGGCGTCGCCGGCGCCGCGCAGCCCGACCAGCAGGTGGTGGGTGAAGTACGACGAGCGCAGCTGCTCGCTCTCCTGCGACAGCTCGCTGCCGCTCGACGAGGCCAGCACCGCGATCCCGCTGGCGTCGAGGTGCTGCCGCAGGTTGAACGAGAAGTCGGCGGCCGGCTGCGCGCCCTTGATCCGCGAGAACGCGCCGCTCTGGCAGGCGTCGAGCACCACCACGGTCAAGGTCGCCGGGATGTCGAACAGGCGCTGGCGCAGCTCGCCGAGCGGCAGCTCGTCGGGCCCCAGGTCGATCGCGGTCGAGCGCGCGTGGCCCGAGTAGTAGAACAGCACGCGGGCCTGCCGGCCGGCGGCGCGATCCGCCGCGACCCGGGCGCCGAGCGCGGTCAGGTGATCGCGCAGCGCGGCGGGCGTCGGGTGGACGACGACGTCGACCGCATCGGAGGCGTAGCCGCCGAGCTCGCGCAGCGTGGCGGCGACGCGCCGGGCATCGTCCTCGGCGTAGTGCAGCGCCGTCTGTCCGGGGCCACCGGCGTTGGAGCCGACCACCAGTGCGTGGAGCCCGATGTCGGGCGGCTCGGCGCGCGCGGTCCCCGCGGCGAGCGCGCAGGCGAGGACGAGGCCAACGACGACGGAACGCTGCATGAATTCCTTCCGGTTGTCCTAGCTGACACGCGAGCGCGCCGGTCTGGGAACCGAAATCGCCCGCCGCCGGAAGGCTGCGGCAAAGGCGATGGGCCGCGGTGGTCACGGCCGCGACACCGGCACCGCGCGGCCGCCACCGGCGTACGCAGGACGCCCGGCCGGCGCGCAGGGTCGCCGCGCTCAGCCCGCCGGCGGCGCCGCGATCACGGCGGCCGACGAGTGCTGCTCGGCCGGCGCGAACTCCATCGCGAACCGCACCCGGTACACGAGGATCAGGATGACCATCACCGACGCGAGGAGCAGCGTCCACGCCCACGCCGGCACCGGCGAGATCTGGCCCCGGCCGAACTTGCCGACCTTGGCGCGGACCACGCCGTGCACCGACAAAACGCCGACCACCACGACGGCGAGCTTGATGTGGAACCAGCCATGGTGCGGCTGGACCAGGAAGTTCGGGGTTTGCCCGAAGATCATCGCGATGCCGCAACCGATCGCGAGCGCGGCGGCGATGTCCGTCATCAGCGCCAGCGACCGTTCCAGCAATGTGAAGCGCTCGCGCATGTCCTTGGGAGCGCTGGCATGCAGGCGGAGCAGCCAGTACACGCTGAACAGACCGCCGAGCCACAGAAAGACTCCGATGAGGTGGCCGGACTTCACCCACGCGTACGTCGCTGGCGACATGCCGGGAAGGTAACACCTATGGCGACATCCCGCTGGCCATCCGGTCGCGGTATGCTGGGCCGCCAGCGTGGCACGCGTCCTCAAGATCTTCTTCCACGACGGGTGCTTCGATGGCACGACCTCAGCGGCGCTCTTCGCCGCGTTCTACCGCGGCGTCATCGACCGCGGCGCCGAGGTCCACCCCGTGGGGATGATCCACAAGGACGGCAATCCCTTCGAGGGGGTACCGCTCGACGCCGACGACCATGCCTGCGTCGATTTCCGGTTCTGCGCCGATCCGAAGATGCGGTGGTGGTTCGATCACCACGCGACGGCGTTCCAGCCGCCGGCGCTGCGCGCGGTGTTCGAGCGCGAGCATCGCCCGACCTGGTTCTTCGATCCCGCCGCACCGTCGTGCGCCGGGCTGATCGCGCACTCGCTCGAGACCGGCTGGGACTGGAAGCCGCCGCCGCACCTGATCGAGGCGGCGCGCTGGGCCGACGCGATCGACGCCGCGCAGTTCGCATCGGCCGACGAGGCCGTCGCGCTGAGCTCGCCGGCCCAGCGGATGGCGGCCTGGCTCGCCCACGGCCGGACGCCGGGCGACACCGCGCGCTACGTCGACTGGCTGTCGCGCGACTCGCTCGGCGCCGTCGCGAACCGCCCCGAGATCGCGCGCGAGCTCGCCGCGGTCGAGGCCGAGCGCGTCCGCGAGCTCGACGCGATCGCCCGGCTCGGGACGTGGCACGGCGACGTCATCGTGTTCGATCGGTTCGACGACCTCGGCGCGCGGACCCCCGGCTTCCTCGGCTACCTGCTGTTTCCGAGCTGCCTGTACGCGGTCGCCGGGACGCGGCACGCCCAGAGCATCAAGATCTCGGTCGGCGTCAACCCCTGGTCGACCAGGCGGCGGCGGCACGACATCGGCGCCCTGTGCGCGCGGTTCGGCGGCGGCGGCCATGCCGTGGTCGGCGGCGTCACGCTGCGGCCCGACGAGCTGCCCCGGGCCCGCGAGACCATGGCGGCGCTGATCCGCGAGCTCGAGACCACCTAGGCTCCAGGGCGTGGAGAACATCAAGAGCGTCAACGCAGCACTGGAATCGGTATCTCTGTGGTGCTTGTTCTACGGAGCCTCGAGCGCCGACCAGCTGGCGTGAGCGGCGAATGAAGTCGTTCAGAAAGCGCTCAGGAATGCCGCAATCGTCCTCCTGATCGGGTCGATGTTGTTCTTGCTGTCCAGAGATGCATAGATGTCGCCTCCCAGATCGGCCGGCATCTTCGAGCCATGCTCGCGCACGATCAGGACGTTCTTCTTGCCCTTGATGCCAATGAAGTATCCCGCCTCGAAGACCACATTGTCCCGGGGGACTGCCTTGCGCCCGGAGCTATTATCCGCAAGGTCGTCATCATTGGTGAACAAGAAGATGCCGCCGACTGACCGAGCTGCGGCTTGCTCGATCTGGTCGAGGATCGTTCGACCCGGAATGAAATCGGTTTGCCAGTCCAGCACCTTGGCACCGAGGCTCAGGGCGTATTCCTTGATGGCCGCCGCCGTTGCCTGCGACGAGCTACAGTACCCGAGGAACACGTCGCGGCGGTCGTCGAGCTGCCGCCTCCAGTACTGGAAGGGGACGCGGAATTCCTCGGTGTGCAGCCATCGGACGTCAGCAGCCGGATCGAACTCGCCGAGGTATCCACCGAAGGTGCCATCGAAGACGACTCTGCGAAGCAGGTCCTTCTGTACGAGGACCAGGGTCGGAAGACCCAGCGTGCGAACGAGCGCGCCCTCGTAATGGTTGTACTCCGTGGGCAGCACGACCGGCCCGTTCGTATCGCGAAACGTCCAGCGCGGCATGCCCAGGACCACGGCTCCGACACAACGCCTGGCAACCTCGTCAGCAGCACTCGGGCTCCACGCCATCGACGACGCCAGACCCGGCATTCCCTTGGGGTTGGTGAAGACCTCGGGCGTGTAGTCGAGCTTGGCGATCTCGTCGACGATCCCCCACTTGAGCTCGTTGAGGTTGTCCGGGAGCCAGCGGTCCCCGGGCATGCTCACGTAGATGCGACGGGCGAGCTCGACCCGCTGGGTCGTGGCGACCACCTCGCGATCAGCACCGCGCGACGTGCACGAGCGGTGCGAACGGGCCGCGGGGCGGCGTCTACCTTGGTGCGCCGAGGTTTGTTCTTCGAAGCAGCGATGGCGGGCCTCCCATCTTCGTCGCTGTCATCTTCGCACGTCCCGCTGTGGATTTCGCTGAGGGCGCGCCAACCGACGCCGCGCGCACTCGGGCGCGGCGTTGATAGGTAGCGCGCCACCGGCGGTGTACCCGGCGCGCTCGGCGCGCAGCTGAAGAGAACCTGCGCGATCTGTGGTGGCACGACGTCGTCATGGAACCGTGCGGCGGCGCCGCCGGTCCGGGTGGCACGCCCGTCGAGGTCGTCGGTCTCGACACCTGCATCATCCGGTACCCGCGCGTGTGGGTCGCGAGCGGGCACGCCGACACGTTCAACGATCCGATGGTGGATTGCCGGAGACCAAGGCTCGCTATCGCTTCGATCACGTGCAGGTTTACGTGCCCGGCGATGGTGCAGAGACCGTGAAGCCGAGCTTCGGGTTCGTGCCCGGCACGCGGAGCGAGACCAGGCAGAAGAAGAGGGCGGAGAAGGCGATCGGTCCAGGCGCAGCGCGCGTGTCGTGGCCTCGACGCCCTCCATCTGGGCGGCCTCGACAGCCTTAGATGCAATGCCGATCGGTTAGCGTCAAGGGGTCGGAATTGATCAGGTTCTCGACCGCCACGAAGTCTCGGCGATGGGCGCAAGCCACAGCAGGTCGGCTCTCCTGAGCGGCTGCGTCGACGCGCTGCGGGTGGCTGCGGATGGCAACCAGGCGCCAGAACGCGAGCGCGGTGCACGCGCGAGGTGGCCTGTGGACGCGGCCGGGCCGAGGACAACCACGCGGACGTGGCGCCGGAACGCGTACGCACGGGAGGTGGTTGCCCTCCGCCCTTGGACAACCGCGCACCAGAACGCCAGGCCAACCAGGTGCGCGCTTGCCCACCGCGCCCACAGGCCCTACCGCCACGATGAGAGATTTGGTTCTCTTGAAGAGGATCCCGAACGGCCACGAGGATGCGCGCATCTCCTCCCCAGAAGAGATGTTGGTCCCCGCCGGTCCCAGCTGGGACGTCGGCAGTAGCACCGCCCACGTATGCGGAGCCGTCGATCCGCGGGGTCGCCGAGGCCGGCGCTCGCGTCGGCACATGTTTCGCGGTGTCGCCGAGGCCCAGCGGTCGCGTCGGCACATGATCCATCGCCACGGTCCCAGCTGGGACGTCGGCAGTGGCACCGCGCCCACGAGGCAGCCGCCGAACCGCGGTATCACCGAGGGCTGGCGGTCGCGTCGGCGCATGATCCCATCGCCACGGTCCCAGCTGGGACGTCGGCAGTGGCACCGCGCCCACGTGGGCGCAGCCGTCGAGCCACGCTCTGTCGCTCAGACCCGCGCCACACGACCACGGGTCTCGACAACTCAGCATCTCCTGGAGAGGAGATGCGCGCATCCTCGTGGACGTTTGGGATCCTCAGCGCGCACCTGGTTGGCCTGGCGTTCTGGTGCGCGGTTGTCCAAGGGCGGAGGGCAACCACCTCCCGTGCGTACGCGTTCCGGCGCCACGTCCGCGTGGTTGTCCTCGGCCTGGCCGCGTCCACAGGCCACCTCGCGCGTGCACCGCGCTCGCGTTCTGGCGCTGTTGCCGTTCGCAGGCACCCGCAGCGCGTCGACGCAGCCGCTCAGGAGAGCCGACCTGCTGCGGCTTGCGTCCATCGCCGAGACTTCGTGGGCGGTCGCGAAGAGGGATCAATTCCGGGTCCTTGACGCTGACCGATCGGTTAGGGACCGCGAATCGATAACTCGATCGATGATCGCGGTCGAGGCGCCCGGATGGCGAGGCGCGGCGAGAACCGGAGCGGAGCGTACTCGACGTACGTGAGCACCGGAAGCGCAGCCGCAACGAAGCCAGCCGGGATGGATCGGCCGCGAGAACGATGAGTTATCGATTCGCGGTCCCTTAGCTCGCAACTCTCGTCGAGATGACCATTTCCAGTGAGGCTCGTAGGAAGGAACCCGGCCTGTCGAAGGTCTGGGTCGCGCGAGCCATCACCTATCAGCGTAAGGGCTTCCGCACCCAAACGCTCTTGACCTCCCTGCTTGATCCCAAGCGTTCCCCGCCGACGAGATCGCGACCCTGGACCACGAACGCTGGGTAACTTGAGCTCGGGTACGATGAGATCAAGACCGAGATGCTCGATCGCGAAAAACGATCCGCAGCAAGCGCCCCAGCGCCGTGACCCAGGAACTGCGGGGCATATTCCTCGCCTACAATCTCGTGCGCCTCGAAATGCAGCGCGTTGCCGACGACGCCGGCGTCGAGCCGACGCGGATCAGCTTCGCCGCGGCGCTTCGGCTCATCTGCGACGAGTGGCTCTGGTGTGCCGTCGCTACGCCGGGCGCGATCCCCAAGCACCTACGGAACCTCCGTGCCGAACTGAAGACCCTGATTCTGCCGCCGCGACGCCCCGACCGGAGCTACCCCAGGGCCGTGGAGATCAAGATGAGCAACACGCGCGGAAGCGACGGAAGGGCTCGAAATGATCCGCTTCCTCCCTTATCCGACTTGCGTGGGGTCAGGTGCGGAACTCGCGGCGCTCGACGATGAGCTGCACGGTCTGATCGCCGCGGCGCAGCGTGACCGCGATCGTGGTTCCGGCGGTGCCGCGGATCTTTCCGATCGCCCCGTCCATGCCGAGCGGGGCGACGGGCAGGCCATCGAGCTCGATGATGCGGTCGCCGGGCACGATGCCGGCGGCCTCGCCACCGCCGCCGCCGATCACGCGCTCGACCCGCAGCGCGTCGCCGTCGGTGGAGAACACGACGCCGATGCCGACCAGCTCGGTGCTGGGCTCCTCGCCCTCGGCGAGCCGGGCCAGCGCGACGGTGAGCGGGCCGAGCACGGCGCCATCGCTCGCGCCTGCCACGGCCTCGATCTTCGCGTGATAGTTGCTCGCCGTGATCGCGACCGACAGCGGGCCGGGCGGGATGCCGGTGAGCTCGAACGTGCCATCGCTGCGCGTGACCGCGCCGGTGTTGGAGGGTTGCGGGCTGGCACCGCCGCCGTTGGCCTCGCGCATGATGCGGGCATGCGCGATCGGCTGCTGGCCCGCGGCGTCGAGCACCACGCCGCGCAGCGTCGCCCCGGAGCTCACGGTCAGCGTGACATCGGTGGCGCCGGCGCCGGCGTGGGTGGCGGGGCTGGGCGCCCAGCCCTGCGCCGAGGCCACCAGCTCGTAGTCGCCGCGGGCGACCCGGACGGAGAACTGGCCGCGCGGCTCGACCAGCGAGCGCGCGACGATCAGGTGGCGCGCCACGCCATCGCGCCGGAACACGAGCAGCGTGAAGGACGGCACGGGTGCGCCGGAGCCGTCGACGACGCGGCCGGCCAGCGGGAGCCCGGCGCCGAGCGTCAGCGTGACATCGCGGCTGCCGCCGCGCACACCGGCGAGCGCGGCCGGTGCCCGGTCCTCGGCCTCGGCGGCCAGGTCGTAGACCTCGCGATCGAGGCCGCGGAGGGTGAACTCGCCCTCGGGGCCGGTGGTCGCGAACCCGGTCGAGCGCGTGTCCAGCCCCACGCCGGCGGGAGACGCCCGGACCAGCGCGTCGGCGATCGGCGCGCCGCCGTCGTCGACCGCGCGGCCGGTGATCGTGGCGTCGCGCGGCGGAGCGTCGCCGAGCGCGATCGTGAGCCGCCGGGTGATCGCGGCACTGCTGTCGACCCGCGCCCAGCCGCGCGCGACGCCGCGGGTCGCTTCGAGCACCGCCTCCTCGGCAGCGGTGAACGTGAACCGGCCGTCGCGGTCGGTGGTCCACTCGGTCTCGAGGCGGTCGATCACCTGTTCTCCGGCCGGCGTGCCGAGCAGGCGGACGCGTGCGCCGGCCACCGGCGCGCCGCGCGCATCGACGACGCGGCCGCGGTAGTCGAGCGCCGGGAACAGGAACACGGTGATGCCGCGGACGATCTGGCCGGCGGCGAGGGCGACGTGCACCGTCGAGTGCAGGAGCTCGGGCGCGTAGGGCAGGAAGCCGGGCGCGGCGATCGCGGTCAGCACGAACCGCCCCGGCGCGGCCGGCGCGAGCTCGAAGCCGCCGTCGCTGCGGGTCCGCACCGTCGACGCGCCGCCGCCGCTGGTGAACGTCAGGTCGGCGCCGGCGACGCCCTCGCCGGTCGACCAGTTGATCACCCGGCCGGCGATCACGCCGCCTGCGGTGTCGCTGGCCTCGACGGTGGGGCGGCCCTGCCCGGGCGGCGGCTCGCGCGAGGGCGACGGGGCGCCGGCGGCGGGCGCGGGCGCGACCGGCGCGGTCACCGGCGCGGGCTGCGCGCGCGGGGTGTCGGCCACCGGCCGCGCGCGGCGCGCGAGCGCGAACCACAGCGCACCCACCAGGGCGAGCAGCACGAGCAACACGAGCGCGATCGACGTCGAGGTCTTGGTCTTCACGGTGGCTCCCAGGAGCGGCAGCAAGGCGCGCTGCCAGCGCGGCGAGGTGTCGTCGAGGGCGGCGCGCAGCCGCGCGAGGCCGGTCTTGAGCCGCCAGCGCACCGTGCCAGCAGGCACGCCGAGCTCGCGCGCCAGCTCGGCCGCCGAGCGCCCGTCGAGGTACCGGCGGATCACCGTGGTGCGGAACGGCTCGTCGAGCGCCACCAGGGCCGCCGCGAGCTTCTCCAGCGCGCGGGCCCGGCCGATGCCTGCGGACGGATCGGCGATGTCCGCAGCCGCGGTGGCCGCGGCATGCCGGAGCCAGGCACCGACCGGCCGGTGGTCGGGGACGGGCGGATGCTCCAGCGCGGCGATCGCGGTGTCCTGCAGCAGATCGTCGGCGTCGGCGTCGCCGTGGACCAGCGAGCGAGCCAGCGCACGCAGCCCTTCGAGCTCCTGGAGCACCGCTTCCGGGGTCACCGCTCCTATCATGCCGCCGCGGCCAAAAGTGTTGGTGGATGTCTGACAGCGAGCTACCCGCAGGTGCCGCCGGCGGTGCGATTCCGACAGGTGATCGGCCCGTCGGTCGCTTCTCCTTACAACCGCGGCGCCGCTCGCCTCGCAACCGCTGCGCGCTCGCCGCGCCGGCCGTGATGCGTGCCACCCCCGACCGGGCACGCCTCTCGCAGCGACAAGGCATGTGACCGTCGAACCTCGCAGGGCGCCCGCCGGAGCGGCGTCGTGACCACGGTCCTCGTGGTCGATGACGACCCCGGGGTCCGCTTCGCCCTGATCGAGGTGCTGCGCGACCGAGGCTACCGGGTGGTCGCCGCGGACTCGGGGGCGGCTGGTCTCGCAGATCGCCGCGCGCGCGCCGGCGCTGCTGGTGCTCCTGCTCACCGCGCACGGCTCCGAGCAGCTGGTGCGGATCGCGTCGAGCCGCGGTGCCTGCGGCTGCCTGAGCAAGCCGTTCGACATCGACGAGATCGCACGCGCGATCGAACACGCCCGCGCGCCGCGCCGCGCGTGACGCGATCGCCGTCACTACGAATCTTTGTTAGGCACCTTCCATCGTGGCGGCGGCGCGCGTCCAAGTCCGCGCATCGCAAAGACTCCGACGAGCGCCCCGTGCACGATGGACACGTGCGGATTCGCCCGGCGTGCTGCCAAGACTCAACTATACGAAGTTATTGGCAAATATGATTTAGCCGCTACAACGTCGGGGTGAGCACTCCCAGCCATATCGGCCAGTACCGGATCATTCGAAAGATCGGTGCGGGGGGCATGGGCCTGGTGTTCCTCGGGGAACACACGCTGCTGGGCCGCCGCGCCGCGATCAAGACGCTGCTACCGACGGTGGCGGTCAATCACGAGATCGTCGAGCGGTTCTTCAACGAGGCGCGCGCGACGTCGTCGATCGCCGATCCCGGTGTGATCCAGATCTTCGACTTCGGCTACCACGTCGACGGCACCGCCTACATCGTGATGGAGCTGCTCGAGGGCGAGGCGCTGTCGGCGCGGCTCGAGCGGCTGGGCAAGCTGTCGCTCGGCGACGCGCTGCGGTTCACGCGGCAGATCGCCGGCTCGCTCGCCGCGGCGCATGCCCGCGACATCATCCACCGCGATCTCAAGCCCGAGAACATCTTCCTGGTGCACGACGCCGAGGCCCAGGGCGGCGAGCGGACCAAGATCATCGACTTCGGCATCTGCAAGCTCGGCGCGAGCGATCCGATGCTGACCGAGGTCGGCGCGATGATCGGCACGCCGGTCTACATGTCGCCGGAGCAGTGCCGCGGCTCGGGCGAGGTCGACCATCGCTCCGACATCTACGGCTTCGGCTGCCTGATGTTCCATCTCCTCACCGGGCGGCCGCCGTTCGTCGGCGATGCCTCGGGCGACCTGATCGTCGCCCACCTCCAGCAGGAGCCGCCGCGGGCGAGCCACTTCGTCCCCGAGGTCCCCGTCGAGATCGACGAGCTGCTGCTGCAGTGCATGGCCAAGGCGCCCGAGGATCGCTTCGCATCGATGACCGCGCTGCAGGCCGCGCTCGGAGAGCTGGCGGTGCAGTTCGACGGCGTCCCCACCGTGGCCTCGACGCCGCCGCCCCCGACGGTGCCGCTCGGCCGCGGGTTCCGCTCGATGTACGACGCCAACCTCGCGGCGTGGCTCGGCGGATCGCCGCCCGGAGCGCTGGCGACCCACCCGCTGCGCGGCCGGCTGCACAACCTGTCGACGCTGCCGCTGACGCCGGAGACGGGCGCGGCCGGTGGCCCCGACGATTCCGAGGAGCTCGAGGTGCCGCCGTCGCGCGCCGGCATCCGCGCGGTGCTCGCCTGCGTGCTGGTGGTCGGCGTGGTGCTCGGCCTGATCGTCACGCCGCTGGTCCTGGGCGGCGACGAGGGCGTCGCGGCGCACGCGGTGCAGCCGGCGGCGCTGCCGGTCGAGGGCGAGCCCGCGGTCGCCGAGCCCGCGGTCGCCGAGCCCGCGGTCGCCGAGCCCGCGGTCGCCGAGCCCGCGGTCGTCGAGCCCGTCGTGCCGGCGGAGGCGTCGTTCGCGAGCATCGCGCGCCCCGCGGCCGAGCCTGCGCGCGAAGCGGTGGCAAGCCCACCGGAGGCGCCGGCCGACACGGCCCGCGAGCCCCCGCGCGCAGCGCCACCGCGCAGCTCGCGCGAGGCACCGCGCGCGAGCAAGTCCGCGCCGCCGCCGCGGTCGCGCGCCAGCGCAGAGCCGAGCACCCCGCGGGCCTCGCGATCTGCGCCCGACGTCGCGCCGCCGCGATCGACGCCGACCGCGCTCGCTCGCCCGATCACCTCGCCGACCGAGCTGCCGGTCGCGGCCTCGCCTGCGCCGTCGGCACCGGCCGCGCCATCGCCGCCTGCCGCGACGGGATCGACGGGCCCGGCGCCGGCCGCGCCGACACCCGCGGCGGCTCCCGCGGTGCGGCCTTCGTCTCCGGCAGCGGCGTCGACCGGATCGTCGCGCCCGGCATCACCGCAACCGCCGCCCCCCACCGAGGACCTCTATGACACGCGTTGATCGCGCCTGCCTCCTCGCCGTGATGATCGCCGGTGGCCTCGGAGCCACGCCCTTCGCCGCCCACGCGCAGTCGGCCGAGGCCGAGGCCCTGTTCCGCGACGGCCGCAACCTGATCAAGGCCGGCAAGCTCGCCGCGGGGTGCGACCGGCTCGCGGCGAGCGAGCGGCTCGAGAGCAGCGTCGGCACGCTGCTCAACCTCGGCGATTGCCGCGAGAAGCTCGGCAAGCTCGCCAGCGCGTGGGCCGCGTTTCGCAAGGCCGAGGCGATGGCCAAGCGCGCCGGCGGCGACGAGCGGCGCCAGGCCGAGGCCGGTCACCGGGCTGCCGCGCTCGAGCCGCGGCTGTCGAACCTGGTGATCGAGGTCGGACACATGGTCGACGGCCTGGTCGTGCGCCGCGACGACGAGGTCGTCGACAGCGCGACGTGGAACACCGCGCTCCCGGTCGACCCGGGGAGCTATGCGCTCGTCGCCGAGGCGCCGGGCTACGCAGCGTGGCGCACGTCGATCGTGATCGCGGCCGGCGAGCGGCGCCACGTGGTCAGCGTGCCGCTGCTCGAGCGCGTCGCCGTCGCCGCGCCTCCGGCGGCTCCGACCCGGATCATCGCGGCGCCGGTCGTGCGCCCGACCTGGACTTCCACGCGCATGGTGTCGGCGGTGTTCGCGGTCGCCGGCGCCGGCGCGGTCGGCACCGGCATCTACTTCGGCCTGCACGCGCGCAGCCTCGACGAGCGCGCCAACCAGCGCTGTCCCGGATCTGCGTGCAGCGATCCGGAGGGCCTGCGGCTCAACGATCAGGCGCAGACCTCGGCGTCGCGCGCCAACGTGCTCTACATCGCCGGTGCCGCGGCGCTCGCGACCGCCGCGGTGCTGTGGTACGTCGGCGCGCCCGGCGAGGTCGTGGTAGTGCCGGCCGCCGGCGATCACCAGCTCGGCGTCGCGCTGTCCGGGAGGTTCTGATGCGTTCCACGTCCGCCCTCGCTCTCGCGATCTTCGCGTCCGCCGGCTGCAAGGTGGCCGACAAGCAAGCCGTGGCCCCCGATGCCGGCGCCGACGCCGGGAGCGGCAGCGACGGCGGCGCGCCCAGCACCACGATCGATCAGGCGCCGGACATGTTCAGCCGCAGCGGCCAGGTGACGTTCCGGTTCTCGTCCGACGATCCCGGCGCGACGTTCGAGTGCCGGATCGATCGCGAGGCCGCGCAGCCCTGCCGGTCGCCCTACGTGCGGACGCTGCCCGACGGCACGCACAGCTTCTCGGTGCGCGCGATCAACGCCGCCGGCAACGGCGACGACACGCCGGCCGAGCGGGTGTGGACGATCGACACGGTCGCGCCCGACACCACGCTGACCAATGGCCCGCCCGCGGCCGACAACAGCGTGATGGCGCAGTTCTCGTTCCGGTCGAACGAGATGGACGTGGCGTTCGACTGCTCGGTCGACAACGCCGGCTACCTGCCGTGCACCAGCGGCGCGTCGTTCGGCCCGCTCGGCGACGGCCCGCACTCGTTCGCGGTGCGCGCCCGCGATCGCGCCGGCAATGTCGATCCGTCGCCCGCGGTCTACGCGTGGTCGGTCGACACCCGGACGCCCGACACCCAGATCATCGACGGACCGTCGGGCGCGTCCGCGAGCACGAGCGCGACCTTCACGTTCTACTCGCCCGATGCCGGCGGCGGCGCGACGTTCCAGTGCGCGCTCGATGGTGCGGCGTTCGCCGCATGCACATCGCCGAAGAGCTACAGCGGCCTCGGCGAGAGCATGCACACGTTCGCGGTCCGGGTCCGCGACGCGGTCGGCAACTTCGATCCGACGCCTGCCAACCGCAGCTGGACCGTGGATCTCACGCCGCCGACCACGACGATCGTGGACGGACCGAGCGGCGTCATGCCGGTCGCGAGCGCGAGCGTTACGTTCACCTCGAACGAGGCCGGGTCGACGTTCGCGTGCAGCCTCGACGGGGCGCCGTTCGCGCCGTGCATGTCGCCGTTCGCCGCGACCGGGCTGGCCCAGGGTGCGCACTCGTTCGCGGTGCGCGCGACCGATGCCGCCGGCCACACCGATCCCACGCCGGCGACGCGGAGCTGGACGGTCGACACCGTCGCGCCCGATATCACGATCACCGCCGGCCCGGGCACCGGCAGCACGTCGGGGCCGCGCGTGGTGTGGAGCTTCACCGTCAGCGACGGCACCGTGGTGTGCAGCCTCGACGGCGGCGGCTTCGCAGCGTGCACCAGCCCGGTCGCGAGCAACCTCCCGGCCGGTGCGCACCAGTTCGCGGTCCGCGCCACCGACGCCGCGGGCAATGCGACCACGGTGAGCCGTGCGTGGACCGTCGCGTGCAGCGCACCCGACGCCACCGGCGCCGCGGGCCTGCTCCACCTCGACGACACCGGCCAGACGCTCACCAACGCCGTGGCCGGCGGCGCTCCGGCCACGCTCGGCGATACCGCCATGCCCGAGCCCGGCGATCCCACGCCGCTGGCGGCCGCGCGGTTCGGCGGCGGGCTGGCATTCACCGCCGCGAACGGCGACCACGTCGCATGGCCGGTCGCGCTGCCGGCGATGTCGACGCTGACGATCGAGCTGTGGGCCCGGCCGTCGGCGCCGGCGGGCGCGCGCGATGTCTTCGTCAGCGGCGATGGCAGGGTCGCCCTGCGGGTCGCCGCCGCGAGCCCGAGCGCGGTGCGCTTCACGATCTCGATCGCCGAGGGCGCCGGCGGTCAGACCCGCAGCGTGACCTCGGCCGACGCGGCCGCCGGCGCGTGGCACCACGTGCTCGCGTCGCTGGCGCCGCCGGCCCTGCGGCTGTGGGTCGACGGGGTTCGCACCGAGGTCAGCACCGTCACCCTGGTCGCGCCGCCGCCGCTCGACACCGTGCGGCTCGGTGGAGCCGCGGCCGGCGCCTACGACGGCGCGCTCGATGAGGTGTGGCTGGCACAGACCGCGATCACCAGCGATGACGCCGCGCTGGTCCGCTACTGTCCGCTGTGATCAGCGCAACGCGGCTCCGCCGTCCGGACACGATCTGACCTACTGATTTGCACAACATGTGCATGGCCGCCGCGTGAGACGCCACATTCAGCGTCGAAAACTGCTCCGCGGTCGAGCCGGCCGCGTATGATGTCCGCGTGCGTGGTTCTCTGATCGTGCTGCTGTTGCTCGCGGCGTGCTATCAGCCGACGATCCGCTCCGGCGCGCCATGCTCGACCAGCAACGAGTGCCCGGACGGCCAGATGTGCATCGCCCAGGTCTGCACGCTCGGCGCCGGTAGCGGCGTCATGCCCGACGCCGGCATCGACGGTACGATCCAGCCGGCGGTCGACACCGACAAGGACGGCGTCCCCGACAACAAGGACAACTGCCGGGACAAGCCGAATATCGATCAAGCCGACGAGGACGGCGACGCGATCGGCGATGCGTGCGACCTGTGCCCGCAGATCTACGGCACCGCGAACACCGACAGCGACGGCGACGGCATCGGCGACGCCTGCGATCCCAACCCCGGGGCGCACGACACGGTCTGGCTCTACACCGGCTTCCCGGCGGGCCTGCCGGCGTGGTCGCGCAGCCCCAACTGGACCGGTTCGACCGGCAGCGTGGTCGCCACGTCCGGCAACGGGACGAACGACGGCGACTTCCTGGTCACCCAGTTCCCGATGCCCCCCACCCTGGACAACTTCAGCGCCACCATGACCGTCACGGTGCAGGCGCTGAGCGGCACCGCCAGCGGCGACCACTCCGTCGGCCTCGAGATCTGGGACAAGAACGCCAACTCGGGCATGGGCGCGGCCATCGACTGCGGGCTCGATCAGAAGCCCGCGGGTTCGAACAGCATCCTGTACCTGCAGGACGACAACACCAACAACCAGCCCAAGTCGGCACCGTTCAGCTGGACCGTCAACAGCCAGTACGTGCTCACCATGTCGCGCCACGGCTCGACGTACACCTGCGCGCTGGTTGGCGCCGGCTTGCCGAGCCTGTCGTTCACCTCGAACTTCGTGCCGCGCGACGGCAACGCCGTCGACATCTGGGCGTTCGGAACGACCGCACAGTACGGCTCGGTGCAGATCGCCGGCAAGCAGTAGCGCGGCTACTTCGGGATCGGGAACCCGCGCTTCTTGAGCAGCGCCGCGACGTCCGGATCGCGGCCGCGGAACTGCCGGTAGGCCTCCGCGCGATCGGTCGAGTTGCCGGGGGCGAGGATGTACTTGCGCAGCCGCCCGGCGACGCCGGGATCGAAGGGGTCGCCGGCCTCGGCGAACGCGTCGCGGGTATCGGCGTCCATCACCTCGGACCACAGGTAGCTGTAGTAGCCCGCGGAGTAGGCATCGCTGGCGAACAGGTGATTGAACTGCGGCAGGCGGTGGCGCATCGCGACCTCGTGCGGCGCGCCGATCTTGTCGAGTGTGTCGCGCTCGAAGGTCTCGGGATCGATCGCGCCGTCGGGTCGGGTGTGGAGCTCCATGTCGACGATCGCCGACGCCAGGTACTCGACGGTGGCGTAGCCCTGGTTGAACTTGCTCCCTCGACGCGTCGCCTCGACCAGCGCCTGCGGCATCGGCTTGCCGGTCTTGTAGTGCCTTGCGAACTGGTCGAGGATCGGTCGGCTCAGCACCCAGTACTCGTGGACCTGCGATGGGTACTCGACGAAGTCGCGCGGCGTGCCGGCGAGCCCGGGGTAGCGGACCTCGGACAGGAGCGCGTGCAGCGAGTGACCGAACTCGTGGAACAGGGTGCGCGCGTCGTCGAGCGAGATCAGCACCGGCTCGCCGGCTGCGCCCTTGACGAAGTTGTTGTTGTTCGAGGTCAGCGGCGTCTGCACGGTGCTGGTGAAGCTCTCGTGGCCGCGGTAGCCCTGGGTCCACGCGCCCGAGCGCTTGCCCCGGCGCGCGAAGTAGTCGCCGTAGAACAGCCCGACGTGGCTGCCGGTGTCCTTGTCCTTGACCTCCCAGACCCGGACGTCGGGGTGGAACACCGGCACGCTGCCGGTGATCTCGGTGAACGTCAGGCGGTAGAGCTTCTCGGCCATCCACTGGGATGCCTCGATCATGTGGTTGAGCTCGAAGTACGGCTTGAGCTCGTTCTCGTCGACGTCGTACCTGGCCTTGCGCACCTTCTCGGCGTAGTAGAGGTAGTCCCACGGCTCGAACGGGCCCTTGAGGCCGTCGCGCCGCGCGATCTTCTCCATGTCGGCGACCTCCTCGCGCACGCGCGCGACCGCCGCCGGCCACACCTTCATCATCAGCTCCCTGGCCTTGCCGGGGTCGCGCGCCATGGTGTCGGCCATCCGCCAGTGCGCGTGGGTCTCGTAGCCGAGCAGCTTGGCGCGATCGGCGCGGAGCTTGACGATGCGCGCGATCGTCTGGTGGGTGTCGCTGTCGCCGCCGTTGTCGCCGCGGTGCTTGAACGCCTTCCACACCTTCTCGCGCAGATCGCGCCGCGACGACCACTGCAGGAACGGATCGACGCTCGACCGCGTGTTGACCACCAGCGATTTGCCCTCGAGCTTGCGCTCGCCGGCGGCCGCGGCGTAGGTCGCCTTGAGCTGCGGCGATAGCCCGGCGAGGTCGCCCGGGCCGAGCTCGATCCAGGTGTTCTCGTCGGTGAGCAGCTTCTTGTTGAACTCGGAGAACAGGCCGGCGAGCTCCTCGTTGATCGCGCCGACCTTGGCCTTCTCGGTCGCCGACAGCTTGGCGCCGGCCTTGACGAAGCGCTCGTAGCGCAGCTCGACCAGGCGGCGCTTCTCGGGATCGAGCCGCTCGCGCCCGGCGTACACCTGGGTCAGCCGGGCGAACAGCTTGTCGTTGAACGTGATCTTGTCGCGCGCGGCGGCGATCTTGGGCGACCACTGCTTGTCGACCGCCTGGACCTCGGGCGTGCTGAGGCTACCGGCCATGACGCCGAACAGGGTCTCGGCGCGCCCCGCGTGGCGGCCGCTGTGCTCGAGCGGCGCGATCAGGTTGTCAAAGGTCGGGGGGTCGGGGTCCTCGGCGATCGTCTCGACCTCGGCGAGCTGCAGCGCGAGGCCGACCTCGAACGCCTTGGCGAACGCGTCGGCCTTGAGCTTGTCCCAGGGCGGGACGCCGCCGTGCGGCCCCTGCCACGGCGCGAGCAGCGGATCCTCGTCGGCGAGCGCGGTGAGCCGCTGGACCTCGGCGAGCGCGGCGTCGCGCGGCGACGGTGCCGGTGGCGGCGGGGGCGCGGTGACCACCGGCGGGCTCGGCGGCGGGGGCGGGGGCGGGGGCGGCTTCGGGGAGCCGCCGCACGCCAGCATCATGGCGAGGGCGACGATCGAGGATGGGGCCTTCACAGCCCCGGACTCTAGCGAGATCGCCGGCCGGCCGCTCGGCTATTCCTCGCGCGGTTCGGCGTCGCGCGCCGGCGGCGGGGCCTCGGGCTGGATCGCCGGGAGGCCCGCTCCGGTCAGCGCGGTGCTGAGCGTGGCGAGCTCGGCCTTGAGCGTGTCCCACGAGGTCGTCAGCTGTGCGAGCTCGCGCTCGGCCTTCGTCAGCTCGGCGATCACGGCCGCGGTGGGGACCGCGTCGACGTCGACGATACGATACAGCGTGGCGAGCTTGCCGTTGACCCCCATCAGCGTCGACAACCGGTCGCGCTCGGCGGGGGTCGCGCCCCGCGGGCCGCTCAGCAGCAGCGCGACCTTGCCCGCCGCGGCGGTAACCTGCGCCTTGAGCGGATCGGACGCGTTCAGCTTGCCGAGCTGCGCCGCCGCCGACCTCGCCTGCCGCACCGCCTGCGTGCTGCGCGTCAGGAGCTCGGCGAGCCGGACGGCGCGCTGGTACTGCTGCGCGATCGCGGCCGGCGAGAGCTTGATCCGCGGGTCGAGCTTGACCTCGAGCGGTGCGGTCAACGTCTTGCCGCCGGCGGTGAGCTTGACGGTGTAGCTGCCCGGCGGGACGGTGGGGCCCTGCGGCCCGCGCGGCGTGTCGTGCGGCACGGCGCTGATCGGATAGTCGTACTGCTGCGCGAGCGGACGCTCGCCGCGCAGGTCCCAGACCCAGCGATGCCCGCCCGCGGCGGTGCCGAGCGCCTGGTGCGGCCGCACCCAGTACGCCGGGATCAGCTGGCGTGCGAGCTCCTCGGGGGACGGGTCCGGCGGGTCGGTGCTCGCGAAGCGCCGCACCAGCTTGCCGTGCGCGTCGCTGATCTCGAGCGTGACCGGCCCGCTCACCGCCTCGGCGAGGTAGTAGTCGATCACCGCGCCGGTAGGCGGGTTCTCGGCCATCGGCTCGTCGGGTGGTATCGGCGTGTCGGTGTTGAGGCTGCGCGGGATGCGGATCGCCGGGCCCGGCTTCCACAGCGTGTCCGCCATCGCCGCCGCGGCCTGCCGGAGCGGCGTGATGTCGTCCATGATCCAGAACCCGCGGCCGTGGGTCGCGACGATCAGGTCGCGGTCGTGCACGACGATGTCGCGCGCGGCGGTGTGCGGCAGGTTGCGCTGCAGCGACTGCCACGAGTCGCCGTCGTCGAACGACACCCACACCGCGTTCTCGGTCGCGGCGTAGAGCAGGCCCTTGCGCACCGGATCCTCGCGCACGGCGTCGACCGGGCCGGGCGGCAGGCCGGTGGTGATCAGCGTCCAGGTCTTGCCGGAATCGTGGGTCCGGTAGATGTAGGGCGCGAGGTCGTCGATGCGGAACCGGCTGACCGACGCGTACACCGTCGTGTCGTCGAAGTGGCCGGCCTCGAGCTGGGTGACCTTGCTCCACGGCGTGACCTGCGCCGGCGTGATGTCGGTCCAGTGCGCGCCGCCGTCGCGCGTCGTCCACAGCTTGCCGTCATCGGTGCCGGCCCAGATCGTGGCCGGCGACCTGAACGACAGCGCCAGGCCACGCTCGGCGGCACGCCGGGATGGGGATGCGACAGGTCGGGACTGATCGTGCGCCAGGTCTGCCCGCCGTCGCTCGACTCGAACAGCACGTTGGCCGCGTAGTACATCACGCCGGGCCGCAGCGGCGAGAACAGGATCGGCTGGGTGCGCTCGAAGCGGTAGGCGCCGCGGATCGGGATCGGCGTGATGTTCTGGGCCCGGCCGGTCGACCACTGGAACCGCGTCACCTGGTTGCGCCCCGCGCCGTAGACGATATCGGGGTTCCGCGGATCGGGCGCGACGTAGCCGTACTCGCTCACGCCGACCGGGTGCCACTCGCGGACACCGATCGCGCCGTCGTTGCCGCGGCTCGACACGCAGACCGAGCCGCTCTCCTGCTGGCCGCTGCACACGCGATACGGAAAGTCGGCGGTGGCGGAGACGTGGTAGAGCTGCGCCGTCGGCTGGTTGTACCAGCTGCTCCAGGTCTTGCCGCCGTTGACGGTGACCACCGCGCCCTGATCGCTCGCCAGCACGAAGATGCTGGGGTCGTTCGGATTGATCCACAGGTTCTGGTAGTCGTCGCCACCGGGTGCACCGCGCAGCCAGGTCCAGGTCTTGCCGCCGTCGCTCGACTTCATCGCGACGGTGCTCGCGACATAGACCGTGTCGGGGTTCTTCGGATCGACCACCGGGACCATGAGGTCGCCGCCGCCGATCCGCCCGGTCGGCCGCTCGTCGGCGCTGGTGATCTTGGTCCAGCTCGCACCGGCATCGTCGGAGCGGTAGATCGCGGCGCCGCGGCCGCCGCCCGGCTCACCGGGCGCGGTGGCCGCCACCGCGGCGTAGAGCCGGTTGGGCTGGCTCGGCGCGATCGCGATGTCGAACTGCAGCGCGTGGTCGGGCAGGCCGGCCTTGAGCTGGCGCCAGGTGGTGCCACCGTCGGTCGACTTGTAGAGCCCGCTGTGGGGGCCGCGGAACTCGTTGCCGTCCTCGGCGGGGCCGAGCCGCGATTCCCACAGCGCCGCGTACACCACCTCGGGGTGCCTGGGATCGATCTCGATGTCCGACGCGCCGGTGCTGGCGCCGCGGGACAGCACGCGCTGCCACGTCTTGCCGCCGTCGGTCGAGCGGTACACGCCGCGCTCCTCGCTGGGACCGTAGGGGTGGCCGAGCACCGCGGCGAAGACGCGGTCGGGGTTGCGCGGATCGACGGCGAGCTGCGGGACCTGCTGGGCGTCGGCGAGGCCGAGGTGGCGCCAGGTCTTGCCCGCATCGGTCGACTTGTAGATGCCGTTGCCGACCGACAGGTCGGGGCGATGCAGGCCCTCGCCGCTGCCGACGTAGACCACGTTCGGATCGGAGGGCGCCACGGCGATCGCGCCGATCGATTGCGTCGGCTGATCGTCGAAGATCGGGCGCCAGGTCCGGCCGAAGTCGTCGGTCTTCCACACCCCGCCGTTGACCTGGCCGATGTAGAACACGCCCGGCTGCGATGCGACGCCGGCGGCGGCGCGGGTGCGTCCGCCGCGGAACGGGCCGATGCTGCGCCAGCGCAGCGCCTGGTACGCCGATGCGGGGACCGGATCTGCTGCCGCCGCGCCGGGCGCGCCGAGCGCGAGCGCGAGCGCGAGCAGGACCGGCCACGCGCGGCGCGCGATCGGGGTCTCGAGCGTTGTCTCCCTCACGCCGCCATCATGCACACATCGCGGTGCGTTCTCCAGACGGCGGCGGCCCGACCTGGACGCGCCGCGCGAACAGCCCGTACACTGCAGCGCATGGACGTACGCTACGAGTACCGGCGGTATCAGGCACTCGGAAACGACTACATCGTCGTCGGCGAGGACATGACGGAGCTGCTGTCCGAGCCGGCGCGGATCCGCCGGCTGTGCGATCGCCACATCGGCCTGGGCAGCGACGGCATCCTGCTCCCGACGGCGCCGCCGGACGGGTTTGCCGCCGCGGTCCGCATCCTCAATCCCGATGGCAGCGAGGCCGAGAAGAGCGGCAACGGCGTGCGGATCTTCGCCAAGCATTGCTTCGATCACCTCGGCACGTCGCCGGCGCAGCCACTCCGCATTCACACGCTCGGCGGCGCGGTCAGCGCGCGGCTGATCGTGCGGGAGCGCGATCGCTCGGTGCTGTCGGTGACGATGGGGCGCGCGAGCTTCCGCTGCGAGGATCTGCCGATGTCGGCGCCCGGCGAGTGGCTGCAGAAAGATCTGGAGTGCGGCGGCCGGGTGTTTCCGATCACGGCGGTGTCGATGGGCAATCCGCACGCGGTGATCATCGGCAATGCTCCCGGCGCCGCGCTCGACGAGGAGACCGTGCGGAGCTTCGGTCCCCACATCGAGAATCACCCGATCTTTCCGCAGCGCACCAACGTGCAGTTCGTCCGGGTCGTCGATCGCGAGGCGGTCGAGGCGATGATCTGGGAGCGCGGCGCGGGATGGACGCTGTCGTCGGGATCGAGCGCCTGCGCCGTGGTCGCGGCGTGCGTGCGCGCCGGCCTGACCGATCGCAACGTCGAGGTCAGGATGCCGGGCGGCGAGCTGCGGGTGACGATCGGAGGGGACTGGCAGGTCGAGCAGGTCGGCTGGGTCCAGGAGCTGATGACCGGCGTGATCGCGCGCGAGCTGCTCGCGTCGCTCGCGGTCTGACCGTCAGTTCCAGTAGTACGACAGCTTCAGGCGAAGCGCGTCGTGCGCCGCTGCGGTGCGCAAGGCTCCCGGATCGAGCTCGGCGGGTTGATCGAAGTCCAGCGTGGGCCTCCCGGCCTGGGACCGCGTGTAGACCAGGAACAGCGTGGAACCGGGGCGGAACTCCCAGCGCAGCACGGCGCTGAGGTTGAGATCGGTCTGGACCTTGTTCGGATTGGGGATCGGGGGAGGCGAGTCCTCTAGCATGTCGAGAGCAGCAATCGTGATGACCGAGTGTGGCTCGGGTGGGCTGTACTGTTTGAAATGCGAATAGTTCTCCGAGGTCGATAGCAGCTGTCCATACAGCTGCAGGGTCAAGTGATTGGTGAACGTGTAGCTGGTGCGCAGCGTGCCGCCCCAACCGCGTGCATGCAGATTGCCGAACAGGAGCGGCTCGTCTGGACTGCGGTCGGCGAGCGAGACGAACCGGGGCACTCCGGACGACAGCGTCACCTGCGGCAGCAGCTGCAGCTCGAGGCGCGTGAGCGGCTGATAGGTCACCTCGCCGGTGAGCATGAAGCTGTTCCCGCTGGTCTTGCCGGCCGAATAGATCAGCGTCTCGGTCGCGAGCGCGGCGGACAGCTGCTTCCGCGGATCGGTGGTCAGGTTGAGATCGATCCCGTATCCGGTCGGACGCTCGAGGGTCGTCCCGTCACCGACCTCGCGATCCTCGTTGCGGACGTCCAGGCGGAACACGTCGCCATCGAGGGTCCAGAAGTTCTTGAACCGGATCTTGCCGCCGGCGTAATAGCCGCGCAGCAGCGTGACACGGTCGAGGTTCTCTCGCAGCTGCAGGTAGACATGAGTCTCGGTCTCGGCGATCTCCCAGAACGGGTCCAGCGTGCGATATCCCAGATACGGCAAGACGCGCATCAGGTTCTGGCGCTGTAGATAGCCGAGGTCGTTGTAGTCGACGCGCCGGCCGATCAGCTGGGCTTCCAGCGAGCCCAGCCACTGACCGCCCTCCTTGGCGAGGTACAACCGGCCGGCCGATGCGCTATCGCCCGGCTTGATCGTGGTCCCGTCGAGCATCATGCGCGGCGGGCCGTTCTGGATCGACGTCATGATCGCCTGCGCGCTGGCCACGTAGGTGCCCGATGGCGATCGCCACAGCCCGTCGATCCCGGCGACGTAGGCGTCGTGGAAGCAGCGCTCGCCGATCTCGGTCGGCGTGCCGTCGGGGCATTGCTGGATCGGGCGGCCTTCGGGCGTCGTCATCGTCGGGTAGTCCGACGGGACTTCGAATCGCCGCAGCGCGGTCGCGAGCATGCCGAGCGCGGCGCCACCGCCCGCGTCGAGCTTGATCCGCGCCACGTTGGCGAGCGCCATCGGCTCGGCGCGCACCTGCAGCGGCCGGGGCAACGACACCGCGGTGACGGTGGCGTCATTGCTCCCGGTCAGCGCGGAGACGAAGCCCGCGGTCACTCCGCTGGCCAGCTGGCCGCTGAGCTTGGCGGCGCCGTAGATCGTCGATGGCTCGAGCGAGACCTTGGCCGTCCGGTCTCCGGACACGGCGGACGGCAGCTCGGGCAGATCGGGCGCCGCGCCGATGCGCCGGGTGTAGAACAGCGTCTGCGTGCTCGGGAACTGATCCATCCGCGGCATCTGGAACATCGCCATGCTGTTCAAGAAGAACGGGCGCTTCTCGGGCACGAAGGTCTCGAACGTCGTCAGGTTGAGCACGATCTGGTCGGCCTCGACCTGCGCGAAATCGGGGTTGATCGTGGCGTCGAGCGTCAGGTCCTTGCCGATGCGCCACGCCAGGTCCAGCCCGACGGTGGCGCGGTATCCCAGCGCGTAGTCGCGATGGTTGGTGTCGGTCCAGTTGGCGCCGGTCACGGCGTAGGGCAGCAGCTCGAGCGGGTTGGTGCGCTGGAGATCGACCATGCCGGAGAGCCAGCCGTAGTGGCTGACCTCGCCGGCCATCGAGCGCGGAATGAACGCCCACTCGTCGGTCTCCTGGCGCTGCGAGATGTAGCGCCGGGCCTGAAATCGCCACTGCTGTGCGCTGATCGCGTGCCGGAAGATCCGCAGCGGGATCCGCATCTCGGCCGACCACCCCCGATCGTGGCGCGCCACCTGCGCCTCCCACACGCCGTCCCAGTCGCCCGAGTAGTCGGTATCGTTGAAGC
>VBLP01000275.1:2346-3590 GCA_005887925.1 Deltaproteobacteria bacterium | reverse complement strand
CCGCGCTGCACGCAGTTGAACGCGATGTACAGCGCTCGATCGTCGTACAGCACGCGCAGCTCGGTCGGCTCGCTCGGCGGGCGCGCTTCGTCGGGGAACTTCTGCGTGAAGCCGTCGGTCGGCGTCGCGAGGTCCCACACCGCGTCGCGCAGGTCGCCATCGATCTCCGGTGCGGTGCTCGCTCGCACCGCGATCAGCTGTGGTCGCGGCTGCTCGACATCGCGCACCACGGTGACCTCACCCACCGTCTGCGGACCGCCCGCGACGCCGGACGCCGGTGCAAGCGCGACCACGCCGATCGCGGCATGGACCGCAGCGCGTCGTCCGCGGAGGTTCACGCGGTCTCGCCGGGCAGTTGGATTCCCTCTCTCCGTATGTCCCGTGGTGATCGCACGACACCCGTCGGGTTGGAATTATACCTTTCCAGGGGTTTCCTGTGGATAGCGACACTCGGTGTTCTCTGAGGCTGATCTTTTCTACCCGGGGTGTTGCTGCGACGCGCGCGCCGCGGTCGACAGCGTCGCCATGCGAGTGGAGCACAATGCTCTCTGCAGCAGGCTGCACCGAGGTGCAGCGGATAACGTGAGGTCGTCAAGACCGGAGCAATACGCCGCGCGCATGGCCGCATCCCGGCGTGTCGGCGCGGTCACATTCGGGGGACGGACGTAGTGGTGAATGCGAATTGCGCATTCGTTGAAGTGTCATCGCCGAGACGTCTGACTGGCGCTGCGACTCAAGTTCTCATCTGCAAGCATCTTGTCAGTGCACTCGGGGCAGATGCCATGGGTGAACTGTGCATCGGTGCGTGCGCTGAGATACGCCTCGATCTTGCTCCAGTAGCCGCGGTCGTCGCGGATCTTCTTGCACCATGCGCAGATCGGTAACAGGCCGGACAGCACCTTGAGCTCGCCGATCGCGTCCTGGACCCGCTTGTCGAGCTCGCGGGCGCGGACCCGGAGCTGGCGGACGCGCACCAGCGGCACCGCCACGATCGCCAGCGCGACCGACAGGATCGTCAGCGTCTCGAACCAGCCGGTCTGCCAGAACTGCGGGCGCAGGGTGATGCTGAGGCCGCCGGCCTTGCCCCAGGCGCCGTCGATCCCGGCCTCGACGACGAACCGGTACCCGCCTGGCGCGAGGTTGGTGTACTGCGCGAGCCGCTGACCTCCGGCGTCGTTCCACTCGCGGTCGAAGCCGTCCAGCCGGTAGCGAAACCGCAGGCGATCGGGTCCGCGCAGTGCCGG
>VBLP01000275.1:0-2220 GCA_005887925.1 Deltaproteobacteria bacterium | reverse complement strand
CCGCCGGCCGTCGCGCGCTCGCCAGCCCGCCGGCTCGAGCGCTCCGTTGCACTCGCGGTCGCGCATGCCATCGGCCTCGCTGTACACGACGGAGTCGACCGTGGTGCGCAGCCCCGCGGAGCGGGCCTCGAGCTGCTGCCGGCTGACCCGCCAGACCCCGCGGTTCGACGACATCCACAGGTTGCCGCGGCCGTCGTCGAGGATCCGCCAGATCAGGTCGTCGAACATGCCGTCCTTGGCGGTGAACTGGAACCAGTGGCCGTCGCGCAGCCGCCACAGCCCGGCGCCGGTCGTGCCCACCCACATCGTGCCGTCGAGATCGACGGTGATCGCGCTGGCCGTTGCGTTGCGGGGCGGTCCGCCCGGGGGGATCGGCGCCTGCTGACCGGCGCGCCAGCGCATCAAGCTGCCGCCTGCCGTCGCCAGCCACAGCGCGCCGCTGGCGTCGGGCACGATCGCGTCGACCACGACGTGGCGGATGATCTCCTCGGCCTGGTCCAGCTTGTCATCACGCATCCGGAACAGTCCATGGTCGGTGCCGATCCACAGGCCCTCGTCGGTCTCGGAGAACGTGCGGATGCGCTCCCAGCGCTGATGGCCGAGCCAGGTGAACCGGCCGGCGTGCCAGCGGCCGATGTCGCCGTTGCCGCTGCCGAACCACACGTCGCCGTGCGAGTCGGGGTAGATCGCGAACATCGCACCGCGGTCGGAGACGATCTTGGTCGCCATCGTCTGTCCGGGCGGGATCATGAACAGCCCGACCGACGTGGTGATCCACATCGCCCCGGTCGCGTCCTCGCGCACGCCCTCGACCAGCTCGTCGGTCGCGCCCTCGGTCGTGCCGACCGGGATCGCGTCGCCGTCGATCAGCCGATCGAGCCCCTTGCGGCTGCCGATCCACAGGTTGCCCTCGCTGTCCTCGAACAGCGCGAGGATCATCACCTCGAACTGCGGCAGCCGCTGGATCTCTCCGTCCGGCGTCATCCGCGCGACCCCCGCGCCGGTGCCGATCCACAGGTTGCCGTCGCGATCGAACAGCACGCTGTGGACGTCGCTGGCCGGCAGCCGGCTGCCGTCGAGGAGCTCGACGGCGTCGCCGCGGACGTGGGCGAGGCCCTCGTCGGTGGCGCACCACAGATCGCCCTGCGCGTCCTGCGCGATCGCGTGGATCGCGCTGCCGTTGAGCGCGACCGGGCCCAGGCTGATCCGGCCCGCCTTCCAGCGCACGAGCCCCTTGAACGTGCCGATCCACATCGTGCCGTCGCGGGCGAGCAGGAACGCGCGGACGTCGTCGCTGGGCAGCCCGTCGCGCGTGGTCAGCGTGCCGACCAGCGCGCCGGCGTGCAGCCTGACCACGCCGCGATCGCGCATCCCGATCCACAGGTCGCCGTTGCCGTCGAACGCCAGCGCGCGGATCTGCTGCTCCTGCGGCCCCGGCTCCCACGCGACGGTGTTAACCTCGCCGTCGACGACCTTCACCACGCCGCGATCGCGGGTCCCGGCCCACAGCGTCCCGGCCGCATCGACCGTGAGCGCCGTGAACGTGTTGGTCGGCACGCCGGGAGCCTTGCGGTGGTCGAAGGTCGTGAACGTGACGCCATCGAACCGGGCGAGGCCCTCCTGGGTGGCGGTCCACAGATAACCATCGGTGGTCTGCGCGATCGCGCCCGAGAAACTGTGCGGCAGGCCGTCGCGCGCGGTGAAATGCGTCTGTGCGTACTGCGCGACGCCGCGATGGCTATCGAGCGCATACGCGTCCGCGTACGTGCCCAGCTGAACCACGACCCCGAGACTGACTGCCCACAGGCGCATCCGATTTTCCCCTAGCAACCAGCGTACCCGGCTCATGGTGTTCCCTTCCAGATCGACGATGACTCATGTGCCGCCGCATAGCGTCGCGCATAGTGGGCCACGTACGCGATATGCGCCGGGTTCTGCCACCTCAGCGTTCCGAGCTGTAAGACGATGTCAGGTACCGACGGTAACCTGCAGCGTCGCAATCGGAGGCACGCAGCAGATTGCTGCATACCATACCTCCGTGGCCGCTGATGATTCCAGATCGATTCGATCGGCAGCTCTTCACTGCAGTGAATGACCCGAGATCGCGATGGCTCGTCGATTCTCGTAGATCGATCCGTGTGCGGAGGGCATAGGTCGCACCGACCCGGCATAGCCCTTGATGGTAGTGTGATCAGGCGACCAGCGGCACGACGTGCTGGA
>VBLP01000774.1 GCA_005887925.1 Deltaproteobacteria bacterium | reverse complement strand
GCGGACGCGCTGCCGGCGCTGCCGCTGCCGCTGCCCTCGGCGGGCTTGGCAGGCTCGGGCGTCTTCTTGGGCTTCTTCTCGATCGTCGTCTCGACGCCCCACCAGTAGGCGTCCTTGCCCTGGCCGCGGTGCTCGAGCTTCGTGATCCGGCTCTCGGTCTTGAGCTCGATCGCGGCGATGTCGGCCTCGGGCCGGTCCCACAGCACGACCGAGCCCAGGTCGGGCCTGATCGTCTTGTCGCGGGTCCACGTCCGGTAGCTGTACACGAGCATCACGGCGAGCAAGACGCCGTGGATCAGTGCGCCTCTCATTGCGTCACCTCAGCCTTCTGGGGGCTGCGCCGCCGCCGGGTCGTCCCGACCAGGCCGAGCGTCAGCAGGATGATCGGAGCGCCGAGAATGGTGAGCATGAACCACACGACGTCCTGGTTCTTGGTGTGCTGGATGGGCTTGTCGTCCTCGGACACCACCTCGCCGGCGAATACCTCCTCGCCGGCCAGCCACTGGATCGAGTTGTCGAGCAGCGGCGCGCTCGCATCGGACCACATCAGCATCACGGGACGGCCGAGCTGGTCGCGCACCATGATGTCGGCGAACAGGTCGACATCGGCGAACACCAGCGCGCGGTAGCCGTCCTTGGTCCCGACCTTGGGGCCCTCGACCGCCGTGGCGATGTTCCAGCGCTGCTTCTTCTCCGGCTTGTCGCCGCCGCTGTCGAACGCGAAGTTGTCGTTGAGGTCGAGGAAGCTCGACTCCGGCGAGCGGATCGTGACCGTCTTCTTGGGCGCGGCCTCGGGCTTGCCGGTGTACTGCGCGTCGTCGAGCGCGCCCGCGTCGTTGAGGATCAGCGGCCGGTCGGTCGCGCGCGACAGCACGGTGATCGAGGCGTGGGCCGAGAACTGGTTGGTCAGCACCATGCGGCGGTCGCTGACCGTGCGCCGCATCGGCAGGAAGTTCGCCTCGTCGGTCAGGTGCCCGGGCAGCATCTTGATCGCGAGCTTGCCCTCGAGCGGCCCCAGCGACGTGTTGCCGGTGGGGTCGAGCGCGATCAGCAGGTGGCCGCCGCCGTCGAGGTAGCGCTCGAGCGATGCCCACTCGGCCGCCTGCAGCGGCACGCTCGGCGCCATCGCGACCACCATGGTCGCGTCGTCCGGCACGTCCTTGGACAGGTCGAGCAGGCCGAGGTTCTTGATCTCGAAGTTGAGATCGGCGAACCGCTTCTTGAGGATGGTGACCGTGCGCTGCGGGATGCGGCTCTTGATGTCGGCCGGCGTCGAGTCCGGATCGTTCATCTCGCCGTGGCCGACCATCAGGTAGATCTTGCGCTTGTCGCGCAGGACCTTGAGCAGGGCCGAGTTGACCTCGCGATCGAGGTTGCGGAGCTTGCTGTTCGGCGTCCGCGACCGGTTGATGTCGGTATCGATGTCGATGGTCTGCGACTTCTCCTTGTCGCCGGCGCCGCGCACCAGCACCACGGTGCCGTCCTTGATCACCTTGTACTTGCCGGCGAGCTCGGCGTCGGTCAGCCGGTCGTGGACCTCGACCTGGAGCCGGCCGGTGTCGGCCGCCAGGGTGTCGAAGTAGCCCTTGACCTGATCCTTGACCTCGTTGGCGTCGGGGAAGAACAGCAGCACCCGGAGCGGGTCGGTCGAGCTCGTCACCATCTTGCGGGTCGACTCGCCCGGCGACGACGTCTTGAAGTAGCTGACGTCGCGCTGGACGTTGCGCTCCTCGGAGACCTGGCAGGTCACCATCAGGAAGCTCAGCGCCAGGCCCACCGAGAGGCCCGACCAGCCGATCTCGCGGACCCGGAGGTACTCGACGCCGGCGTCGTCATCGCCGGTCCGCGGGCGGACATCGAACGCGGTGCGCAGGGCCACACCGAGCGACAGCTCGGCCATCAGCAGCGGCACGAACGACGCGATCAGCACGACCAGGTACAGCACGGTCATCGCGCCGTGGAAGTGCGTGGCCGCGGTGTCGGTCAGGTGCAGCGTGGCCAGCCCCCAGTCGGTGGTCAGCACGTAGAGCAGGAGCGCGAGCACGGTCCCCAGGTGGCAGAACAGCAGCGTCCGCTCGACGCGGCCCCGCGCGCCGGCGGACGACCGCATCGTCCACACCCGCGCCCCGGTGACCACGAGGATCAAGACCACCCCCAGGCCGGTCAGCACGAAGCGAACGCCGGACAGATGGCCAAAGAACCGCTCGCCGAGCAGGAAGAACAACAGGCCCACTCCGAAAACGAGCGAGGCCCACCACGGAGATGCAGTTCTCATTGCCATCGCTTTGCCTCCAGCGTCTTGATCGCCAGCAGCAGGAAGAAGTACGCCGTCGCCACGTAGTAGATGACGTCCCTGAGGTTCAGGATCCCCTTCTCGAAGCTGTTGTGGAAGTGGCTCCAGAACAGGCCGATCTGATCGAGGAAGTCCTTGAGCGGCGGGTCGACCTTGGCGGCCAGGACGTAGATGAAGCACATCACGATCACCATCGCGGCGGCGACCACCGCGGCGATCAGCTGGTTGCGGGTCAGCGCGCTGGCGAACAGGCCGATCGCCAGGGTCGCCGCGCCGAGCAGCAGGAGGCCGAAGTAGCCGACGACGATCTGCGCCGTGGTGATCTTGCCGTTGACCTTGATGAGGATCGGCATGTAGACCGAGATCGCCAGCAGGAACCCGAGGAAGGTCAGCGCCGCCAGGAACTTGCCGAGCACGATCTCCGAATCGCGGATCGGCGAGGTGTTGAGCAGCACCATCGAGTAGGTCTGGCGCTCCTCGGACAGCAGGCGGAACGACAGCAGCACGCCCGCGAACAGCGGGATGCCGCTCTGGTAGTAGAAGCCGCGCTCGAGGATGATCGCCGAGTACTGCTCGCCGCCGCTGAGCACGAGCCCCTGGAACAGCAGGCCGTCGATCAGCAGCACGATCGCGCCGATCACCCAGCCATACGGCGACCGCAGATACGCGCCGAGCTCGCGGCGATAGATGATGCTAATTGCTCGCATCGGCTCCTCCAACCAGGCGGATGAAGGTGTTCTCGAGCTCGCTCCTGGCGTAATCGAGCTTGAGCAGATCGAGCTTGGCCTGGACGACCGCGCGACCGACGTCGGCACGGCAGTCCTTGGTGGTCTCGAGCGCGTACGCCAGGCCGCCGCCCTGCTCGTACGGGTCCGCCACGCTCTTGACCCCGTCGACCGCCGCGAGCACGGTACGGATCTGGCCCCGGGGATCGTCGCTGCTGGGCGGCCGCACCGTGACCGTGACCTGGCGGATCTCGGTCTCCGATGTGGCGAGGTCCTGCTCGCTGCCGACGCCGAGGATCTTGCCGCGGCCCAGCACGAGCAGCCGATCGCACGTCTGGCTGATCTCGGTCAGGATGTGGCTCGAGATCAGCACGGTGTGGTTCTGCTTGAGGTCGTGGATCAGGTTCCGCATCTCGACGATCTGCACCGGGTCGAGACCGCGGGTCGGCTCGTCGAGGATCAGGAACTTGGGATCGTGCACGATCGCCTGCGCCACGCCGACGCGCTGGCGATAACCGTGCGACAGCGTCGCGATCTGATCGCTCGCGACGTCCCCGAGATCGGCGATCTCGAGGACCTCCGGCAACCGGCGCTTGACCTCGGCCTTGGACATGCCGCGGAGCTCGCCGGCGAACCGCAGGTAGTCGGTCACGACCATGTCGGTGTAGAGCGGCGGATTCTCGGGCAAGAAGCCGATTCGCTTGCGGACCTCATGAGGCTGGGCCACGGCATCGACGCCACCGACCTCGATCGTCCCGCCCGAGGGCCGGAGGTCGCAGGCCATGATGCGCAGGGCCGTGGTCTTGCCGGCACCGTTGAGCCCGAGAAACCCGACGGTCTCGCCGTCCTTGATCTCGAAACTCACCGGGCCGAGCGCGCGTTTGCCACCGTAGAACTTGGAGAGATTGGATGCGCGGATCATTCGTCCTCGCGTTGCGCCATAGGCGCGGAATCGCTGGGCTTTGGTAATTCGGCGCGCGGGTTTTTGTCAAGCCGTCGCGAGGCCACAAACCGATGGCCGTGTCGAGTTCTTCCCGGACGCGCGTTTTGACGGCCAGGTCCGCGCCTTGTTTGCCGGATCCGCCACAAGGAACGGCGGGGGTGCCTCGGCACGGCGGGTGCACACAGGCAGGCCATGAGTCAGTTTCGCTTCGCCGCGTTGCTGCCGCTGATCGCCGGTTTCGGCTGTTACCGCGAGGCACCGCCGCAGTCCACGCTGCCCGAGCCGCACTACGTCTCCGGGCCTCCCGGCGGCGCCATCGATCCCGGCTCGGCCTACGCCGAGGACGCCGACGATCCCGACGACGTCGACGATGACGCGGCCGCGACCGCTGCCACCTCGTCGGCGGCGCAGGCCCCCGGCGAAGCGACCGCCGATGCATCGGCCGCGGAAGCTCCCGCACCCGCGCCCGGCGATGGCGCGCAGCTCGCGGCCGTCGCCGCCGCTCCCGAGGCCGGTGATCCGACCACGGCCGTCAGCGACGCCGAGATCGACGCCACGCTCGATGGGTATGGGCAGTGGACCGACACCGATGACTACGGCGAAGTATGGAGTCCCGACGCCACGGTGGTGGGCGTGGATTTCACACCCTACGAGTCCGGCGGCTCGTGGGCGTACACCGATGCTGGGTGGGCCTTCGCCTGCGAGTACCCGTGGGGCTGGCTGCCCTTCCACTACGGCCGCTGGGCGTGGCTGCACGGCCACTGGGTCTGGGTGCCCGGCCATCGCTGGGGTCCGGCGTGGGTCCACTGGCGTCATGGCGGCGGTGTGATCGGCTGGCGTCCGATCGCGCCGCACATCCGCGATCCCCGTCGCCCCGGCTATCATCATCACGGCGGCAACGGCGGCACGCTGGTGCGCGATCACCGCCACGCCGAGCAGCACGATGCGCACTGGCGATTCGCGACGGTCTCGGACTTCGGCCGGCCGCACGTGCGCTCGCATCTCTACGGCAACCTCGCCGAGGGCCTGCGCCTGACCACGCGGGTGGCGAGGCCGCCGATCCAGGCCCGCACGGCGATCCGTCCGGCGGATCTGATGAGGAGCCGGTTCGCCGCCGCGCGAGCCGGACAGCCCTGGACTCGCGGCCAGGGACCCGCGCAGATCCGCGACCACCGCGGCGCCGAGGCGATCCGCAGCGTTCCGCCGCCGGCGCAGGGCGCGCGGCCGATGCGCTACCCGCCCACGCAGCCGCCGCAAGCGTATCGCCCGCCGAGCGCGCAGCCGCCGGTCCGGACCTATCAGCCGCCGATCCGGACGTACCAGCCACCGGTGCGCATGCCGCCGTCGCAGCCGCCGGTGCGAACCGTCCAGCCGCACGCACCGCCGTCCGCGCCGCCGTCGCGCGCGTGGAGCCCGCCGGCGCACGCCAGTCCGCCGACCGGCTCGCATGCGAGCGGCGGTAGCTCGCACGCCAGCAGCGGCGGCGGATCACACGCCGGCGGCAGCAGCGGCTCGCATTCGAGCAGCAGCAGCGGCGGCTCGCATTCGAGCAGCAGCAGCGGCG
>VBLP01000272.1 GCA_005887925.1 Deltaproteobacteria bacterium | reverse complement strand
GCAGCAGCTCCAGCGCACCAAGGCCGCGCTCGATGCCGCCGTCGCGCGCGCGGACACCGCCGACGCCTCGCGCGGCAAGGCCGAGCAAGCGCTCGCGGCCCACAATCAGCTCGCCAGCCAGCTCACCGTCACCCAGAACCAGCTCACCGCCCTGCAGAACGACCTCAAGGCGTACTGCCAGAAGCTGCCGTCTCCTCCCCGACCCCCGTGCCCATGATGCCGGCATCGCGCGGTCAGCGCTTGTCCACGATCGTCCGGATCAGCTTCGCGAGGTTTCCCGGCGTGAAGCGGAACCAGAATCCCACGAACAGGCCATTCTCGCGCCAGCCTGGATTGAGCCGCGCATACGCCTGTGCCTCGGGGCGCCGGTAATAGCTGTCCGGATACATCGCGAGCGTCGACTCGTTCAGATGGATTCCGACCGAGAACAATCCAGTCACCGGATCCAGATGATAATGACTCTGCTCGGCCAGCCGCTCGAACGCGCCGCGGATCGCGCGGCCCTCGGCGTCGCTCGCCCGCGGATCGAACGGCCGGTAGTCGGCCAGCGCCGACGTGATCGGTAGAACCGCAGCCCCGAGCGCAGGTGCAGCGCGCGGCGGCGAAACGCCGGATCGATGCGCAGCTTGCCGCCGATCACCGCGCGACAGCCCGGCAGGTCCATCGGCGCCGTGCGCCAGAACTGAAAGCCGATCGGCTCGCCCGTGTCCACCCGCTCGTAGATGTGCACGACGTCGTTGGTCTCGGCATGGACCCGGAAGTGCGCGGCGTCCTCGGACAGCAGCCGGTTGGCCATTCCGTGCAGCGCGTCGAGCAGCGCACGCGTGAACTGCCGTCTTCCCAGCGAACGCGCACGGATCGCGATGGGCGGCACCTGCCCACCTTACCGTCCAGCCGGCCCCCGCACATCCCGCTCGCCTCGCTCGCCATCGCCACGCCCCCGCCGGTCGCCTGTGATATGAAGCCCGCACTTGCTCGCAGGAGTGTCGCGATGCGATCCCCCAAGACGCTGCTGTTCCTCGCCTGCTCGGCCGCCTGGCTCGCCGTCGGCGCCGCGCCGCGGCCCGTCGCCGGCCAGGCCGCGCCGCCCCGGCGCATCGTGATCGCCGCCGGCGTGCTGCTCGACGGCAAGGGCCACGTGCTGCGCAACACGCGCATCGTCGTCGAGGGCGCCAGGATCGTCGCCATCGATCCCAAGGCCGGGCCGGTCGACTACGACCTGCGCGGTCTGACCGTCCTGCCCGGCTGGATCGACGCGCACGCCCACGTCACCTGGAGCTTCGGCGCCGATGGCAAGAACGCCGGCGCCGACCGCACCACCCAGGAGGCCGCCTACGCCTCCGCCGCCAACGCCTGGGCGACCCTGCAGGCCGGCTTCACCACGATCCAGAGCCTCGGCTCCCCCGCCGACATCCCGCAGCGCGACGCGATCGCCCGGGGCGCCCTGCCCGGCCCGCGCATCCTCACCGCCGTCGAGCCCCTCCAGGGCCGCGGCCTGCAGACCGGCACCCCCGACGAGCTCCGCGCCTTCATCCGCAAGCAGAAGCAAGCCGGCGCCGACGTCATCAAGATCTTCGCCTCCCAGAGCATCCGCCAGGGCGGTGGCATGACCCTGTCGCAGGCCCAGCTCGACGCCGCCTGCGACGAAGCCAGGAAACAGGGCCTGCGCGCCGTCGTCCACGCCTACAAGGAAGCCGTCCGCGTCGCCACCCTCGCCGGCTGCACCCAGATCGAGCACGGCACCATGGCCACCGACGACGATCTCAAGCTGATGGCCGAGAAAGCCACCTACCTCGACCCCCAGGCCGGCCTGGTCATCGAGAACTACCTCCTCCACAAGGACCGCTACCTCGGAACCACCGGCTACACCGAAGAAGGCTTCGCCGCGATGCAAAAAGTCCTCGCCCTCAACCACGACCTCGTCCAGCGCGCCTCCAGGATCCGCGGCCTCAAGGTCGTGTTCGGCACCGACGCCGTCGCCGGCGCCCACGGCCGCAACGCCGAGGAGTTCATCGACCGCGTCCGCGACGCCGGCGTCGACCCCATGACCGCCATGGTCTCCGCCAACTCCCTCGCCGCCGAGGCCATGGGCCTCGCCGACCAGATCGGCTCGATCGCCCCCGGCCTGCAGGCCGACATCATCGCCCTCACCGGCGACCCCCTCAAGGACATCACCGCCGTCCGCCACGTCGCCTTCGTCATGAAAGCCGGCACCGTCTACAAGGCCCCCGCGGCCAGCCACTGATCAGGCGCGCCGGCTCGACCGCTGTGGAACCGGTGCAAACGCTCGCGCAGTGTTGTTCAGCCATGCGAGATCGCTCGCCCATTCCTTGCGCTCGTTCGCCTCGCGATCGACAACGTCTTGGTCTTGCACAGAACGAGTGTGTAAGGACGCCCGGTCCGTCGCGTCTGATGAGTGACCGGGAGCTCGTGACCATCGATGATCTGATGCACGTGGGCTCTCTTGTCGTTCGCGAGCGGCCAGTCGAGCTGCCGCTGATCGCCGGCAACGAGGAAGCTCGCGAGCTTCTTGCACAGGGCGCAACGGCAATGAAGCGGCATCGCGATCGACCAGTCGTTCGCGGTGCGAACCGGCGTGGCAAGAAGACGGATCAGCGTACGCGTGCAGTCAGCATGCAAGATGTCGAGACCCAGTGCGTGCAGCTTTCCCGACGAGCCGCCAGCGTGCGTCGTGCGCAGCAGATGCACGCCGCACCTCAGTGGATGACCCTTTACGGTCGTCAGCTCATCGACGATCGACTTCTGGACTCCGGCGTCCTGTGCGATCACTGCAGTTGCAAGCAAGCCGACGATCGGCTTGTTCTTCGCGAGCAGCGCCTTGATGGTCGTGCTCGACGGAGGTTGTGCTCGCAGTGATCGTATCTCCTTCTCGATCGAGCTCCATAGCGACTTCACCAGCCGCTGCACCAGCTCCTGTCCGTCATCTTCGCAGGACCAAGATTCGTGGACGTCCGCCAGCGCGAGCGCAACCTCGCAATCCAGCTGCGCAGCGACCTGGCGAATCAGTGCGGCGCGCGCAGCGTCCCCGTTCTTCAACGCCTGCCAGCTCAGCCCCTTCTGCGTGTACTGGTGGTCGAGCAGATAGACCAGCCGGTCGGGTGGACCTTCGGGCGGCCGCCACTGCCGCTCGGGGCCCGGGGTCTCGAAGTAGGCGCGAACGCTGCGAACCATGGCCTCGAGCGGCTTCCCCACAACAGGCCGGCGCACATCCGTGCCACCCTCGAGGAACAGGTTGTACGTCAGCACCACGCGATACCCGTGCGTGACGGGGCGAACCTCGTGGTGACAGTCGGCATAGAACGCGACGAAGCTGAGGCGCTCGGGCGAGCCGCGGTAGCTGACCTTCTCGTCGTGATGCTCGATCACCAGCGCTCCCCCTTTGAACACCGACGGCAGCGCGACCACGAGTGTTCCGATCATGCCATCGGCCTTCTCCGAGTCCTGATGCGGCGCGAAGAACTGCCCGGGGCCGTAGACCAGCATGTTGTGGAGCTCGGCTCGAAACGCGCAGCCCCCCGGCAAGCCAAGGTCTCGCCCGATCTGCACAAGCTGCGGATCGAGGGTTCGCCGCCACCTCCGTGCGTCGATCTTGATCTGACGCTTGCCGATCTCCCAGCCATCACGCACGCGCTCGTCGAGCAAGGTCTGGTCACGGAGCCCGTAGCGCGCGGGACGGGCGACACTGCACAGCTGGCGAGCGACCATCGCGGGCACCGGGATCGGAATCGGCCCGACCCCTCTCACGTCGAGATGGAGATCGTTTGCGCGCTCGGTCCTCCGCGTCGCGAACGCCCCGGGCGCGGCCGTGTCCACCAGTAGCCGAACGATCTCTTCGAGCACGTGCGCTCCTCTTGCTGCATGTCTTACGCGAAGTCTGGCTCGCGATCGAGCGGCACGACCGCCACGGCGCCCGCACGCGACGCGCAGATCTGAGAGGGGCGGCTCGAAATCGCCGTTGCCACGCCCGGCCGCCGGGTGATACGCGCTCCAGAGCGCGCCAGCCAGGTCGGCTGGCGTTTCGCGTTTCGGTCCGGGGCATTTTCGGCCCGGCCGTGGCCGCGGCGCGCGCCGTCGCGTGCCGGTGCATGTCCGAGGAGGACGAGATGATCCGTGAGATCTGGTTCGAGAGCCATGGAGCGAAGCTGTTTGCGGCGGAGGAAGGCCAGGGGCGCCCGGTCATCCTGTTGCATGGCGGCCTGGCCAACCATCAGGCGTGCCGGCTGTTCGCCGCGCCGCTCGCCGAGCGTTTCCGGCTGATCACGCCGGACCTGCGCGCCAGCGGCCGATCGATCTATGCCCAGCCGCTCGGCTGGAACCTGCTGGCCGACGATGTCGCGGCGCTGGTGGATCACCTCGGCGTCGGTCCGGCAGTGGTCGGCGGCATCTCGTTCGGCGCCGGGGTCGCCGTGCGCGCCGCCCTGCGCCACCCGGGCGCGATCGCGGCGCTGGTCGTGATCCACCCTGCGTTCGGCGGCGCCGACACCGGGCTGACGCCGGCGCAGCAGGCGGCCATGGACGCCATGGATGCCGCCGGGAGCCGCGTGGTCGCCGAGGGCATCGAGGTGCTGTATCCGCTGTTCGACGCGCTTCCGCCGGCGGTCCGCGAGCGCGCGCGACGCGTGGTCGCGACCTACGATCCGGCCAGCGTCGCAGCGACGACGCGCTTCATGCGCACCGGCGGCCAGCCGTTCGCGACGAGGGCTGATCTCGCGGCGATCTCGGTCCCGACCTTGCTCGTGCCCGGCGTCGATCCGACGCACCCCGTCGAGGTCGCGGACGTCTACCGCCGCCATCTCCCGCGCTGCACAGTGCGCGTCGCCGAGCTCGCCGAGCTCACCTCTGCGATCACCGACTTCCTCGATCGCGAGCTGCGTTGAAGCTCGAGGTCCGGGCGGCGCTCGGTCCCGCTACGCGGTGGTGATGTCGACCTTGTCGGGATAGAACGCGAGGAAGTCGCGGATCCGCTCGCAGACCGGCGTCGTGTCGTAGTAGGTCCACGCCGCGTTGGCGATGCGCCGGCCGCCCACCGTGACGTCGACGTGCTTCCACAGCCCCTTCCACGGGCACCTCGCGCCGCCCCGACCGTCGGCGACATCGGCACGCACCTCGTCGCGAGGAACGTAGTAGCGCGGGGGCAGCCCGCCCTCATGGACGATGTAGCCGCGCGTCGTGTCGACGATCGGCTGATCGCCGGCGCGGATCTGGATGCGCCCGGCGGGCTCGAGCCTGACATGGTCCGTCATGTTGCCTCCGCCGCCACCGTACGAGCCGGCGCAGCGACCGGCAAGCCGAGCGATGCCTGCCCGAAGCGCGGGGTTCCTCGCCGGCGACCTCCTGTCGACAAGCCGCCACCGCGGCGGATGACGCGTCAGGAATTCGCCAGCCGGCTCCTCGATCCGCACCAGGTTCCGGCCGATTGGCCACCGGTCCGACCATTGCTTCACAGGCAGGCATGAAGCGCCTGGTCGTCGCGGTCCTGGCCGTGTCCTCCCTCGTCGCCCACGCCGATCCGCCCCGGGTCGAGTTCGACGTCGCGGTCACCGCCGGCACCGACGCCGCGATGGATCACCAGGCCATCGTCGTCGGCGCCGAGGCCCCGCTCAGCGAGACCTGGCGGTTCCACGGCCAGCTCGCGCGCGGCCGCGCCGACAGCGCCGCCGCGCTGGCACCCAACGTCTTCATGTCGCTTCGCGCCGGGTTCGAGCGTCAGCACCGTCGCCAGCCGCACCGTCGTTTCGCGATCCGGCCCGCCGCTCAGCTGTTCGTCGGGCCCGCCCACTCGCCCGGCAGCGGCGTCGCCAGCTTGCGCAGCCCCGTGATGCGGTAGACCTTCAGCTCGTCCGCCTTGCCCTTGACCTTCACCGGCGGCAGCGCCGTCGCCTCCACGCGGCCCACCAGGTGGCGGTACGTGTCCTCCGACGCGATGATCTCGCCCGACCCCGCGACGTTGACCAGCCGCGACGCCACGTTCATCGCATCGCCGATCGCCGTGTACTGCAGCGCGCGCGTCGAGCCGATCGACCCGGTGATCACGTTGCCCGTGTTGATCCCGATCCCGATCCGGATCGCCGCCTGGTTCTCCGCCGCGCGCGTCCGGTTGAACTCCTCGAGCCCCTGCAGCATCGCCAGCGCGCACGCCACCGCCTTGAACGGCGCGTCCTCGATCGCGATCGGCGCGCCGAACAGCCCGATGATCTCGTCGCCGACGAACTTGTCGAGCGTCCCGCTGTACTTGAACAGGATGTCGACCATCACCTCGAAGTACTCGTTCAGCGTGTTGACGATCTCCTGCGGCGGCCGCCCGTCCGACATCGTCGTGAAGCCGCGGATGTCCGAGAACAGCATCGTCACTTCCTGCTGCCGGCCGCCCTTCTCGATCGTCAGCTCGCCCTTGAGCACCTGCTCCACCACCGACGGCGGGATCAGCCGCGAGATCTGCGCGCGCGTCTGCGCCTCCTTCTCGATCCGCGTCGCCAGCCGCGCGTTCTGGATCGAGATCGCCGCCTGCGCCGCCATCCCCGTGCAGATCTGCAGGTCCTTCTCCGTGAACGCGTTCGACGTGAACAGCGAGTCCAGGTGCATGATCCCCAGCAGGTCCCCCGCGTGCAGCAGCGGCAGCGTCATCGTCGACCGGATCCCCTGCATGATGATCGAGTGCGCCCCCGAGAACCGCGCGTCCATCGTCGCGTCCGACGACAGCACCGCCGCGCGGTTCGTCGTCACCTCCGCCAGCACCGTCTTGGACAGCACGATGTTCGGATCGCTCTTCCCGCTCCGCGTCTTCACGAACCGCGGCGACAGCTCCCCGTTGCCATCCATCAACAAGATCACCCCGCGATCGCACCCCACCAGCTCGAACGCCTTGTCCAAAATCTTCGGCAGCAGCTTGTCCAGATCCAGCTCGCTGCCCACCGCGCGCGCCAGCTCGTGACCGATCCGCAGCCGCTCGTAATCGCGCCTGAGGTTCTTGTCGTCCGAGATCTGCCGCTCCGGCATGAAGTCGCCCGTGTTCGCCTGGATCCGGCCGCGGATGTGGCTCTCCGTCAACCCCGGCGCGATCGTCACGCGCTGCAGCACGTCGTCCGTCTTCGGCTTGTCGACGAACACGATCCGCGTCGACCCCATCGTGAACTCGTCGCCGTCGCTCAGGTAGTGATCCGCGACCCGCTCCCCCCGCATGAACGTCCCGTTCAGCGACCGCAGATCGCGCAGCAGGTACCTCCCATCCGCCGCCCGCTGGATCTGCGCATGCTCCTTCGAGATGATGCGGTCCAGGATCTGGATCGTGTTGTCCGGATGCCGGCCGATCGTGTTGAACGCAGCGAGCTCGAACTCCTGCCGCTCGTCCCCGGAGATCACGATCAGCTTGGCCATCTCAGACTCGAAGTACCGGTCCGCCGATGGTAGACCGTCCCCCCGCAGTGAGTAAAGCCGCGATCGCCACCAACTCCTTGCCCTTACACGGAAAAAGCCCGATTTCGCCGCGTTACTCCCGCATCAGACGCTTGAGATCGCGACGCAGCTGTGGCATCCCTACGCTCCTCGAGGCAACTGCTCGGGACCCGCGAATGTGGCGGAATTGGTAGACGCGCTGGTTTCAGGTACCAGTGGGTAACACCGTGCCGGTTCGAGTCCGGCCATTCGCACGAATCAAAACAGGCTGATAGAGCGGTGCGATCAGCGGTGACGGTCTCCGGAAACTTTTGCGACTCGAAAAGTTTCCGGAGGTCATCGCGAACTCCCATCGAGCACCCGCCATCCAGCGCGTCGCCCGGCCGCCTCGGCGCGGCCACCGTCGATGTACGAGCGCTCGGTGATCGCCTGGCTCGCGTGGCCCAGCATGTCGGCAACCTGCTGGGACGTGTTCCCGACTCGCGGCCCATCGTCGCGAGCGTGCCGCGCAAGCCCTGCGGCGTCACGCGGGGCACGCCCGCGAGCTTGCAGATCCGGGTGACCTGTTCCCGGGCCCAGTCCTGCGCTCGCGCCCGGCGTGCCGCATGCGCGAACAGCGACGCCTTGGGCGACCGTCCGTGTGCCAAGCGTGTTCGGATCGCCCGCGCGACCGCGCATGGCCATCCGTCCGCCTCGGCGGCACGAACCGCCACGAACTCGGCGCCTACGTCCCGATGCGCCGAGGCGGACGCCGCTGCCGCCAGGTGCTCAAGGTGCGCTCGGTCTGGCTGCGCTCGAGGCCTCCAAGCCGACGCGATCCGCGACGGCTGCTGGTCGTTCGCCGCCGACCAGCTCGCGGGCGTCGGTGCTTCCGCGCAGTACCATCTGATCAATCGAGGCCGATCTTGTTCGCATCGGGGACCCCTTCGAGTGGCATCACTGGCCGCTCGTACTGATTGGGCGGAATCCCGGGGACCCCACCGCAGACATACTGCACCCGGAACTCTGTGGCCTGCCCGCCGACCACATCGCCCTCGCGGACGATCGTGTACTGGCCGCGACAGTGCGCCGTCATCTGGCGGTGTGCGTCGTCCCGCGCACGATCGCGAAAGCCCTCGAGCACTAGGAGACCGCCGGTCCCGGTGCGGCTGATCAGCCGGGCAGCGCCGCATCCGGCGACGAGGGTGACAGCGAGGGTGAGAAACAGCCGAGGCATGAGCCTTGTCTCGCCGTACCACGCCCCCGGCGCGCGCGCGAGCACCACCCGACCGGGCCGCCGGACCGGGCCGAGGCAGGTCAGCTCCGGGCTCGCGGCGCGCCGGGGCAGCATCGCGAGCGAGCCCGATCTCCATCGACGGCAAGGGCCGTCACGAGATCGACGCGGACGTCGCGATGTGCCTGATCATCCGCTAGCAGTTCGAGATCGATCGCCGCGAGCCAGGCGCGCTCGACGTCGTCATCGACACGACGCTCTGACCTCGGGCGGCGAGTCACGCGAAGAGATCGAACGACCGGCCCAGCTTCTCCGCTGCCCAACGATGGGGCGCTTCGGGCTCTGGATCGTGCTCTTCGCGGTGTGGCTCGATACCCTCACCGAGCCCCACGGCGATCTGATGGTCGTCGTCCGCGTCGGCCACGCGATGGGCCGCGAGCGCGAGCTTCCGCGTTGGATCGGCGCGCTTCACCGACGCTTCAAGAGCCGCACCATGCGGTCATCGCGATCGGCGCCGCGTGCTCCCTGCTCGCACTGGTCGTCGATCTGCGGCGCGTGCTCGAGCTCGCAAACGTCTTCACGCTGGTCTGGTACGCCATCGTGACGCGAGCGGCCCGAAGACCTTGTTGTCGATATCGAGCTCGACCGACATCGTGCGAGTTCGCAGCGTGCGTCCGCGCGTGACGTGCGCTACCGCCACTCCGGCGCCTGATGCAGATCGACGAGCGCGTGCTGCTCGTCGGGCTGCGGCGTGTCTGCGAAGTAGAACATCGTGCGCGGCGCGAACCGACGATCGGCATCGGGGAACGCGTGGTGGAACTTGTCCGCGACGCGGCTGCGGATCGCGTCGCGATCGATCGCGAGAAATCTCTCGACGGCGGCGAGCAGGTAATCGAAGAACTCGTGGCCGACGAACCGATCGTACACGAGGCTGTAGTAGGGCTCGCGCGCACGGTCGGTTCCAGGACCGATCTCTGCGTCGATGAACGGCACATCGAGCCCGGCAGCGCGGCGAGCCGCGGGATCGATCCACACGTCGAAGTCGCGATGCACGATCCGTCGCGCGCGAAGCTCGGAGTCGACCTCGAGCAACGTGTTCTGCGCGTGCGACTCGAGCAGGATGCCGCGCTCGCGGGCGAGCCTCGCCCAGCACTCTACGACCGGCCCGAGGATCTTGTCGATCAGGAACGCGGTCGGATCCGCACGCGATCGTTCGATCAGCTGGACGGCGAGCGGTGGATCGCGCGGGCGCTTGAGATCACCGCCAAACAGCGCGAAGCACGGGATCAGCAGGCCCTCGTGGCTCGCCGCCGTCCTCGCCGCCTGGCATTGACGCCTGAAACACTTGTACCGTCCGCGTTATGACGGTATCGCGTGGAACGTTCCATGCAACCGACCGCCAGCTGCCGGCGAGTGTCCGCTCTGCGAACGCGCACCGAGCGCCGGCGCACACGTTGGCAAGAACGCGCAACGGACAGCAGCAGCGCGTTGCCGTACGGTTCATGAACATCCAAGGAGGCAGGTCATGCGCACGAGACTGACGATCGTCTTCACCAGCACGGTGCTCGTATTCGGATGCAGCAAAGAGGCCCCGCAGCCGCCGGAGCGGCTGTCGCCGACTGCTCCGCCGGCGCAGCCAGCGCCTGCGCCGGCAGCTCCTATGACGCCTGCCAAGACCACGCCGAGCGCGGCGCCCGGAGGTCTGGACACTGCCAGCATCGAAAAGCTCACCGGTGTCACCGGCAAGCTGAGCGAGAAGGAAGGTGTGTTCAAGGTCTCGCTGCCGCGCAAAGATCTTGCGGTCAAGATCAACGGGACGGTGAAGATGACGCCGCCCATGGGGCTCACCGCCTGGGCAGCGTTCCAGAAGATGGGCGATCACGACATGGTCATGGGAGACATCGTGCTCACCGAAGATCAGGTCAACTCCGTGATGAGCGCGGTCTGGGACAGTCCGAAGGTCATGTTCATGCACATCGGGGGCATGGGGGATGAGACGACCCTGGCAACCGGCGTCGGGAAGGTGTTCTCGAAGCTCCACGAGACCCAGGGCGGCAAGGGCGAGCTACCGCCGAAGCTCGCGATCGACCCGGCCAGGAGCAAGCTCGACGCAAGCAAGCTCGATGCGATGTTCGGCCTGAAGGGCGACTACAAGGACGGCGTGTACAAGGCGACGTTCGGCCGCACGACGAAGATGGGCGGGACGGAGGTCGGCAACGCGATGGGTGTCAACACGTGGGCAGCGTTCGCGGGCATGGACGATGGCGCCGTGGTCGACGGGGACTTCGCGATGCTCGAATCCGAGCTACAGAACGTGCTCAAGAGAAGATCTGGCCAAGGGCATCAAGGCCGCGCTCGACACGCAAGGCAAGTAGTGCGCCGGATCGAGGCCGGCGCGCCGAACAACTGATCACTGATCTGTGTTGCGCGATCACCCGTCGCGGAGCGTCCGTCGCGGTGACAGGAGCTGATCGACGAGCCGTGCGGCGGGCCGTGCGCGTAGCTCGGTGAGCGTACCGGCCTGCACGATGCGGCCGGCATCGATCACCGCAACGCGATCGGCGAGCATCTCCGCTTCCCAGGGGATCGTGCGTCACGTAGATCGCGGCGGCGCCGCGCTCGCGCAGGAGCGCGGTGAACAGCTCGAGCAGATCGTGCTTGAGCACGACGTCGAGGTTGGCGAGCGGCTCGTCGAGCGCGACGACGCGGGGCTCGAGCACCAGCGCGCGAGCGATCGCCACGCGCTGACGCGTCATCGTGCGACCGCCTCGAGATCGTCGAAGGCGGTCACCGAGTCGGCCTTCGTCCACAGGCCGATCTTGCCCTTCACGAAGGTCGCGTCACTCGCTTCGAGCACGGTCCGGCCGTCCCAGCTCACCTCGAGCTTGGCCCCGCGCGCGGTTGCCTCGAGCGTGTGCCATTCGCCCGCGGTCACTTTCAGATCCGCGCTCGCGAATTGCTGGCGATCCCCGTTCACGACGCGGTATAGCCGGACGTTGTCCTCGAGCGCGTTGGCTCGCGTGAGGTAGTAGTTGTCGCTGTCCTTGGCGCGGAACACGAGCCCGCATGCTCGGTCAACGTCGCCCTTCTCCGGCCGACAGCGGACGCGCATCGTCAGATCCGTGAACGTCAGGCCCTTGACGAGCACGCGCGGGAAGTCGGGGTTCTTGAACGCACCGGTCTGGCGCAGCACGTTGGGCGCCGACGGTGCGGACGGATCGCTCTCGACCTTCCAGTCGCCCAGCACGGAGATGTAGTCGGTTGGAAGATCGCCGACGGCCGCGTCGTCGAAGCCCCAGCGGTAGGTGCGGGCCGGTTCGGCGCGAACGTCGTCGCCGCCCGTCGTGAACCGCGTCGGGGTTGGCTTGGCACACGCCCCGGTCAACAGAGCGAGCACTCGTAATAGGCGAGCCATCATGGTGCATCTCCTCGCCGCGCGCGCAGGTGCGCGTACAGCGCATCGTACAGGAACGTCGCACGTTCGAGCGTGTCGTGGTCGTCGCGGCTGACGAGCGGGAAGCCATGTGCGATCGCGCGCAGCCCGGCGGATTCTGGCGTGTCATTGATCGCGTCCGCGAAGTCGGCGCCGTGGACGATTCGCGCGAGCTCGACCAGGGCCGGATCCCGCGCACAATGCTCGTCGACGAGCGCCTCGAACGAGCAGCGCCCACGCTCATCGCAATGTGGATAGGTTGCACCGGGTGCGTCGAAACCGCGCGCCCCGTCGCGATCTTGGAACGCGGTCGCGCTGCGGTTGATCCGGATCGTCTGCCTGGTCACCCATAGCATGGTCGCACCGCACCTACCGTGGCTCGACCTTGAGGTCGTCGAAGTAGATCACCGAGTCGGCCTTGGTCCAGACGCCGACCTTGCCCGGCTGCGAGAACGTCTTGTCGGTGGCCTCGAGCACTTTCTTGCCGTCGAAGGTGATCACGAAGCGATCGCCCTTGGCCTCGATCTTGTAGTCGTGCCAGACCCCGGACTTGACATTGCCGCTCCAGCTCTTGATCTGCTCGCGCTGGCCGTTCTTGACGTAGTAGAACCGGACGTTGTCCTCGAGCGCGTTGGCACGGGTCAGGTAGTAGTTGTTGGCGTCCTGATAGCGGAAGACGAGGCCGCAGCCCTGATCGACTTCGCCCGAGACCGGCTTGCACTTCACCGATAGCGCGACGTCGGCGAGCGACGGGGAGTCCGCGACCGCGACCGGAAACCGGTAGTCGGTCTTGTCGCCATCGGTCTGCGCCAGCACGTTGCCGCTGCTCGGTGCGTCCTTCACGGCGAGCACGACCCACTTGCCTTCCTTGCCCTGACCCGTGCGCCCGAAGCTGAAGCCAGCCGGAGGCTTGTCGGCCTTGTCGGCATCGAACGTCCACGTCGTCTCCTTGGATTTCGGCCTGGTTGCTTCGTCCGCGGCGACGGCTCCAACGAGGATAGTAAGTACCCCGATCATCGGGGCAGCGAGTAGCAATCTCATCGCGCTCCTCCTGGTGTCCACGCGGGCTGAATCCGGTCCGTGTGCTCACGCGCTCGCATAGCTGGCTCTCACGTCGGGTCCCACATGGTTACGTATGCTTGTAACACAAAGGAAATAGACGTATCAACCTCGCAGGTTCCGGGTCGAGCAGGCAAACGATCACCTAGCATGCGGATTTCGGGCCGGCGGCGACCGAACCGCGCCACTGTCTTCGCCGCGACAGGAGAGACCCATGAAGCTCGTACGTATCGCACTGGTTGTCATGATGGGCGCCGCTACGGCGCACGCGCAAAACAAGGCTCACGAGAAGGACGAGGCCGGCGAGACGGTCAAGGACGCGCCTGCGCTCGCCGCCGCTCTCAAGGACGCAAAGCTGTCGCTGGGCGATGGCCTCAAGGTCAGCGAGAGGTCTGGCACTCCGATCTCGGCGAAGTTCGAGCTCGAAGATGGCAAGCTGCAGCTGTCCGTCTACACGATGAAGGGCGACAAGTTCTCCGAGGTCGTCGTCGACCACAAGACCGGCAAGATCACGAAGACCGAGGCGATCACGAGCGGCGAAGACCTCGCCGCAGCGAAGAAGCAGGCCGAGGCGATGGCCAAGACAAAGCGCTCGCTGCGCGATGTCGTCACGAAGGCCGAAAAGGCGAATGCCGGGTTCAAGGCGGTCAGCGTCTCGGCCGAGATGGAGAACGGTGCCGCTCAGGCCGACGTCAATCTGCTCAAGGGGTCGGAGTCAAAGCACGTCGAGGACAAGCTCTGACCGGAATCTGCGACGGCGTCGCTGATGGGGTATCCTGGCAGCGATGGCCAAGCGTAGTACAAAGACTCGAGACCCGGCCAGCAACGGCGGGCGCTGGGTGCTGTTCATGCCGATGATCCCAGCGAAGCCCGCATCGATCCGCGTGAAGATCTGGCGCCGGCTGCAGGCAATCGGCGCGATCGGCCTGCGGGGCTCGGTGTATGTGTTGCCGAACCGCGAGGAGTGTGTCGAGGTCTTCGAGTGGGTGCGCCGCGAGCTGCGGGAGCTCGGCGGGCAGGCGTCGCTCTGCGAGGGGCGATTCCTCGACCAGCAGATGGACGACGAGATCGAGCGCCGCTTCATGGAGGCGCGCAACGCTGACTATGCCGAGATCGCCGCGGCGGCGAAGCAACTCGGGAAGAAGCTCGAGGCGAAGCGGATCCCACCGGAGCGAATCGCCGCGATCACCGAGCAGCACGCCAAGCTGGTGCAGCGACTCGGCGAGGTCACTGCGATCGACTTCCTGCAGGTGCCTGGACGCGAGGCGGTCGAAGGATTGCTCGCCGCGGTCGCGCGCGCGTTGCCGCGCGATGGGAAGGATACCGGCGAGGCACTCGAGGTCATGGCGAAGCCACATAACGCGACGTGGGTGACGCGGACCGGGGTGCACGTCGACCGGATCGCGAGCTCGTGGCTGATCCGGCGATTCATCGATCCCGAGGCGCAGTTCAAGTTCGTATCCGCCAACGGCTACACGCCGAAGCCGGACGAGCTGCGGTTCGACATGTTCGAGGCCGAGTTCACCCACATCGGCGATCGCTGCACGTTCGAAGTGCTCGTGGCGCGCATGGGTCTTCGGGATCCAGCGCTCGGTGCGATCGGTGAGATCGTCCACGATCTCGACCTACGCGACGACAAGTTCGGCCGTGAAGAGACCGCGGGCGTACGCAGCGCCATCGACGGGATCTGCATCGACGGTCTCTACTCCCACTTCTCGCTGCGGTCGCGGCGTAGCGCGGCGAGGACTACCGCAGCCAGGCCCAGGAGAGCGTGAGCCGCGGCGAGCTCGGTCGAGGCAGTGAGCTAGGACAGGGACAAGGGCGGCGAGGAGGACCGAAAAGGTCAGCATGAAGACGAAAGCTCAACGGCGTGAGATCTTGTTGCCAGCGGTGGCGGAAACGCCAGTAACCCATGTGTTATAAACATTTCATGCAGGACTTGGCCACCTCTGGCGGCATCGGGAGGTAATGGAACTGCATGAGCGAGCTTGAACCCGTCAGGCTACGCCAGCTGGTGTACTACTTCCTGCGGCTCGGCACGCTGGGATTCGGTGGGCCGCGCGAACGTGCCCGCGGCAACAGCTTCGCCCATCGCGAAGACCGGCGACGGTGATGACTCGGACAAGACTGCAACAGGCAAGGATCACGACGACGATGATGATGACGACGATGACGACGGTCCTGCGAAGAAGTAGGCCAGTCGCGCGATGCCTGGTGCTCGCCGGGATCGCCGGCTGCGGCAATCACCTGCCGCCACCGGGGATGTGCGACGTCCCGACCAGCGGCGAGACCGTCACTGTCACGCCCGTCGCACTCGGCGGTACTCCAGCATCGTACGACGACCTTCGCTACTCGCCGGAGCTGAAGAAGGTCGTCGCCGCACCGTCCGGAACCGGCCAGATCTCGCTGGTCGATCCCGACTCGCTGGCGGTTCAGATGTTGCCGGCGCCGCGCGGCGTCTACTCCGCCGATGCTTCTGCGTCGACGGTCTATGCCGCGGACCGCGGCAGTAACCATATCCTTGCGATCGATATCGCCAGCGCCACGACGATCGCAGCCCAGGCGATGCCGGGTACGCCCGACTACGTGCGGTTCTCGCCGACGACGAGCGAGGTCTGGGTATCGCTGCCGGGCACGAACCGGCTCGAGATCCTGGATGCTGCCAACCTCGCCGCGATCGGCAGCGTCACGCTGCCGGGTCCGCCAGAAGGCTTGACATTCGACGGTGAGCGCGCCTACACGCACGCGAACGGGCGCGTCCTCGCGATCGATGTCGCGCGCCGGCTCGTCACCGGTGAGTGGGACACAGGCTGCGGCTTCTCGCACGGTTTCCCGCAGGTCGACGACCAGTATGGCCTGGCATTCGGTGGATGCTTCTCGAACGGAGGCGTCGGTGTGGTGACGATGCAAGGCAACGTGCGCGCCGGCTTCGAGGCGGGCGGCGGTGAGGCGATCCTCGCCTACGATCAGGTTCGCCATCACCTGTACCTCCGTGGCGACCCGGGCGGGACGCTGGACATCCTCGCGACCTGCAGTACCGGCGGGCTCGGCGGGCTCGCGAAGGTCACGATCCCCAACTACGGCCATGGGGCGAGCGCCGATGATCGCGGCCACGTCTGGGTTGCGGATGCGACGACGGGTGGCGTGCTGCGCATCACCGACCCGTTCGCCGCCACGAGGTAGCCATGCGTCGCGCAGCATGCATGTTCCTCCTGTACGCGTTGCCGGCGCACGCGGGCCGCGCGTCGTCCGGCTGGCTACTTGCAACCGAGACGACACCCGCGGGAGCGCTCGAGATCGGGACCGCGATCTACGAGCACGACGACCTCGGCCCGTTTCACGAGCGCTCGATCGCGTTGCTGTGGATGCCGGCGGTCGGGCTCACTGACAACCTCGAGCTGGCGGTGCCCGTCGAGCTGGTCTCGCGCACTGCCGATGACACGAGCCCAGGGTTCGCGCTCGCGCGCTATGGCGCCGAGCTGCGCTACCGGCTCCCACCACGATCGTCGGCGTTGCGGCCGGTTGCGCGGCTCGCCCTCTGGCGCGACGCCTTGATCCTGACGCAGGTGCGCTCGGAGGTCGAGCTCGCGGCATCATATGACCATGGCCCGTTGCAGATCGAGGTCGACACCGGGCTGGTCGTGGACGTCAACATCGGCCGCCGGCACACGGAGCTACGGCCTGGGGTCGGCGCAAACGTGCGCATCACCGACGAGCTTCGGCTCGGCGCAGAGCTTCACGCCGAGCTGGCGCTGGATTCGACGACAACGAGCTGGGCCGTCATCGGTCCGGACGTGGCCTGGACGCGCGGGCGGTTCTGGGTGGCCGGCGCCATCGGTTTCGGCGTTCATCAGATCACGGCCGCGCCGCGCTTGAACGTCGGTATGCGATGGTGACCAGATCGTCGCCGCGGCGCTCAGAGGTTCGTCGCGGCAGATCCTCTCGCCCGGCGCCTGCGTGGTCGCCGCCGTGCATCAAGCAGACCGACGTCCCACGCGGCCGAAGGATGCAGCTGCGGGCCGCAGCAAGATCGCGGAGCCGATCGCGGGGCGGCTGCCGCGGGACCGGCAATACATTCGACGAGGCCGGCATTTGACGAAGGACAGGCTAGGGGAACTCGGGTGGCGCAATCCGCCGCTTGGTGGCTTGCTCGAAGGCGTACCCGAGCCTGAGGAGCTTCGGCTCGCTGCAGGCCGTACCGGTGAAGCTCACGCCGTAGGCCGCCGGCTTGGCGTTGAACCCGTCGGGGAATGGCGGCGTCGGGGCGTTGGGGACGCGACCGAAGGGCACGATCACGGTGGGATAACCTGGGCGCGCGGCGAGGTTTGCCCCGGAAGGGCCGGGGAACAGAAAGGCATCGAGGTGGTTCGCCTTCATCACCTCGTCGATCCCGTGGCTGGCGGTGAGCTTGAGGTCGCGGGCGCGGTCGGATTCGTAGCGGGCGCGGAAGGTCTCGAGCTCCATGGCGTCGGACAGGTCGAGGAGTGCCTGTCCGTACTTCACCGTGCCCGCCTTCTGGTGGGCGGTGTTCCATTGCCGCAGCTCGGTGACGCTTGGTCTTCACCTCGTCCATGCTGGTGCACACCGACCAGGCAAGGAGGTTGTTGTCGCGGTCCTTGTCGACCACGCTCGGAATGTCAGCAGGATCCACGATGATCGCGCCCTGCTTGCGCAGGATCTCGATGGCCTCCGCCATGACCTTGGCCTGAGCATCGTTGAGCCCACCCTCGGGGTGATCGCTTCCCGGCGGCGTCACTTTGTCGTAATAGAATGCGCGCGGGATTCCGATCCGCGCTCCCTTGAGCCCGGCTTTGTCCAGGTAGACGGTGTAGTCGTGCGGAGCCGTCTTGACGCCACCGGGCTGCGCCCCGGCGGCGGTTGCATCGCGGCAGCGCGTGGTTGCCGGGTCGTTGGCGTCGGGCCCGGCGCCTTCCAGAACGCCGAGGAGGATCGCGGCATCGGTGACCGTCCTGGCCATGGGCCCGGCGGTGTCCTGGTCGGCGGTGATGGGAATGATGCCGTGGCGGCTGACGCGACCCACGGTGGGCTTCACCGCCACCAGCATATTGGCGTTGGCCGGGCTGAGGATCGAGCCCGAGGTCTCGGTGCCCACGATCGCTGCCCAGAAGCTCGCTGCCGTGCCGGTCCCGGAGCTCGAGCCGCCGGTGTTCAGCGCCGGGCGCCCGTCGGCGGTGGCGTCGCGCGGGTCGCGCTGCGGGTCGTACGGGTTCAACCCGTAGCCGTGGAGCGAGTTGTAGTTGTTGGGCATCGACGGGTTCGCGGCCACCCAGTTGGCCAGCTCGGTCATCTGGGTCTTGGCGATGATGATGGCGCCCGCGTCGCGCAGGTTCTTGGTCACCGTCGCCTGGTAGGGCGGCACCAGGCCGGCGAAGGCGAGCGCGCCCCCGGTGGTCGGCAGGTTGGTGGTGTGGATGTTATCCTTGAGCGCAATGGGGATTCCGTGCAGCGGGCCACGGAGCTTGCCCTTGCCTTTGCCCGCTGCCTGGCGCTCGCGATCGAGCGCGTCGGCTTCTTCCAGCGCCCGCGGGTTGACGGCGATCACCGCATTGAGCTTGTCCTCGTAGGTGGCAATGCGAGCCAGGTATTGCAACACGAGCTCCCGCGAGGTGACCCGGCCCGAGCGCAATGCCGCCTGCAGCTCGGGGATCGTCGCCTCCACGACCGTGAAGCTCCGGTCCTTGGTATCGGCGAAGGCGGTGGCGCACACCACGATGAGCGCGAGCGTCAGTTTCATCGCGGCGGATGCTAGCAGCTTTCTCGATGCCGGCGCAGAGCGTCGCCCCTCGCCGGACGGCTCGAGTCGGCCCCGGTCGCGAAGTACGCCACGTACGACATCGACGAGCTCACATTCACGCTGAGGTTTGCCGAACCTATCCGCCGCGCGGCCCGCCGGAGCGATACCATGCGAGCATGATCGAATGGAACGAGACGCACCTCGGCATCCGCGATGCGATGCGTCGCTTCATCGCCACCGAGGTGGTGCCGCACCTCGACGAGCTCGAGCACGGCGGCAAGCCACCGTACGACATCCTGCGCAAGCTGATCAAGACGTTCGGCATCGCCGACATGGCGCGCGCGCGGTTCGCGCGCCAGATCGAGAAGCAGAAGGAGCGCGAGGCGGGCGGCGAGCCGGCGGCGCCCGCGAAGGCGCCCGGCCCGTCGCCGGAGGCGGCGATGGAGGTCGCGATGCGACTCATCCCGACGATCGAGCTGTGCCGCTACTCGCCGGGCATGGTCACCGCGATGGGCGTCTCGGTCGGGCTCACCTCGGCGGCGATCAACTCGCGCGGCACGATCCGTCAGCGCGAGCGCTGGGCGCTGCCGCTCATGACGATGGAGACGATCGGCGCGTGGGCGATCACCGAGCCGGGCTCCGGCTCGGACGCGTTCGGCGGCATGAGGTCCAGCGCGCGGCGCGATGGCGACGGTTACCTTCTGAACGGGAGCAAGACGTTCATCACCAACGGTCCCTACGCCGACACGATCGTCTTCATCTGCAAGCTCGACGAGCCGGGCGTCGCGGCGAAGTACCGCAAGATTGTCTCGTTCATCCTCGACAAGGGCATGCCGGGGCTCACCCAGAGCAAGCCGCTCCGCAAGATGGGGCTGCACGGCTCGCCGACCGGCGAGGTCTTTGTCGGCGATCTGCGTGCCGAGAAGGAGCGACTCATCGGCGAGACCGAGGATCAGCCCGCGCGCTCGGGCGCGAAGGAGACCTTCACGATGGAGCGCACCGGCGTGGCCGCGATGGCGCTCGGCATCGTCGAGGAGTGCCGCAAGCTGTCGCTCGAGTACGCGCGGACTCGCGTGCAGTTCGGCAAGCCCATCGGCGAGTTCCAGCTCATCCAGGACAAGCTGGCGAAGATGGAGGTCGCGCGGATGAACCTCCAGAACCTCGTCTTCCGCCAGATCGAGCTCGCGGGCGCGGGCAAGTCGCTGGATCTCGCCGAGGCGTCGGCGTGCAAGCTCTACGCGGCACGCGCCGCGATGGAGGTCGCGCTCGAGGCGGTGCAGCTCCACGGCGGCAACGGTTACATGGCCGAGTACCGCGTCGAGCAGCTATGTCGCGACGCGAAGGTGCTGCAGATCTACGGCGGCACCGACGAGATCCAGATCTCGCAGATCGCGCGCAGCCTGCTCGCGCAGTGAATCAGGCGCCGGAGCCACCGGAGGCGGTCGCAAGGTCTTTCTCATTATCGGTCGAGCGCAGCGAACACCGCGTCGGACAGGTCGATGCCGGCCGTGTTCACGGGGGTGCGGTAGGCGCCGCGACCGCGCTCGGAGGCCGGGCGCTCGTCGCGCTCCCAGTACGCGTCATCGACGTTCCACGGGCCGACATCGAGGACCGGGACCACGACCGCTCGATCGCGGTAGCGGACCTCGACCGTGCGGCCGAGCGCGCGTGGGTGCGGCAGCGCGACGAACATCGAATCGGGCCGGATCACCGTACGGCTCGAGGTCATGCCGCCGATCATCCCTTCACGCGTCGCCAGCACGTGCTGCCACGCCCCCGGCTGGCGCGCGCTGCGCACCGTCCACGCGCCGAGCACGATCACCGCGGCGCCCAGCGTCGCGATCGCGATTCGCCGGCGCACCGGGTGCCTGGGCCGTCCGCCTCGTCGCGCGCGTGGCATGTCGCCGACTATAACGCGCGGAGCCCGCGGAACTCCGCGGACGCGCGATCGAGCCACTACCATTCTACAGCCAATGTGTGAAGCGATTGTGAAGTAGCCTCCGAGCTTGTGGCGGGCGAATTCGCGGTCAGAGCACTACGACTTGCTTGCCGACCGTCCGATTGTTCTCCATCTCGTCGTGCGCATGACGGATCTGGTCGAGCGTGTAGCTCTGCACGGGACCCAGGCTCAGACGGCCGGCGGCGATTCCATCGACCCAGCGCTGGAGCACGTCGCACGGCAGGTCCGAGCTCTCGCCCCCGTACGCCGTGAGCCGCACGCCGGTCGGGATGTAACTGATCGGATAGAAGTCCTTCACGATCCACTGATTCGAAAGCATCCCTGTGAAGCAGACCGTCCCGTGCACGCGGGTGGCGCGCAACGTATCGGGCAGCGTCGGTGTGCCGACGAGCTCGAGCGCCGCATCGACGCCCTCCGGACAGCGGGCTCGCACCTGAGCTGCGACGTCTCCATCGTCGATCAGCGGAATGGCTCCCTGCTTCTCGAGCACGGATGCGCGCGACGCGCTGCGGGTCGTTGCGAGCGCGGTGGCGCCGAGCTCCTTCGCAACGCCGATCGCCGCGAGCCCCGTGCTCGAGGTACCTCCGCGAACGAGCAGCGTCTGGCCGGCGCGTAGATCCAGCCCGACGGTCAGCGAACCGTACGCCGTCTGCAATGTCTCGGGGATCGCTCCAAGCACGTCCCAGCCGAGCTGCGACTCGAACGGGATCACCTGACGAGCTGGCACGACGACGTACTCGGCGTACCCACCGTCGAAAACGCGCCCCATCCCACCCATCATCGTCGCGACCTGCATGCCGACTGCCAGCTGGCTATCTCCCGGATCATCGACGATACCCGTCGCCTCGATCCCGAGCACGCGCGGAAACGTCACGCCTTGCGACAAGCCGATGCGCGTGTGCAACTCCGAGCGATTCAGGCCGAACGCCTTGACGCGGATACGGATCCAGCCAGGCGGCGGTGCGGGGATCGAAAGCTCGCAGACCTCGAGGTTCGTGACTGGCCCCGGCTCGCGGAGCACCACGGCACGCATCGTCGACATGGTATCTGTGTACACGATGGGCGCGTCCCCGGGGCTGGCTGATTCACGGCACCATGCCGATCAGGTACGAGCCGGAATCGCTGAAGTTGTGGCCGCCGAGCTTCCGCACCGGATCGGGCTCGTACAGCACACCGCGCAAGTCGAGGCCGAAGCGCGCACACGCGTAGACAAGCGCGGCCACGGCGGCAACCAGGCCCGGCCGCGGCTCGAGCCGTTTGCGCGCTTCAGGCCCAGATCGCGGGATGGCGATCGGCCCAGGGGCGCGCCTTCTCGAGCTGCGCTGCGAGACGGAACAGGGTCGCCTCGTCGCCGTAGCGCGCGACGAACATCATGCCGATCGGGAGGCCGCTGCGCGATTGCGCGAGCGGGAGTGTGATCGCGGGCTGGCCGGTCATGTTGAATGGCGCGGTGAACGGAAAGCTCGCCGCGGTGCGCTTGTCGAACGTCCTGAGCTCGGTCCCTGGAACTGGTCGAGGATCTGCCAGCACGGCGCGTGGGCCCGGCGCGCCGCGGCGAATGCGTCGGCGCCGCTGACCTGCTTGCCGGCCTCGTAGTTGCGGCGCGCGAGCTGGCCGAGCTCGCCGTCGCGCGGCTCGCGTCCGACCCGCGCGACGATGGTCTTCATCTCGGCGGCGAAGTTGGCGGCGAGCATGGTGCGCGCCGCGAGGTAGAGCGCGCGCAGGTCGACCGCCAGCGCACCCGGCCGCACGTCGTGGCCCAGCGCGGCGAGGAGCTCGGCGGTGTCGGCCAGCGCATGGGCCACCTCGTCGTCGATCGGCCGACCGGTGGGGGTCTGGCTGGACCAGAGGACGCGCAGCTTGCCGGGGGAGCGCTGGACCTCGTCGAGGTAGGGACCGGCCTTGGGCGGCGGCGCGTACGGGCTGGCGGGCTGCGGGTAGCCGGTCGCGTCGAGCATCGCGGCGCTGTCGCGCACGGAGCGGCAGACGATGTGGTCGACGACGAGGCCGGCGCCCCGCCCGGCGCCGTCGGGGTCCCACGGATTGCGATCGCGGGTGGGCTTGAGTCCGACGAGCCCGCAGCATGCGGCCGGGATGCGGATCGAGCCGAGCCCGTCGCTGGCGTGCGCCACCGGCACCATGCCGGACGCGACGGCCGCGGCGGCGCCGCCCGACGATCCGCCGGGTGTGTGGGCGGGGTTCCATGGGTTCTTGCACAGCCCGAGGCGCGCGGAGTGGGTGACGCCGGGAATGCCGAACTCGGGCGTGTTGGTCGCGCCGACCAGGACCAGGCCCGCCGCGCGATGGCGCTGGACGAGCACGCTATCGTCGTCGGCCGGACCGGCCTGTGCGAACAAGCTCCCCATGCTGCACGGCCAGCCCTTCACGCGACGGCCCAGGTCCTTCATCAGGAACGGCACGCCCCTGAACGGCCCGTCGGGGAGCTTGCCGGCGGCGGTGCGGCGCGCCTCATCGTACGCCTTGTACACGACGGCGTTGAGCGCGGCGTTGTGGCGCTCGATGGCGGCGATCGCCGCCTCGACGAGCTCGGCGGGCGAGACCTCGCCGCGGGCCACCAGCGCGGCCAGGCCCAGCCCGTCGTGGCGGGCATACTCGGAGGAGCTCAGCGAGCCGCGGCCCGCGGCGCGATCGGTCGGTGCGGTCGACATCGGCGCATCTGATGACGGCCGGCGTCGCCCGTCAAGCGCGTCACGACGATCGGATCATCCACGCGAGCGGGGTCGCGGCCGGGAGCTGCCGATCTTCGAACAGCACCTGGCCATTAGGCCAGCCGCGGCGATCATCGAGGCCGGGCCGATGTAGCTGGCCGACGGCTGAGCGCGATTCTGCCTCGCTGGCCGCCGCGCACGACCGCGCCGCGTTCGCGGACCATCCGTGTCCGTGCGGTGCGCGCACGCCGGGCACGCCGACTGCTGCGCAAGTCAGGCTCAGCGCTGCGTGCCGACGATGCCATACCGGCACTTATCGCAGTGTGCGCCTGGGCTCGGGCTTGCAATCGCGGACCGCGACCTCGATTACTCCGTTTTCTTCAAACCGCCAGAGAACATGATGCAATCATTCATACGCTACGCGCCCGTCTTGCCGATCCTGTGTGTACTCTCGCTTCCCGCGGCTGCGCAGGGAGTGAACGACGGCCACGACAAGGAATGGCGGCAGCGCCGGCGCGGCGGATCTGACCGGATGGGTCTGGGCGACCGACGCCCAGGTCCTTACGCTGTTCAGCTACACGGAACCGGCGATCATCGGCAACCGGTCGATCGGAGGACAAGCGTACTTCGGAAGCGCGCAGTCGTTCCTGCAGAGCTTCAGGCCGACGTTCTCGTCCTGTCAGACCTACGCGTGCAGCGCGTTCGCCGGCGGGTGGACGTCTTCGGCGGATGGCGGGGGCCCGATCGCGGGCTCGGTGAGCTGGGGGACGACGCCGGTGTCGATATCGGGCGCGTTCGGCGTGGGTTCGGTGGCCGATCCTGATGAGAGCATGGGCTGGCGGGGCGCGTTCCTGTTCCGCCCCACGGGCCCGGGTGTGTTCGCGTACGACGATCGCGGCGATGTCGCATCGCCGTCGGGCGGGACCGCAGTCGCCAACGTGCTCGACAACGACTGGATCCACGGCGCGCCCGCCACGCTGCTTGCGGTCTCGCTGCATACGATGTCCAGTCAGGATCCGCACATCGCACTGGACCCGGCCAGCGGGGCGGTCACGGTCGCGGCCGGGGTGAGTCCGGGTACGTACTCCCTGGTGTATGCGATCTGCGACCTCGCCGACACGACACGTTGCGCGAGCGCGGTCGTGACGGTGAAAGTGCCGCCCTACCTCATCGCGGCCGGGAACGATGCCGGGACTGCCTCGCCCTCCGTGACGAGCACTGCGATCGCCAGTGTCCTGGCGAACGACGCGCTCGGCGGTGCGCCGGCGACCGCGGCCTCGGTGGCGATGTCGCTGGTGTCGATCTCGCCGGCGACGACGGGAGTCACGTTCAATACCGCGGATGGCTCCGTGCGCGTCTCCGCCGGGACGGCGCTCGGAACGTACGCGATCGTTTACCGGATCTGCGAGATCGCGAATCCCGGCAACTGCGCGCAGGCGACTGCCAGCGTGACGGTTGCCCCGTACCTGGTCGATGCCGTGAATGATGTTGCCTCGGGTTCGTCGAAGACCGGCGGGACGATCCTCGCGTCGGTGCTGACGAACGATATGTTCAACGGCGGCGCGGTGCAGAGCGGCCAGGTCACGCTGTCGCTGGTCTCGATCACACCGGCGTCGTCGGGCATCACGCTGGATACCGCGAGCGGTGCCGTGCGAGTGGCGCCGAAGACCGACTCGGGTAACTACTCGCTCGCCTATCGCATCTGCGACGCGACCGACCCGGCCAACTGCGACACCGCCACGGTGGCCATCAACCTGAGCGGGCGGTCTCCCTGACGGCGACCTCGGTGACTGGTCGGTCGACGCCCGGTGTTTGCGAGTTTCGCGCGCACCGATACATGCGGTCGCCTCGGGTGGGTCATCTGGCTCACCGTATGCAGAGCTAGGTGTCATGACGATAGAAATCGTAGTTGTCTGGCTATTGGTCGGGCTGGTGTCCGGCTGGCTCGCTTCCCAGGTGGTCCGCGGCGGTGGCTCGGGGATGACGACCGACATCATCGTCGGCATCGTGGGAGCCTTCATCGGCGGCATGATCTTCCGGGCGGAGGGATGGCACGCGCCGTTTGGAGGCTATGCCGGCCTCATCTTCGTCGCATTCTGCGGGGCGGTGGTCCTGCTCCTCATCATGAAGCTCATCATGCGCGGCCGCCGGCGATGACTTGACCGAGAGGGTCGGGGAGCGCGGCCCGTGACCAGGGCGCACGGAAGCGATCCCGTGGGCTCCGGTGCCACAACAGCGGTAGGTGAACGGTGCGCTTCTGGCAGCTTCTCGACATCGACGGAGAGCACTTCGCCGTGGGCTCGCCCTGCCGTTCGCCCGTCGGCCGATACCTCGGCTTCACCCGACTTCGGTCGTTGTACTGGTCGATCCTGGCCGTGACGCTCGCGTGTTACCTGCTGCTCACGCAGGGCGTGAAGAGCTGGCTGCTGCGACGGCGATGGATCTGACGCCCCGATCGAAATGACGGATGCGTACCTGGCCTTGCGCTGGTCGTCCTGCTGCTTGCGCTGCTCGTCTTGCCGCTTGCGCTGGTCGTCCGCCGCGACGACGCCGACCGACGCAGGCCTTGCGCGATCGCAGCATCGGCGGCCCATCCAGCGCCTTGTAAATACCTGCTGGCTCTCGAGCTGGACGTGCGGCGGCATGTACGCCGATGCTCCGACGCATCGAAGCAGGCGATCCTGATCGCCGGTGTCGGCCGCGCCGCGCTTCGCGTCACGTTCGGCGGCGCGAGCGATTGGCGATCACGGCTGGCATCGGTCGCCTGCTCGGCATCGCGGGGCTCTGCGTGCAACGACATCGACGACACGATCGAGGCGCGGGCGCTGATCGTGGCCTCGCGCTCCAGGATCACTGGTGAACGTGGCCTCTGATCCAGCACGCATGGGAGACGTTGTTGAGGTCACCGCGGCGACCTGATGGCACTCGTGATGCATCGCATCGCCGCGGAGGCAACATGCATCGCTTCACCCTACTCGCCGCGATCGCCGCGGCGGCGCTCGCAGCCGGCTGCTTCGGGACCGTCGGCTATTCCGCCGGTGTATCGAGCGGGGGCTACGGGCCCGACCTCGTGTACGCCGCGCCCGGCGTTCAGGTCATCGCAAACTACGACGAGCCGATCTTCTTCTCCGATAGCCTGTACTGGAGATTCGACGGAGTCCGCTGGTACCGATCCTCCTACTACACCGGGGGCTGGATCTATGCGACGCCGCCGACCGCGGTGCTGCGGATCGATCGGCCGCGCAACTTCGTGCATTACCGTCCCCAGGGCTGGGTCGCCCGCCGCGCGCAGCCGCAGGGGCCGGTCGCTCGTGACCATCGCGCGGAAACGCCGCGAGTCGAACGGAGGCGCGACGCGCCGCCGCCGCCACAGGTCGAACGGAGGCGCGACGCGCCACCGCCGCCGCATGCAGCTCCGCCGCAACGCGAGCGCCCTCCCGCGTCGCACGATCACGATCGCCGGCCTTCCCCGAAGGACGATGACGATCGGCACGATCGGCACCCGGAGCCGAAATGACAGATCTCGACCTCGATCCCCATCTTCCGCAGTGGTGGAATGACCACATCGAGGCGGCGTGGCAGCGCTCGCGTGACGCAGCGGTCAGTGACTGGCGCGTCCGCGGAGACCGAGCGCCGATCGAGTGGTCGATCTTGGAACACGCACTGGCGTTCGGGCACGGAGCCCGCAGTGCCTATCCGCGCTGTGCGACGTGGGATGCGATCCAGCCGCAGCTGCGCGCCGACTGGATGCGACTCGGCGCCACCGGGTCCGCATCTTGGGATCAAATCTCGCACATCGTGCGCCATGAATGGCAGCGCGCGGCGGGTCCGGACGGCGACGCGGCTCCCGAGCCGACCGCTGCTTCGACGCTCTAGAGAAGCCATCTGCCGGGCGCGCCCGGGAGCTCGTCATCGCCGGTGCGCTGTGGAACACGATGGTGATGTGCGGAACGGTCGATGCGTTCTGGTCACTCGCGCGCACCGCCAAGCCGCACCTGATCGAGGTGCTCGATTGTCTCGTGCCTGTCATCGATACGCCCGACGAGTCGGATGCGATCGATTACATCTATCGCGCACAGCCGCCGATCAACTTCTCCACCGATGTGCTCGAACGGGAGCAACACCGCGTCGTGGCGATCGAGGTCGACGGCATCGAGTGGAGCGATTGCGGGCACCCCGAGCGCATCGAGACCGTGCTCGCGCTGCGACGTTCTCGAGCGTCGATGCCTGCCTCGATCACGGACCCACCATCGTAGACACGTGGTCAAGATGAGGTACCCCATCCATCATTTTGATGGTCGCCGGGACCATCGCGGCGGGCTACTGGACTGCATGCTCGCCCGGCGCGCGCGGAGCGACGCGGACCCCGCGCGCGGGCAGCGGCAGGACACCGGCGATATCACCGATGATGTTGACGAGCTCCGAGCCGGCTGGCACCACGACCTTGCTGTTGTTCTGCAGCGACCGCTCGACCGTGATCAGCCGGCGGAGCAGCTGCGCGTTGCCGGTGAAGTAGCGGTCCGCCGATTCGTTGACGAGCTGGATCGCGAGCGCCTCGCCTTCGGCTTCGAGGATCTTCGCCTGCTTGACGCCTTCGGCGCGCTTGATCTCGGCTCGGCGTGCACCATCCGCCATGGTCTCGGTCGCCGTCGCGAAGTCGACCGCCGCGACCTTTTCGTTCTCGGCCTTGACCACCTTGTTCATCGTCTCCTGCACGTCCTGCGGTGGATCGATCTCCTTGAGCTCGGCACGCACGATCTCGATGCCCCAGTGCTGGGTCTCCTCGCGCAGCGTCTGCTGGAGCGCGGTGTTGATCCTGCTGCGCTCGCTGTTGGCCGACTTGAGCGTGAGCGTGCCGATGATGTTACGCAGCGTGGTTCGTGCCAGGTTGACCATCTGCACCTTGTAATCGAACACGTTGTACTGCGAGCTCTTGAGGCTATTCTCGTCGCTCTTGACCTTGAAGTAGATCTGCGCATCGACCCGCGCGTTGAGCTTGTCGCTCGTGATGATCTCCTGGCGCTCGGCGTTCATCATCACCTCGGTGACGTTGACGAGGAACAAGCGCTCGGCGACCGGGACGATCCAGTGGAACCCAGGTTCCGCGACGCGCCGGTACTTGCCGAAGCGCTCGACCAGGCCGCGGCTGGTCGGCCGCACCACGCGAATGCGCGCGAACACATAGATGAGATCGATCGCAACGGCGGCAAGGACGATCCAGGCGGTGGTGGTGATCATGCTCGCTTGCAGCTGCATGCGACGGGCCACCGGGGAACTGGGCTCCTGCGGCCAAGATCGCGGCTCGCACGCGCGTCGCGCTCCTTCGAATTGATTGGCAAGGTGCTTCATCGTGAGCAACAGGAGCCGCGCACGCCGACGAGGACGTGCGGCTTGCTCGCGGCTCGCTACTTGCATTGTCGATGGGCATGACGACGAGTACGACGAGTACGACGAGTACGATGAAAGATCATCCCCCCGAGACCAAGGCAGACGCGGCGATCGAACCGCCGAGCGCGCGCAAGCCGCAGCCGGAGCTCGCAGTTCCGCGCGCCAGCTCGGAGCCCGATCTCGAGTCGCGCATCAAGCTGCGCCGCGCGGAGCTGAAAGGAAAGCTCGGCGAGCTCCGGGCGGAGGCCAGCCTCGAGGTGGTCCAGGCCGCCGACAAGCTGAAGGCGAGGCTGTCCGAGCTCGCGCACATCCTCAAGGAGGGCGTTGTCGACGGCTGGGCGAGCCTCGGTGACACCGTGAAGCACAAGCTCGAACGCTGGCTGTCCGAATCCGAACGTTCACTCTCCAGCCACGACCTATCTGGCAAGAACGGACGATCATGATGATCCGCCCACTCTACGACCGTATCCTCGCGCAACGCCTCGACGAGCAGGACAAGACGTCCGGCGGTCTGTTCATCCCCGACAACGCCAAGGAGAAGCCGCTCGAAGCCATGGTCATCGCGGTCGGCAGCGGCAAGCTGCTCGCGAACGGAACGATCCAGCCGATCGCGGTCAAGGCCGGTGACAAGATCCTGATCGCGAAGTACTCCGGGTCCGACGTGAAGCTCGTCGGCAAGGATCACATCATCGTACGCGAGGACGACGTCCTCGGGGTCCTCGAGGAGGGTAGCCAATGACCGCGAAGAACATCCTGTTCAACAGCAACGCGCGCGCACACATCGCCGCAGGGCTCGATACGCTGGCCAACGCCGTGAAGGTCACGCTCGGGCCGCGCGGCCGCAACGTCGTGATCGACCGGTCGTGGGGCGCGCCGACGGTCACCAAGGACGGCGTCACCGTCGCCAAGGAGATCGAGCTCGAGGACCGCTTCGAGAACCTGGGCGCGCAGATGGTGAAGGAGGTGGCCTCGAAGACCTCGGATGTCGCGGGCGACGGCACCACCACGGCGACCGTGCTGGCGCAGGCGATCTACCGCGAGGGTGCCAAGCTGGTCGCGGCCGGTGCCAATCCGATGGACGTCAAGCGCGGCATCGACGCGGCGGTCGCCGTCGTGGTCGCCGAGCTCCAGCGGCAATCGACGCCGACCCGGGGCAAGACCGAGATCGCGCAGGTCGCCATGATCAGCGCGAACGGTGACGAAACGATCGGACGCATGATCGCCGACGCGATGGACAAGGTGGGCAAGGACGGCGTGATCACGGTCGAGGAGGCGAAATCGCTCGAGACGACGCTCGAGGTCGTCGAGGGCATGCAGCTCGATCGCGGCTACCTGTCGGCTTACTTCGTCACCGATGCCGAGCGGATGGAAGCCGTACTCGCCGAGCCATATATCCTGATGTGCGAAGCGCGGCTGTCGAGCATGAAGGATCTCCTGCCGATCCTCGAGCAGGTGGCCAAGCAGAGCAAGCCGCTCCTGGTGGTCGCCGAGGACGTCGATGGCGAGGCGCTCGCGACGCTGGTCGTCAACAAGCTGCGCGGAACGCTCCAGGTGTGCGCCATCAAGGCTCCGGGCTTCGGCGATCGGCGCACCGCGATGCTGCAGGACCTCGCCTCGTTGACGGATGGCACCGCGATCACGAACGACCTGGGGCTCGACTTCGCGAAGCTGACGCTCGCGGACCTCGGCCGCGCCAAGCGGATCACCGTCGACAAGGACGCGACCACGATCATCGAAGGCCGCGGCGACAGGGCGGTGATCGATGCGCGCGTGAAGACGCTGCGCCGCGAGATCGAGGACAGCACGTCCGACTACGACCGCGAGAAGCTGCAGGAGCGGCTCGCCAAGCTGGTCGGCGGCGTCGCGGTGATCAAGGTCGGTGCGGCGACCGAGGTCGAGATGAAGGAGAAGAAAGCGCGGGTCGAAGATGCGATGCACGCGACGCGCGCGGCCGTGGAGGAAGGGGTCGTGGCCGGCGGCGGCGTCGCGCTGCTTCGCTGCACGCCGGCGCTCGCCACGATGGTGTTCCATGACGATCGCCGATACGGCGTGAACATCGTCCGGCGCGCGCTCGAAGAGCCGCTCCGACAGATCGCGCAGAACAGCGGAGCCGAAGGCGCGGTCGTGGCCGGCAAGGTCCGCGAGGGCAAGGCGGGCTACGGATACAACGCCGCCGCCGATCGCTACGAGGACCTCATCGCGGCCGGCATCATCGATCCGACCAAGGTCGTTCGTGTGGCGCTCCAGAACGCCGCCTCGGTCGCCTCGCTCATGTTGACCACCGAGGCGCTGATCGCGGAACACGCTCCTGCCCGCGCCGACCGCGCCTTGGCATGAGGGAGAGCCAACCCACGTCGAGCCCAGGGACGAGCCGCCACGGGGGGCGAGATCGTCGGGGACCATCGATCGCCGCCGATCGATGCCGCCCGGCGGATGGCTGCGTCCGCGATGCGGACCCTGGCCACTGTTCTGATGGCGGATCGCACACCCTGTCCGCGCCTGGTCCGCAATACATGACGAGTACGTGACGAGCCGCGGCCGTGGCAAGGGGTATGGTGTGGCGCATGCGACCCCGAGGATGCGATGACGCTCGTCGATCCTCGCAGGGCCGTGAATACCCGCTGCTGATGCGTCGGTGATGTGGGCACCCGGCAAGTCGAAGCGTCGCTCGGCCGACGGCGCGGGTGCGCGGTTTCACGAATCGCCGATGCGTGCGGAGCTGTTCAGTGTCAGCCAGCTCGAGCGCCACGCGCGCACGATCGCCGGCTGGCACGAGCTCGCTTCGATGCCGGGCCACGATGACTGGCTGCTGGCGCGGCTCGCCGACAACGAGGTCGCCCTGCGCGACGCGTACACGCTGGTCAGCGATGCGGTGCAGCGCGGGCGGCAGATCACGCCGGCGGCCGAGTGGTTCATCGACAACTACCACCTGATCGAGGAGCAGATCCGCACGGCGCGCAGGCACCTGCCGCGTGCGTACAACCGCGAGCTGCCGCGGCTGGCCAACGCGCCCACGCCCGGTACGCCGCGGGTCTATCACATCGCGCTCGAGCTGATCTCGCACGCGCACGGCCGGGTCGATGCCGAGGCGCTGCGCGCGTTCGTCGCGTCGTACCAGGAGATCCGGCCGCTGCGGCTGGGCGAGCTGTGGGCCATCCCGATCATGCTGCGGCTGGCGCTGCTCGAGAACCTGCGCCGCGTCGCGATGGCGATCACCGCCGGCCGCCGCGATCGCGAGGCCGCCGCGAGCTGGGTCGCCCGGATGTTGACCGCCACGGCGGCGAACCCGACGGACGTGGTGCTCGTGCTGGCCGAGCTGGTCGCTGCGGAACCACCGTTCAGCAACGCATTCGTCGCCGAGCTCGCGAGCCGCATCCAGGCCCAGGGCACCGCGCTGGTGTTCCCGATGTCGTGGCTCGAGCAGCGGCTCGCCGAGTCCGGCCAGACCGTCGAGCAGGTGTTCGAGCTCGCGACCCAGAGCCAGGCAGCCGACCAGGTCTCGATCGGCAACAGCATCGGCAGCCTGCGGTTCCTGGGCGCCTGCGACTGGCGCGACTTCGTCGAGGCGATGAGCGTGGTCGAGCGCACGCTGCGCACCGCTCCCGGGTACGGCGCGATGGACTTCGCGACCCGCGACCGCTACCGCCGCGTCGTCGAGCTGATCGCGCGGCGCAGCGCGCTGTCCGAGGACGACGTCGCGCGGGCCGCGATCCGCCTGGCGAGCGACCGCACCGGCCGCACCGCGCACGTCGGCTACTTCCTGATCGACCGGGGCCGCCGGCAGCTCGAGCGAGCCGTCGCGATGCGGCGATCGCTCGGGCAGGTCGTGCGGCGGACCGGCGACTCGCTGCGCCACGTCTGCTACGGCGGCGCGATCGCCCTGGTCACGGTGGGTGTCGCGCTCGCGCTCGTGGCGCTCGCGCCGCTGGCGCCGAGCGTCGCGTGGTGCGCGCTCGTCGTGCTGTGCGCCAGCGATCTCGCGGTCGCGCTGGTGCACTGGGCGGCGACGCTGATCGTGAGCCCGCAGATCCTGCCGCGGCTCGAGTTCGCGAGCGGCATCCCCGCCGACCACCGCACCCTGGTCGCGGTGCCGGCGATGCTGACCGACGCCGCCGAGATCGACGAGCTGGTCGAGGCGCTCGAGGTCCGCTTCCTCGCGAACCGCGATGCCAACCTCGCGTTCGCGCTGGTCACCGATCTGCGCGACGCGACCACCGAGGTCGTCGACGGCGACGCCGCGCTGGTCGAGCGCGCGGGCGCCGCGATCGCCGCGCTCAACGCGACGTACCCGACGCAGTCGGGCGGGTTCTTCCTGTTTCACCGCGCGCGGCAGTGGAACCCGCGCGAGCGGCTGTGGATGGGCTGGGAGCGCAAGCGCGGCAAGCTCGAGCAGCTCAACGCGGCGCTGCGCGGTGAGGCGGGATTGTTCGCGACCGTCGTCGGGCCGACCGCGGGCCTGGCGGACATCCGGTACGTGATCGCGCTCGACGCCGACACCGGCTTGCCGCGCGACGCGGCACGCGTGCTCGCGGCCACGCTGGCGCACCCGCTCAACCGGCCGTGCTTCGATGCGGCCCGTCGCCGGATCACCGAGGGCTACGGGATCTTGCAGCCGCGGGTCGGCGCGACCATGGCGAGCATCTCGCGATCGCGGTTCGCGCGGCTGTTCGGCGGCCGCGCCGGCATCGATCCGTATACCCGCGCGGTGTCCGACGTCTACCAGGACGTCTTCGACGAGGGCTCGTTCATCGGCAAGGGCATCTACGACATCGACGCCGTGCAGCGCGCGATCGGCGGCCGGCTGCCCGACGACCGGGTGCTGAGCCACGACCTGCTGGAGGGCGCGTACGCGCGGTCGGGGCTGGTCAGCGATGTGTTGCTCGTCGAGGATTTCCCCTCGACCCACGCGGCCGACATCAGCCGCCGGCATCGCTGGATCCGCGGCGACTGGCAGATC
>VBLP01000276.1 GCA_005887925.1 Deltaproteobacteria bacterium | reverse complement strand
GCGGCGGCGAGCGCGGGGAGCATCGCGGCGCGGACGTCGTGCGAGGCGTCGTCGATCAGCGGATCGAGGAGCTGGACGGCGAGCGCGGCGTCGCGGTCGACCAGGCCGATCGCGGCCGCGGCGGCCTGGGCGCGCTCGCGCTCGGCGCGCGATCCGAGCGCACGGTGCAGGCGCGCGACCACGGCGTCCTTGGCCGAGACGCGCGCGATGGTGGTCAGGGCGAGCTGCGACAGCTCGGGGTCGGGATCGCGCACGGCGAGGGCGAGCGTGCGGTCGAGCACCGCCGGATCGAGCTTGTCCTTCTGCGCGGCGAGCCGCTCGAGCGCGGCCTTGCGCACGGTGGGATCGAAGTCGGCGAGCGCGGCCGACAGCGTGGCGCCGGCGCGCAGGCCCGACACGAGCGCGGCGTCGACCGCCTCGACGCGGACCCGGGGCGAGCCGTCGGCGACCGCGAGGCCGATCAGGTCGGCCGCGCCGGTCTGCCGGGCGGCGCGCACCAGCGCGAGCTTCTCGCCCTCGTCGCCGCGCTCGAACATCCGCGCCATCGCGGCGGGGGCCGACCGGGGCGCGTCGGCGCCGAGGCTGCCGAGCGCGCGGATCGCGACCAGCCGGACGTCGCGGTCGGGATCGTCGAGCAGCTGGACGATCGCCTCGTGGACGCCGCCGGCCTTGGCGCCCTTGGCGGCCGCGGCGGCGAGCACGCGCGCCGCGTCGGCGCGGATCGCGCTGTCGGGGTCGCGCGCCAGCTTGACCGCGATCAGCGCGCCGTTCTTGACCGGATCGGGGCCGTTGGCGACGCACGCCATCACCAGCCGGCGGACCTCGGCGGACGGATCGTCGGTCGAGCGGGCGAGCCGGTTGCGCGCGTCGGTGCTGCCGGCGAGCGCGCCGTTGCACAGGCCCTCGACGCCGAGCGGATGCAGGGCGGGGTCATCGGTCAGGTGCGCGGCCTGGAACAGGTACTCGACCACCGCCGCCGGCTTCTTGCGGGCGAGGTGGGCGAAGATCCGCACGGCCTCGCGCCGCGGCCGGCCCTTCTCGCGCCACAGCTGGGCGATGCCGTCGACGGCGACGCCGAGGTTGCCGCCGCTCTCGGCGCTCGCCGCCAGGCCCTGCGCCGCGCCGATCCGCACCGCGTAGGCCTCGGCCTTGGCCATCTTGTACAGCCTGTCCTGGTACGATCGGCCCGCCTTGCCCGCTGCGGTCGCCGCCGCGGCGCGGATCTCGGTGTCGTCGTCCTTGAGCATGCGGTCGAGCGCGTTCTGCGCCGCTTCCTTCTGCGACGGCGCGACCTCGCCCCACGCCAGCGCCGCGGCGACCCGCAGCGGCTTGTCGAGCTTCTTGTCGTCGAGCATCGCGTAGAGATCGCCGCCGGCGCGCACCGGATCGACCTTGGCGTAGAGCGGCAGGGCAGCGGCGCGCACCGCCGGCGACTTCGAGGTGAACGCCGCGCGCGCGGCGTCGACGAGGTTGGCGACCCGGGGCAGCGGGTCGACGTCGCGCAGCACCTCGATCGCGAACACCCGCGCCTCGGTCGGCGCGCGGTCGAGCGCGATCAGCGGGGTCAGCGCGGTGACCGCGGCCTCGGGGTCCTTGGTCAGCGCGCCCTTGATCTGGGCCTTGGCGCGCTCGCGCAGCGGCGGCGACGCATCGGGATCGGCGAGCAGCGCGGCCGCGTTGGCCGCCGACGGCGCGTCGTCGGCGGCGCCGCTCGACATCTCGACCAGGAGCTCGCGGCGCGCGGACGCGTCGGGGTTGCGCGACAGCGCCTCGGCGAACAGCGCGCGCCCGCGATCGCCCAGGCTCCGCACCGAGGCGAACGCGATCCGGCGCAGCTCGGGATCGCTCGAGGTCAGCGCCTTGGCCAGGGTCTCCTGGTAGACGTCGCTGCGGCGCTGCGCCGCGGCCCCGGCGGCCGCGACCGCCGCGCGCTGGACCGCGGGCGACGGCGTGCCCAGCCCGGTCTCGACGAGCTGGACCTCGGCCGCCGAACCCCGCGCGATCGGCCGCAGCGCGGTGAGCAGCTCGGCGAGGTCCTCGGGGTCCTTGGCGGCCTTGCGCAGGGTCTCGAGCGTGGCCTCGTTGCCGGTGGTGGCGTAGTCGACCAGACCCGACAGCTGCGGTGCCATCACCGCCGGCACCAGCTCGCTCCACGCGCCCCGGCTGCTGCCGATGTCGCGCGCGTCGATCTTCTTCCAGGCCTCCGGCGCGACCATCGCGCGGGTCAGCCCGGTGTCGGCGACCTCGTCGCCGAACCCGCCGGGCAGCCAGAAGAACGCGTGCAGCCCCGCCCGGCCGCCGCGCACGACCACGTGATCGCCGCCCGGTCCCGGCGCGAGCGCGAGGTACACCCGGCCGTGCATCGCGATCCAGATCAGGATCAGCAGCACGATCGGCACGGCGGCGATCGCCGCGGCGACCGTCATGTAGTAGCGCTTGGAGCGCTCGACGACGGAGGCCTCCTCGGGCGTGACCGCCGCGATGCCCTCGTTGCGAAGCTTGCGCAGCTCGCCGAGCGACAGCCGGCCCCTGGACGCGGTCTTCGAGCCGAGCAGGTCGAAGGCCTGGCGCGCCGCGGCCCGCGCCGGCGCCGTGAGCTCCTTGACCCGCTGGGTCAGGACCTCGTGCCGCAGCATCCACGTCGCGCCGCCCGGATCGCCGCGGCCGACCACGCCGCGGTGCTCGAGCACCTCGAACGCCTGGTGCGCGAACGCGGGGTCGAGGCTGATCCGGCGCACGATGTGCTCGGCCGGCAGTGGACCGGGGCCGCCGGCCGCGAGCTCGGCGCACAGCCGCAGCGCGGAGCGCTCGTTGCCGGTGGCCTTGCATGCGTCGTGCAGCCACGCCGACTCGAGCTCCGCCGCGCCGCCGATCTTGGCGAGCGCCGCCGCGCTGGTGATCCGCAGGTCGCGCATCGCCAGCCCCGCGATCTGCAGGTCGGCCGGCAGCACCGGGCGGCCGCGGCCGATGCCCTGCACGACGGCGGCGGCGAGCACCGGATCCGCGGCGACCCCCGAGTACGCCAGCACGCGATCGAGCACGCCGCTCGCGGCCTGCGGCGACAGCCGCGGCAGCTCGTAGCGATTCGTCGGCGGGAACAGCGAGCCGGTGCGATTCTCGAGCGCGCCGAGCAGGTTCATCCGCTCGCTCGCGCACACGAACAGGAACCGCGCGCGACCGCCCGACCGGCTGACCACGCGCGCGAACATGTCCGACAGCTCGGCCGTGGCACGCTCGTCGGTACACAGCAGGTCGACGTCGTCGACCACGAACACGAACTGCTGGCCGGCCACGGCGTTGGCCACCGCGCGCGCGGCGAACATCACCGGCAGCTCGTTCGCGCCCGGCTGGATGCCGAACGCGGACAGGCCGGCGGCAAAGCTCGCCGCCGGCTGGCTCGGGTCCTCACACGCCAGCGCGACGGTGCCGTGATCGCGCAGGTGCGGGATCAGCCCGGCGCGGATCAGCGAGGTCTTGCCGACGCCGGGCTCGCCGAACAGCAGCCCCGCGCGAAACCCGTCCGCGGTGACCAGCTTCGCGATGTCGTCGCGCTCGCCCTCGCGCCCGTGCCAGACGTCACGCTCCGCCTCGCCGAACGCGTCGAGCCCTCGCAACGGCGACACCGTGCCTGGATAGGTCGCGATCGCCACGTCCGCACTATACACAAGGATGGTGCGTGGTCGCTCGAGCTGCCATCGTATGCTCGACGCATGGGGGTCCGCACGGGTTCGCTGATCGCAGCGGCAGTCACAGTGGCGTTCGCCGCGCAGGCCGAGCCGCCGGGGCGGATCCAGATCACAGTCTGGGCCACCCCACCGCCGCCGTCGGGCGAGCTCTACGGCGGCCTCGCCTACGGCGGCTACGCACCGATCACCGGCGCCCTCGTCACCGAGCAGCGCGACGTCGAGATCGCCGGCGGCGAGGCACGGGTCTCGGGGGTCGCGGCCACGCTCGATCCGGCCTCGGTGCAGCTGCGCGACCTCACCGACCCGGCCGCGGTGATGACGGCTCAGCGCTTCCTGCCGAGCGCCGCAACCCCGACCGAGATCCTCACACGCCACATCGGCGACCCGGTCTCGGTCACCACGCCCAGGGGCGAGCTCGGCGGGACGCTGCGCGCGGTCGACGATCAGGTGATCGCGGTCGAGACCGGCGCCGGCGATCAGCGGCACCTCGAGATCCTGCGGCGCGAGGGCTTCGTCCAGGGCGTCCGGCTGCCGCCCGGCACCACGGGCGATCCGAGCCTGGCGTGGCGCGTCCGCACCGCGAAGCCCGGCAAGCACACGATCGAGCTCAGCTATCGCGCCGACGGCATGTCGTGGAGCGCGGACTACGTCGCGGTGCTCGACGAGCCCGGCCGCGCGGTCGATCTCGCGTCGTGGGCGACGATCAAGAACGCGACCGGCGCGAGCTTCGACGCCGCCGAGCTCACGCTGGTCGGGGTCGGCGCGGATCCGGCGCCCGGCGCGGGCCGCATCCCGCCGGCGCGGTTCCGGGTCCCGGGGCCGGTGCGGATCGGGCGCGGCGACGCGGTGCAGGTCGAGCTCGTGCCGCGGCGGACCGCGGTTCCGGTGCGCTCGGTGATCCTCTACGAGGCGATGCTCGATCCCTCGCCGCGGTTCCAGGCCGTGCCCGGCACCGAGTGCAGCCAGTTCAGCGGCGTCGGGTCCGGCAACGGACGCACCGACGTCGCGATCGAGATCGACGTCCCCGGCCGCGTCGCCTTGCCCGACGGCAAGGTGCGGCTGTTCCAGCGCCGCGCCGGCCACCTCGAGGTCGTGAGCGAGGATCCGCTGCGCACCGCCGCGGGCATCGCGCGCATCCGCGTCGTGGCGAACGGCGATATCACCGGCGACCGCCACGCAGTGTCGTGCAACTACGACGAGCAGCGCCACACGGTCCAGGAGACCATCGAGCTCAAGCTCGAGAACCGCACGCCGCGCGCGGCCGATGTCATCCTCCGCGAGTTCCTGTGGCGCTGGCCGATCTGGCACATCGAGAGCGAGGACCACAAGGGCGTGCGCGCCGGGCCGCAGCTCCAGGAGTACCGCGTGCGCGTGCCGGGGAGCGGCAGGCAGGTCGTGACGTACACCGCCGTCTACGCATGGTGACGCGCGCGGCGCTCGCCCTGTGCGCGCTGGCCTGCGGCGCGCGGCCACACGCGGCGCCGGCCGCGATGGGCGCCGACGACGTCGCGCTGTACCGCGATCGCGCCGTGGTCCACCAGCGCATCGAGCTGACCGCGCCGCGCGCCGGCGCGACCACGATCGCGCTCCGGCTGCCGGCCGGCGTCGATCCCGAGCAGGTGCTGGTCACCGACCTCGGCGAGCTCGCCGACGCGCGGCTGCGGTTCACCGGCGCGATCCCGCAGGCCGCGCCGCGCGACGCCGGCGCCGGCGAGGCGGAGGAGCCGCTCGCGGCCGAGGAGGCGCCTCCGCCGCGCCCGCGCACGGTCCCGCTCGATGCCGCGCTCGAGGTCAGCGCGCCGCACGCCGGCCGGTTCGCGCTGGCGCTCGGCTACACCACCAATCGCCTGGAGTGGGACGCGGCCTACACGATGACGACCACCGCGGCGCGCGACCGCGCGGTCGTCCGCGGCGCGATCGCGATCCGCAACACCACCGGCGTCGCGCTGCACGCCCGCACCCGCGTGATCGACGCCGAGCTCGGCACGTGGCGCGACCGCAGCGCCGAGCAGCTGCGCGACGCGCTGGTCGGCGCGCCGCCGTCCGCCCCGCAGGTCGAGCCGTGCGATCTCGGCGTGGTCGCCCTCGGCGACGGTGAGACCCGGGTCGAGCTGCTCGCCGGCGCGGCCCCGCGCACGCTGCGCTCGGTGCTGGTCTACGATCCGATCGGCCCCGGCCTCGACCACACCGGCGCGATCCCGGTGTCCGATCCGTCGATCGGCACCGCCGTGGAGCGGCCCGGCCAGGTCAGCGAGAGCTTCGAGATCGAGCGCGATCCGCGCGCCTCGCGCGGCCTGCCCGCCGGGCCGGTCCGCCTGCTCGAGCGCCGCGCCGACGGCTCGCTCGAGCTGCTCGGCGAGGCCCGGCTGTTCGACGCCGCGACCCGGGTCGCCGAGGTCGACACCATCGCGGTCGGCACCGCGCAGGGCGTGGTCGGCCATCGCGAGCGGCGCGACTGGGCCAAGGACGACGATCGGCACCGCTTCAGCGAGGAGTTCCTGGTCACGATCCGCAACGCGCGCCCCGGCCCGGTCGAGCTCGTGCTCCGCGAGCACCTGTATCGCGGCCAGAACTGGACCCTCGCCTATCACTCCGTGCCGGCCGTCAAGGAGGGCTCGCAGCAGATCGCGCTGCGCACCACCGTGCCGGCGAACGGCAGCGCGAAGGTGCTATACGTCGTCGTCTACACGTGGTGATCGCGCAGATCGACCGGCTCACGATCCGCTACGGCAAGCGCGTCGCCGTCGACGGCCTGTCGCTCGCGCTCGACGCCGGCCAGATCGCGCTGATGCTCGGTCCCAACGGCGCCGGCAAGAGCACCACGCTGTCCGCGCTCGCCGGGGCGATCCTGCCCAGCGCCGGCACCATCGCGATCGCCGGCGAGGACATCGCGCGCGCGCCGCGCTCGTCGCGCGGCAAGGTCGGGTTCGCCGATCAGCCGCCCGCGCTCTACGAGTTCTTCACCGTCGCCGAGCACGTCGGGTTCGTCGCCGAGGCCCGCGGCGCGACCGCGCGCGACGCCGCCGCCGTGCTCGACCAGCTCGGCCTCGCCCGCATCATGGACCGGCCGTGCCGCGAGCTGTCGTTCGGCATGCGCCAGCGCGTCGGCCTCGCCGCCGCCCTGGTCGGCGCCGTCGAGCTGATCCTGCTCGACGAGACCCTCAACGGCCTCGACCCCCACGCCGTGCGCGCCGCCCGCGCCACGCTGCGCGCCGCCGCCGACCGCGGCGCCGCGATCGTGATGTCGACCCACCTGCTCGGCGTCGCCGAGCGGATGTGCGATCGGATCCTGCTCATGGACAAGGGCAAGCTGATCGCCGATCGCCGCGGCGCCGAGCTGGCCGAGCTGCTGCAAGGCGGCCCGAGCGCCGTCGAGGACTTCTACATCTCGCTGATCGCCGACGACGGCCCGACGTGACGGCCGCGCTTCCAGCCGTCGCGGCGGGCGGAGTCGGCGTATGTTCGCCGCGATGACGTCGCGCGCGCTGATCCGGTGGGCCGAGCTGCACGAGCGGCGAGCGCGGACGGTGCCGGCGATCGTGGCGCCGCTGGTCGGCGGAGGGGTGCTGGCGGCGTGGGTGTGGTGGCGATCGAGCGGCGGGATCGCGGCTGCGAGCCACGCGTGGCTGGCCGGCGCGATGGTCGCGTACGCCGTGGCGTTCATGCGCGTGCCGTTCCACATCTACTGGCGCGGCGATGCCGCGCTGCTGGCGCAGCTGCCGATCGAGGGCCGGCCGCTGTTCGACGCGGCGCTGGTCCGCTGCGTGCGCGGGGCGGCGGCGACCGCGATCGCTGCGGTGATCGGCATCGCGCCGATCGCGCTGCTCGACGGGCGGCTCGCCGCGCGCCACGCGGCGGTGGCCGCGGTGCTCGCCGCCGCCGCCGGCCTGCTGCTGCCGGGCGTGACGGTGGGCGCGGCCGCGCTGGTCGTGCAGGGCGGCGCGGAGCGTGCGCTGCGTGCCGCGACCGCGCTCGGCGGTGCCCCGGCGCGCGCGGCGCCGCAAGCCTCGGCGGTCCCGCCTGCGCCGGCGACCTCGCCGGCGGCGACGCTCGGCGCGCTGCCCGGCTTTGCCGCGACGCTGGTGCTCGCCGCGGTCCTGCTGACCGTGCCGTGGCTGTCCGGCGGCGAGTCGCACGCGCCGGCGCCGGTCGTGCTCGGTGCGCTCGGCGCGGCCAGCGTGGTCGCGGCGGTCGCGGCGCGCGCCGGCGCGGCGATCATGGGCCGCATCCTGCGCGACGTGTCGGCGCTCGATCGCCAGCGGCTCGCGGCGCTCGAGATCCGGCCGCCGACGCGGATCGAGCGGCTGGTCGAGCGGCTGATCGGTGAGGCGCGGCTGGGCTATCGCAAGGACGCGCAGCTGATGCGGCGGCGGTTCCCGATGGCGTTCGCCCTCGGCGCGCTCGCGTTCGGCGTGCTCGTGATCGTCGGGCTGGCCCAGCCGAGCGATCCGACGCCGTGGCTGGCGGCGGTGATCGGGGGCGCGGCGAGCTACGGGCTCGTGCTCGCGCGCCGGTTGCGCCGGCCGCCGATCGAGCTCGCACGGCTGTCGGCGACTCTCCCACTCGCACCGGGTGCGCTCGCGCGCGCGAAGCTGGCCTGGCTGCTCGGGTGGTGGATGGTGTTCGTCGCCGTTCCCGCGGTGTTCGCCGCGCTGCGCCAGCCCGAGCCGGTGAGCGGCGTCGCACTGATCGCGGGTGCGACGATCCTCGTGATTGTTGCCGGCGCGTCGCCGCGTTGACGTATTCTCGGTGGATGAGCGGATGGCGGCAGGCCGTGTTCGTCCGGCAGCGGCGCATCGAGGTGATCCAGCGGGCGCTGTCGGCGGTCCTCGACGAGGAATCGTGGAGCCCGGCGACGCCGCGCCGGCTGTACATCGGCGCCGCCGATGCCTCGTCGCGGGGCTGGACGATGATCCTCCCCGAGCTCGCCAACTTCTTTCTCGATCATGGCGGGCTCGATCGCGGCGCGCCGAGCGAACCGCGGCTGTGCCGGCTGGCGCGCGAGCTGCACTGTCCCGCATATGAGGTCGATGTCCGCGACCGCGTCGCGACCACGCTGTACGAGGTCGACGTTCACGGCCGGCTCCGGATCTCGGGCGCGATGCCGGCGGCCGCGACGGCGCTCGCCGGCGACGACGCGGCCCCGAGCCCGATCGCGGGCTTCGGCTTGATCGCGGTCAGCGACGAGATCCGCGACCGGATCGCCGAGCTCGCCGTGCACCCCGAGGCCCGGATCACCGCGCTCGCCGACTACCTGGGCGCGGTCGCGGGCTTTCCGGCGTGGACCCGGTACGCCGACGATCCGATCACCGCGGGCGAGCTGATCTACGAGCCGCCGCGGATCCTCGCGCGCGACCCCGGTGGCGTCGTGACGCGCCTGTCGGAAGCGCACGCGATCACGCACGCGGCGCCGCGCGCGCCCGCGGCCCACGACCGACGAGGCAGGCGTCCTCGGTCCGTGTCGCGGACGCGGCGTTGACCAGCGCGGCCGGTCCACGCGGCCGTGCCCGCAACTGGCGCGTTCGGTGGCACCACGATACGCTCGGGGTCGCATGGCGGATGCTCCTGTCCATCGGCCGCACAACGTGCCGCCGCTGCCCGTCCCCGCCGTGCCGCCGCGCGCGCCGAAGACCGACGTCATCCCGGTGGTGAGCCACGCCGACGAGGACACCAGCAGCCTGCACGCGCCCGACGCCGGACAGGTCGTCGAGCAGGTGCTCCAGGTCGTGGCCAGCGAGGCCGCGGCGCTGCTCGCCGGCGACCACGCCGAGAAGCTCGCCGATCTGAACGTCCGGACCGCGCTGGCGAGCTGGGACGCGCTGCGCCAGCCCGACGAGGCGCTCCGCCTGCTCGAGCTCGCCGACGACCATCCGCTCGCGCTCCGGCTGCGCGTGATGGCCGCGCTCGATGACGCCGCGCTGCTCGACCGGCTCGAGCCCGAGGTCCGCGGCGCGCCCGCGCTCGGCATCGAGCTCGCCGAGGCGTGGCTCTGGCGCCACCGCTCGCCGGGGCGCGCCGGCGACCTCGCCGATCACCTGCTCGCCGGCGACGTTCCCGCCGCGCTGCGCGCACACCTGACCGAGCTCGCGCGGCTGGCCCACGCCGCCGCCGGGCGCTGGCCGCGCGTGATCGAGCTCGCGACCGCCGCGCTCGACGACGCCGCCGCCCCGGATGAGGTCGCGGCGACCGCGGCGCTCGTGCTCGACCGCGGCGGTGATCCGGCGGCCGCGCTCGCCCTGTGCTGGCGCAAGCTCGCGCACTTCCCCGGCCGCGACGCCGGCGCGCTGGGCTGGCTGCGCTGCTTCGACGTCGCGCTCGACGCCGCGATCGAGCTCGGCGACGAGCGCCGGCTCGAGCTGTTCGATCGCCGCGCGGCGCTGGTCGGCGAGCTACCCGGCGGCGCGCTCGAATCGCTCGGGACCCTCGCCGCGGTCGCCGGCGAGCTCGACGCGCAGCGCGATCCCGCCGAGGCCGCCGCGCTGTGGGCCGAGATCGCCACCGCGCCCGCCGCGGTCGCGCCCGGTGCGTTCCGGCGCTTCGCCTTCCTGCGCGCGGGGTGGTCGGCCGTCGGCGTGCCCACCCCCGAGAGCCGCGCGACCCGGCTCGCGGCGCATCGCCAGCTCGCCGACGCCGATTGCGCCGAGGTCGCCGCGACCCACGCCTGGCGCGCGCTCGAGCTCGCCGCCGTCGCCGGCGATCCCGGCCTGGGCGATCTCGCGCGCGCCGTGGTCGACGCGACCGGCGCGCCGGCCGCCGAGCGCTGGCTCGACGCCGTCGACTACGCCGCGCCCGGTCCGGCGACGATCGCGCGGTTCGAGGCCCGCGGCGGGCTCGCGCTGCGCTGGGCCGCGGCGCTCGCCGAGCACGATGCCCCCGAGCGCGCGCTCGCGCTGTGGCAGCGCGCGGCCGCCGCGCCCGGTGCGCCGCCGACCACCCACGATCACGTCGCCCGGCGGTCGCGCGGCAACGACGACGCGCTGTCGCTGGCGTACCAGGCCTGGGCCGCCGCCGAGCCCGACCCGCGGTGCGGCGCCGCGCTGTGGTGCGCGCTCGGGATCGTCGACCTGTCGCGCGGCGACTTCCTCGCCGCCGAGGACCGCCTGCGCCGCGCCGCCGAGCTCGCGCCCGGCGATCCGTTCAGCCGCGCCGCGCTCGCCGCGGTGTATCGCGCCGAGCGCCGTCACGAGGCGCTGTCGGCGGTGCTCGCCGAGCTGGCGCGCACGCTGACGAGCAAGGACGCGCGCGCCACCGCCGCCCGCGAGCGCGCCGAGCTGCTCGAGCACACAGGCGATCGCGGCGCTGCGCGGGCCGCGCTCCAGGACGTGATCGACGAGCGCCCCGACGATGCCGAGACCATGCTGGCGCTCGCCCGGCTGTGCGACCGCGAGCAGGCGTGGCCGCGCGCGATCGAGCTGCGCCGCCGCGCGGTCGAGCTCGTCACCGCCAAGGCGCGGCGCGCCGAGCTGTGGGCCGAGATCGCGCGCGGCGAGGAGCAGCGCGGCGACCGCGAGGCCGCGCTCGACGCCGCGGTCCGCGCCGGCGAGGCCGGCCACCCCGAAGCGCTGCGCGAGCAGGCGCGGCTGCACCACCAGGCCGGCCAGCGCGAGCGCGCCCTCGAGATCGTGCGCGGCGAGCTCGCCGGCGATCCCCCGCTGGTGCGCCGGATGGAGCTCCAGAAGCACCTGGCGCAGCTCCTGATCGAGCTCGACCGCGAGCCCGAGACCGTGGTCGCGGCGTACCTCGACGTGCTCAGCATCGAGCCCGATCAGACCGAGGCGCTGCTCGGGATCGAGCGGCCGGCCCGCGCCCTCGGGCTGTGGGACGAGCTCGCCCGCGCGTTCCGCGGCGCGCCCCAGACCGCGCGCAACCTCGAGGTCCTCGCCGGGGCGCTCGCCAGGATCGCCGAGTGGCCCGAGCTCGCCGAGGTCCGGCGCCGCCAGCTCGAGACCGCAACCACCAACGTCGACAAGGCGCAGCGCGCCGCCGAGCTCGCCGAGCTCTACGAGCACCAGCTCGGCGACGTCGACGCCGCGATCCGCATGCTGATGCTGGCGCAGCAGACCCTGCACGACGACGCCCGCCAGCGCGAGCTGCTGCGCCTGTTGCGCGACGCCAACCGGTGGGGCGAGCTGGTGATCGCCCTCGAGCGCGAGGTCGCCGTTGTCCGCAGCTCGGACATCGAGCGCCAGGTCGCGATCCTGCTCGAGCTCGGCGAGCTGCGGTC
>VBLP01000019.1 GCA_005887925.1 Deltaproteobacteria bacterium | reverse complement strand
CGAGTCCGCCGTCATGGACGGCGCGCCGGTGTTCTCGCTCTCGCGCGACTGCCTCCCGCTCGCCGGCCTCACGGCCGTGCGCGGCGTCTTCACGTCCACCGCCACCGTCGTGCTCGAGGCCGTGGAGCGCGGCCTCACGATCGCCGACGGCGTCGCGGAGGCGCAGCGGCTCGGCATTGCCGAGGCGGACCCGAGCTACGATGTGGACGGCTGGGACACCGCGGTGAAGCTGTGCGCGGTCGGCAATGTGCTGCTCGGCGCTGATCTACGGCCGCGCGACGTCGTGCGCGAGGGCATCGGCGCGCTTGCCGGGGACGACGTACGGCGCGCGGCGGCGGAGGGGCGGCCGATCCGCCTCGTGGGCGAGGTCGAGCGCGACGTGTCGGGCGCCGTCCACGCGCGCGTCGCGCCCTTGCGCTGCGCGCCCGACGGGCCGCTCGGCGTCGCCCGCGGCGCGACGCTCGTCATGCACTATGAGGCCGACGTCTTCCCCGGCGGCCTCACCGTCAGCTCCCGCGACCCCGACCCGACGACCACCGCGTACGGGATGCTGACGGATCTGATCGGTCTTCTCGACCAGTGCCCGACAGCGTGATCGCGCACAGGCTCGTGGAGCTGGCGCTCGAGGGCGAGGCCCGCGACAACATCTCGGCCGTCGTGATCGCCATGGACCGCGGCCGAGTGTAGGCAGCAGCGGACGCGCTCGAGTCGTTCATCCGCCCGGCACTTCCGCGCACCGGCCTGATGAGCGACGCGCTGGTGATCAAGCTCCGCCAGCAGGCCCCCCGGTCGCCCTCGAGCACATCGACGACGCCTCGCGGTTCGAGCAGATCCGCGAGCTCGATGGATACCGGCCGCCGATCCGATCCATCGTACGGGCGCGATGGACGCGTTGACCAGCCTCCCCGCCGTCGGGCTCGCCCGCGCGATCCGCGAGCGCCAGGCGTCCGCCGCCGACGTCGTCGAGGCCCACCTCGCGCGGATCGCCGAGGTCAACCCGCCGCTCAACGCGGTGGTCGAGCTGTGCGACGCCGCGCGCGCCCAGGCCCGCGCCGCCGACGAGGCCATCGCCCGGGGCGAGCGGCTCGGCCCGCTGCACGGCATGCCGTTCATGGTCGAGGACGTCATCGAGACCGCGGGCGTGGCCTGCGCCGCCGGCATGCCCGACCGCGCCGGCACCGTCCCCCGAGCGCGACGCCACGGTGGTTGCGCGGTTGCGCGCTGCGGGTGGCATCCTGCTCGGCAAGACCAACGTGCCGACCGGCGGTGGCGGCGGCGAGACCACCAATCCGCTCCACGGCCAGACCAATAATCCCTACGATACTCGCGTGCACCCCGGCAGCAGCAGCGGTGGCGAGGCCGCGATCATCGCCGCGGGCGGCTCGCCGCACGGGCTGGGCAGCGACTCCGGGGGCAGCATCCGCCTCCCCGCCCACAACTGCAGCATCGCCGGCCTGCGCCCCACCGTCGGCCGCGTGCCCGCGACCGGCGCGGGCCATCACGGCGACCTGTGCGATCACCGCAGCCAGGTCGGCCTGCTCGCGCGCAGCGTCGCCGACCGCGCGCTCGCGTTCCCGCTGATCGCCGGCGAGGACTGGCGCGACGCCTCGATCGTGGCGATGCCGATCGGCGATCCGGCCGGCGTCGAGCTCGCGCACTGCCGGGTCGCGTTCTACGTCCACGACGGCATCACCGCCGCCACCCCGGCGACCGAGGCCACGGTCTGCGCCGCGGCGCGCTCGCTCGCCGACCGCGGGGCCCAGCTCGAGGAGCGCGTCCCGCCCGGCATCGATCAAGCATGGGACATCACGCGCGGCGTCTGGCAATGGCACCGCGGCGAGACCACCGCCGGCGCGCACCTCCGCGTGCTCGCGCGCTGGAACCGGCTGCGCAGCAAGATGCTCGGCTTCCTCCAGCACCACGACCTCATCGTCTGCCCGGTCGCCGCCTGCCCCGCCGTTCGCCACGGCGAGACCGCCACTACCACGAGGCCGTCATGCTCATCTATTCGGTCGCTACAGCTCACCGGCTGACCGAGCGTCGCGGTGCGCGCCGGCACGTCCCCCGAGGGGCTTCCGATCGGCGTCCAGGTCGTCGCGCGGCCCTGGCGCGAGGACGTCGCGCTCGCCGCCGCTCAGCACATCGAAGCCACCCTCGGCGGCTGGCAGGCACCGGCTCTGCGATTCAAGCGCGGCGGGCGAGCGGGGCGGCGTGCTGGCTACCGATGTCTTGCGGCAGGATCGCCTTGGGTCACTTCGGCACCACGCGGCCCCAAGAAGGCCATCATCGCGGTCGCCGCCTCTATGCTCACCGCCACCTACATTCTCCGCGACGGCGTCCCCCACAAGGAACTCGGCTCCGAGCACCTTACCCGCAGCAACACTGCGAAGCGACTCCAAAGCGTGTCGAAGATCTTGGTTTCACGGTTGAAGTCCGTCCCGTGACCGCTGGAGTTTCTATCGAAATTTAGTTCCGCACTCGATCGGCGCGCTCGCCAAGGCGGTCGCCGACCTCATGCAGTCGGCGTAGGGTCCACGCTTTCCGATAACCGACAGCCTGAAATATTTCACTCTCGGAGATCCGCGCGGACGCTGCATGCGTCGGGAAACAGAGAGGCGTCTCGCGAAGCTGTCGGCCGCTCGACATGCGCGTCTTCGTCGCCGTATATTGGGGGACTCGTCGAAACCGATGGTCGGAGGAGGTGCCGTGGCGCTCATCGAACGCTTATTCGGGGACCAAGGCGTCTCCACCTATCATCGCCGATACGCCTTTCGCCAGGAAAGTCGGATCGTGGAGACCGGCGACGGCTTTGTCGTGCTCAAGGCCTACGATCTCGACCAGGAAGGCCCGGTCACGCTGAAGGTCTACGACCTGCAGGGTATCCAGGACGACGTGCGCGAGCTCGCACGCACGCTCTGGGAGTCCGAGGTCCGGATCCTGATGCAGCTGGTTCCCTATCAACGCCGGGCGCCCGGACTCGTGCGTTTTGTCGAGGGCGACTGGGATCAGGTAACCGAAACCTTGTTCGTCGCCTGGGAGGACGCCTACCGGCTGACGCTCGCCGACATACTGAAGGAGCCGACGCGCGGACACCGACATCTCGAGGAGCTATCGACCCGTGTCGACTTGCTGGTGATGCTGGCCGAGGCGCTCTATGAGCTGCACGGGCTCGGAATCATCCATCGTGAGATCACGCCGCAGGCGATCTGTCTGTGGGACGAGCAGCCATCGCGGGCAGCCCTCACGCACTTCGGAATGAGCATCTTTTTGAACAACTTCCTGTGGGCGCCGACTCCCGATGCCTTTCGCAAGGGCGAGACCGCTGTGAGCTCGCTGAGGTACGCAGCGCCGGAGCGGCTGGCGTTTCTCGCCAGCACGAGAGACATGATCGAGGCCGGTGAGGACTACCGCCAGGACTTCTTTTCACTTGGTCTAGCGATGGTCGAATGGTTTACACGTCCGTTCGAGCCACGTGACGCCGAGAGATTCCTCCCGTCGGACGGTGGTTACGACGAGTACGCGCATTCCGAATGGCTGCTCATTGATGTGGCTGATCGCATCAACCATGAGCAGCTTTCGAACGATCGCGCGGCCGAGGCTGCGCTCAAGGATCTGCTGCGTCGTATGGTGGAGTTCTCGCCAAGCGAGCGCTTCTCGACCGCCGGTCAGTTCGTTAAGGCGGCGCGCGACGTACAAGCGCTGTTCCGCAGGCGTGCCTATCTGGCGTTGTGCCGTAAGCCGTTCAAGGTCGTGTTCTCCGCCAGCGAATGCGCCATGAATCTCGATCTGATGGATCCGCGGGAGTCGCCGCGGGCCCTTCTGCCCTACGAAAAGCAGATCCGGTCCATCCAAACAGAACTGCAGCAGGATCTGGCACCCGGCGTGCAGATCCGGATCGGCCTCGACCGCTCGAGACGGTGGGCCGTCGACGCGGGTGGCCGACGCCGATGGCTGCTGCGCGGTCAACGTCATCTCTACCGCCTCGAGATCTTCCGCAGCAAGAGAGACGCGGACACGCCTTGCCCCTGGATCGCGCACGTCTATCAGGTCGTTCGAGGCAGCGTGGTCGACGATATGACGTTGGTTCCGTTCACGGCGGTGAAGGTCATCCCGCTCCAGGAGTCGAACCAGCACACGAACCGCGGTCAGCCACCGAGTGATATCGGCCGGTGGGATGAGCTTGTCGAGCACATCCAGAGTACAGAGGCGACTGCTGCAGCGGAGATGGACTTCGCCAACCGAGTCTTGATCCAATCGCTGCAGGAGATCGTCGGGCTACAGGACGCCGCGGCCGATCTCGAGACGTACCAGTTCATGGTGGTTGCCACGAAAGAACCGCAGGGTCCCCTGGGCACGTTGTTTGTCACGTTTCGCTATGCGCCGGAAGCCGACCTGGAGTTCGTTGCACAGCATCCCTACATCCGGTTCTTCGAGAAGACGCGGGATCGTCGCCCGGCGGTGGCATCGTGGCTCCAGCGGCTGCAGCGTGACGTCGGAGTTGCGTTCGACGTGGCTGGTGATCTGAAGCAGCTGCGCGTTCACCAGCGCCGCATCGTGGCTATTCTGGAAGCGGTCGACATCGAGCGCAGGGAGCTTCGGCTCCGGTTGCCACCAGGGTCTCCACCATGCCCGACGCTGGCATTCCTGCGGAAGAGTCGGGATGACGAACATATCGTCGCGCGGCAGCGCGACGCAATCGATGCGCTCGAGGCCGACCGCTATCGCATCGACTTGCTGCGAGAGCCCGGGCACGCGAACGTAACACTTCCCGACCTACAGCTGTCGTGGCGAACGCTCCCCGACGGTGTCGAGCCCGACAAGAACAAGTCAGAGATCCTCCGGGCATGCCTCCGGGCATACCCGTTGTTCGTCCTGCAGGGGCCTCCTGGCACCGGGAAGACGACGACCGCCACAGAGCTTGTGGCGCAGATCCTGAAACAGAATCCGGCTGCCCGCATCCTCGTGAGTGCACAGGCCAACGATGCACTGGATAACCTGCTCGAGTCGATCGTGAAGACGCTTCCAGACCGCAATAGATATCTGCTGATTCGCGAGCCATCGGGGCGGCCGCGCGCCGTCAATCCCGTGGTGGCGCAACTCATGCCCCTCCGATCCTTGGACGAGTTCTTCCGACGTGCCAAGGGCAAAGGCAAAGCTTATCTCACGTACTTGCAACAGGCTGCTCCAGAGCGCGCATCCCGTGTGCAGCCGATCTACGAAACCTGGTGCGCATTGCTGGATCGCAGACATTCGGAATTCGAGCGCTTTCTCTATCAGAGTGCCAATATCATCTTTGCGACCTGCCTCGGCGTGCCGCGTCTCGACCGCCGCGACCTCGACCACTTCAGCTGGGTGATCGTCGAAGAGGCGGCGCGGGCGCATCCCACGGAATTACTCATTCCGTTTCTTCGCGGCCATCGCTACCTGTTGATCGGCGATCACCTTCAACTCGAGCCATTCAAGGCCGATATCTACGCAGTTGCGTTCCGCACGCGTGTTCGCGAGCGCATCGAGAAGCTCAAGGAGCTTGCCAGCGAGAGCGAACGTATGTTCGATACGACGCAGCAGCTCGAACTCGAAAGAGCCGATCGTTACCTGGCACCATTTTCACATCTATTCAGTCACACTCTGAGCATGCAGCACGATACGTTAATCGCGTGTTATCGAATGCACCCTGTGCTGTGTGAGCTCGTGGATCGCCTATTCTATCGTAAGATCGATGACACGGGGATGCCCACGAATGAGCCGGTGCTGATCCCGGCAACGACACGCGAGAGCCGTGCTCATAGACTCAGAGCTTCATGGGGTGCGGATGACTGGCTGCATGAGAAGTCTCTCATCTGGCTCGACACCACGACCTACGCGCCGCAGTTGCGGCGCGAACAGACGTTGCACGGTGACACCAGCAAGTTCAACTCGCTCGAGGTCGACATTGCCTCTGCGCTCGTGAGTCGCATACGAGCGCAGGATCGAGACAAGTCGATTCTTTTGCTCACGATCTATCAGCTTCAGCGCGAGCGTCTCGATCGTATCGCGAAAGATCACCACAACGTACGCTCGTTGACCGTGATGGGCGCGCAGGGCAAAGAGGCAGCTGTCGTCATCCTGTCGCTCGTCCGGAGTAATACCCATGAGAATCCCGGATCCGCGTATGGCGATATCCGCCGAGATTCATTTTTGAACGNNCGGGACGGATCCCCGCCCTCGCCGAGCTCGTGACTAACTGGCCCAACGCCGGCGATGCCAGTCACGTCGGCGTGCATCGGCCGACAGACCTGGTCGTCGGCCCATCTGAACCCCGTGGCGGGAGGTGACTTTCATGTCGTCGCAAGTCTACTTCCCAGCTGTGAACTTTCGGATCTCTGCCGTAGTTGTTTCGACCTCGGCGGTGTCGCCGATCGAGGACCATGTGCTCCAAGCGATCCTGGCCGGCGTCGAAACACTCGATGCACTCACCGGCCTGCTGGGATTGCCTTTGCGCTTTGCGATGGAGATCCTTAATCGAATGTTGCGGCGCAATTTGGTAATGGTTGACTTCCGCACGGGTCGATTCGGTATACCTCGTAGTATTCAAGAGGCAATGATGTCGGCCAGTGAGCCCATACCGTCTGGACCTGAGAAGTCACAGATCACGGAATATCAACTCTGCTTGAATCGCTGTACAGGGACGATATCCCGGCGGCGGTACCTGCGGATGATCGCTCCCGAGTGTCCCGCTCTTTCATATCAACCGGAACGGTCCTACGACATCACAGATCTCGACGAGATCCGCGTGGAAAGGACGATCAGTCAGCTGGTTGCCGCGGCGGGCTTGCATGTCCGCGATGTCAACTTGGCGAGCGCCCGCCCGGAGGCAGGCAGAATGTCCCCCCGCAGGAGGTCTCCGAGCTCGAAGCGATGGTCCTCACGATGCGTAGCGAGCGCCCGTGGTGGTGGAGGCGACTCGGTCCGCGACGAAGCGGCAAGGAGGCGAGCGTGGTGGCACAGCGCTGCATTCCGCAGGGCCTTGGCTCGCTGGCCGCGCCTTTCGAGCGGCGGGGCGATGAGTTGTCGCGAGACTGGGCGATCCAGACGTTGCAGCGGCTCGCCGAAGTCACGCGATCGTCCGTGATCGTCGAACCGGTCATCGGCCCGGCTCATGTCGTGCGCGAGGTACAACAGCTGGTGCGCGGCGCTCGCGAGCAGATCGTGCTCGTCTGCCCGTTCCTGACCGAGGCTGGATTGCAGAGCGTGCTTCCATACCTTGAGGACCCGAAGCGGGTCGCGAAGACCTTCGTCATCCATGGCATAGATGACGCCGTGGACGCGGCGGCCGGAGCACCGAGCTCGAGGATCGCCGGTCTCTCGCATGTTGTTCTGGATCTCGATCACGGCTCGAAGGCGCACGCGAAGATTGCGATTCAGGATGCGAACAGTGCACTCGTCACTACCATGAACTACCTGAGCTCCGGGGGGGCGTCCCCGCTGTTCGATGTCGGCGTGACACTGCATGGTGGCGGTGCGGTGATCGATGATCTTCTGCTGTGGGCGTCGAGCGTTGCCGCCCCGGCCGTCGCAAAGAAGGGCGCCTGGCGCGCGAATGACTTCGTGGGTGCCAGAACCTCCGCGAGCTCCCATTCGCTGCCGATGCTCGACGTCCCGGGGACATTCGCGGCTTTGGTCGAAGAGGTGGCTGGACGCCTGCACGGTTCTGGTGACAGGGTTGATTGTCGCGTGTTTACTCAGAGTGTGCTGGTAGCCACGGAGCACGCGCTGCGTTCACCGGACGGCGATACCAAACTGCTGATCCAGGCCTCGGAGATAGCTACGTTCATCCAGCGGGTGGTCGATGACCTCGAGGCGTCGCATCGCGCTTCGGTGGAGGTGGTGTCCACGACCAGCCATCGCGCCTTCTTGTTCGATGCCCTGGAGCGTGCGAAGGACTCCGTCCTCGTTGCCTCACATCACATCGGGCGCCCGTCGCTCGGTCCGAACTTTCGCAAGACGTTGCGTCGTGCCCTGGATCGTGGGGTCACCGTCGTGTTGCTCTGGGGCGAGCACAGCGTGCAGCCGCGAGCTGACGCGCGCCCAGGCGTACCCGATCCGGGGGATGCGCTGATCTCACAGCTGATCGCGGACGTGGAAGGGACGTCGGGGCGGCTCGTGGTGAATCGAATGCCGCTCGGTATCCATTGCAAATTGCTCGTGCTTGACCGGGCTGCCACGCTGGTCACCAGCTACGACCTGCTCGATTTCATCGACAGCCATGAGTACAACCGGAACGAGCTGGGGCTGTGGATCGACAGCACGCGAGTCGCGTCTGCGATGCTCGGCGGATTGCGTGATCACATTCGTGGCGTTCATCCCGAATTCGCCAGGACGCTGGACGGCTGTCTTACCTGACCAGCAGTGGCGGTCGCGCGGCCACGGCGACGTCCGCCTGCTTGCGGGCGCCAATTGCGACCACAGCCGCTCCATGCGAGTGAGCCATGACCCAGGTCCGGGATGCGAGAGACACTCGGCAAACGCATCCGTCACTTGGAACACAAACGGGGTAGCCGGTCGAGCCCGCGGCGAGCCCCACTCCCGCTGCGTTAGCGCCCGGATGCGCACGGTAGCCAGCACGGCCGGACGCGCAGCAGCCGCAGCAGCCGGTCGCGTCCTATCGCGTCCTGTGCCAGGAGGTGTGCTCGTGCTCCAGGGCATGCTGCACTTGGTGCTGCGCGACGAAGCCCGCCTCGTGTGGTTCGGCCGGACGTTCCTGCAGCGCGCAGTCGAGGACGACGACACGCTCGCCGCCGAGTCGCCGACCTCACCGTGGAGGCGAACCGCAACTGGGTGGTGCTCCGCCAGAACGCCGTGCGCAAGACCTTCCCGCTGCTGGTCCGCGTCGGGTCGACCCGAGGACATGCGCAAGGAGATGATGGCCAGCGAGCGCCACCAGCCTCAAGAACCGGCCGGCGCAGGGCCAGGACGCGCGCGAGTCGTTCATCCTCCCCGGCCTGATGAGCGACGCGCTAGTGACCAAGCTCCGCCCGCAGGCCCCGAGGTCGACCTCGCGCACACCGACGACGCCTGTTTGCGGCAGCTGGTGCTCGCACTGGGCGAGTCGCAAGCGATCGGTGAGTCGGCGGCACCCTTGGCGCGCCGCGCGCCCAGGAGGCGCCCGTCGGCGCGCCACGTCGGCGGCGGATCCGCGGAGCGCGCGACGCTGATGCTGCGGATGACCCGCGCACGCGTGCTCCCTGCTCGGGATAGTGGTGGCCGGTTCGTCGCCTACCCAACGGTCAGCGCAGCTCCCAGCTGGGATGTGTTCTGCTGCGCCGGCTACCGTATCATCGGCGAGCCGCCAGTCGCACCCGTGCCACTCATCGTGCCAAACCGCGCCAGCGGCGCTCCCCCGGGCGATCGCGCAACCTCGGCGTTCACGGTTCGCGCGCGAGGACGCAAAGAGCGGCATCGCATTCCTGCTGCTGGTGCTCGTGCTGCCCTGGTACTGGTGGCAAGTCCCGCCGCCGCATCATTGAAGACCGTCACGTGTAGGCGCGGCTTGGCTGAGCATTGTCGCCAGGAGTAATCCGATGCTCTGCCGAGCGTGCATGATGTGAACGGCTCGAAGGCTCGAGGCTGAACGCATCGGCAGGGACATCGCCGGGATCGCGTCGATGGAGCACCGATTCATGGCTGCCTGCGTCACCGCGGATCTGCGAGCTCGCGGCGATGCGCACATCGGCCGATGTGGTCCATGACTCCGGCTGCCGAAGCCGACGGTACTTTCACTTCACCTCCCAGCGGCGGTCGCCGCAGCGTTTCGCTGCATGAACTTTCTCGCGAAGATGAGCGTCTCGCTGATCGCCGGGTGTTACGGTCCGTTCCGCGGATGGCGGACAAGGACAACCTTTCCGGACGAAAGATTGGCGAGTTCGTTCTTCGCGAGAAGATCGGCGAGGGCGGTTTCGGAGCGGTGTACAGCTGCGAGCAGCCGCTGCTGGGGCGAGAGGCAGTCATCAAGGTCCTTCACCGCAGGCTGCGCCGCAGCGACACCATCGTGCAGCGTTTCCTGCGCGAGGCTCGGCTGGCGTCGCGGCTCGATCATCCGTATGCAGCGCATGTCTATGCGTTCGGCATCGAGGAGCAGGACACGCTGCTGTGGATCGCCATGGAACGCGTGCACGGCATCACGCTCGCGCAGTGGCTGAAGACGCATGGGCCGATGCCGCTTCCGCAGTTCGTGCCGTTCTTCGAGCGCATCGCGTCGGTGGTGCAGACGGCGCACGAGTCCGGAATTCTGCATCGTGATCTCAAGCCGTCGAACGTGATGGTGATCGAGCGTGCCGGGGAGCAGCTGCCCAAGCTGCTCGACTTCGGCGTCGCCAAGTTGCTGGACGGCGCAGCGCTTCCGGAAGGCCTGCCCGACGTGCACCTTCCTCTCACGGTACTGACCGATGATTCGGGCGATAGCCCGATCAGCGTGGTTCGCCCACCGGGCCCATCGACGGTGACGGACAAGATGTGGGCGCGGGCGGGTCAGCGCGGCAAGCTGACGCAGAACAACCATACGGTCGGGTCGCCTCCGTACATCTCGCCCGAGCAGTGGAACAGCACGGGCGCTGTCGGGCCAGCGTCGGATCTGTACGCGCTTGCCGTGGTGGCCGACTACGCGGACCTGCATTGCTTCGGCACGGTGCCAGCGCTGGGCGGCGATCTGCCTCCCGGGCTCGACCGCATGTTTCAGCGCGCGCTCGCAAAGCGTCCCGAGGATCGCTGGAGCACTGCATTGGAGCTTGCGGGGGCGCTGCGCGTGGCGTCGGGTATCGGTGCGAGCTGGGCAGACTTGCCGAGGATCGATGCGACCATGCGCGATGCCTGGCTCGCCGGCGCTCCTCGGCCGCTTGCCGAGCTGGTGGCGGTGCTCGATGGGGCGCGGAATGCCCACCAGGCCCATATTGCGATGCACGAGCTCGCGCGCAACCTGCTGCGCTATCTGGTCGTGGTTGCACTCGCTGCGTACGGGCACGCGCGAGAGGCCCAGGATGATCCAGCGCTGCTGGAACTGGTCCGCGCGCTCAACCGCCGCGAGCTCAGCACCGAGGAGCGCATCCGTCTACTTCGCTTGGTCGTGCGGCCATTGCCCGACGAGCGCGGCAATCACCCGATCCCTGATCTGGTCGATCTGGTCACGCAGGGACCGGGTGGGGCCGACGGGCTCGAGCCGATGCTCGCGCTGCACTCGACCACGGATCATGCGGTTACCGAGGATGCGGCGCGCCTGCAGTTGCTGCGCTTGATCCCCGAGCTGACACGACTGCTCCGCAAGACGATGTTCGTGCTCGACCACGTGCTCGTGGTGCCGCACAACCGCGTGGCCGAGCGCTGGGCCGGGCGGCGAAGCGAGCAGCGGGCGGCGGTGGAGGTTTCGGACGGCAAGCTCGTCGATGGACATCCGATGCTGCTCGACCGAGCGGGACGGGTGTGCGTCGACCTGTGGCCGCTCGCCCAGGCGGCGCCGCCAGCGGACGGTGCGGACGCGGAGCTGTTCCTGTTCGATGGGCACGGCCATCACGGCTCGCTCATGATCGCGGCGCCGTCGGGCCTGGAGCACCACGACACGGCGGCGCGGGACTGGCTGACAAGGCGCGTGATCGCGAAGGTCGAGGCCAAGACGCGCATGCGCGAGCAGATCCGCATCGCCGCGCACCAGTGGCAAGATCGAGTCCGGTCAGACGAGGTGCTCTGGCGCGGCGACGTGCTGGCGGAGCTGGAGCGCTGGACACGTCATACGAGCGAACCGAACCTGAGCGAGCTGGAGACGTCGTTCATCGCGGCCAGCCGCCATGCCGGCCGGCGTGCACGCCGTCGCCGTCGCCTGCTGATCGCCGCGAGCGTCGGAGTCCTGCTGGCTGGCATCGAGTACCCCCGATACCTGCGGCTTCGCATGGCAGAGAAGCTCGCCGAGCAGGCCGAGACGGAGCAAGGCCGTCAGGCGGTGCTTCACGACGACTTCGTCGAGGCGCAGCTCCACCTGGCCGACGCGTATCAGCGCGGCGATCACTCTCCTGGCACCGCCTTCATGCTGGCGCGCGCCCTGCAGCCGTTGCGCGCCGAGGAAGCGCGCTTCACAGCAAGCACCGAGCACATGTGGTCGGCGGTGTTCTCGCCGGACGGCCGGCAGATCGTGACGACCGACGAGGCGTCGGCTCGGATCTGGGATGCGCGGACCAACCGGCTGCGGTTCGCGCTGCCGCACGGTGACATCGTGTACGACGCGCACTACAGCGCCGACAGCGCTCGGCTCGTCACGGCATGCGGCGATGGCGCCGTCCGGATCTGGGACGCCACGAGCGGCGCGATCGTGCACACGCTGACGCAACAGCGAGCCGACGGCAAACCGCCGCGCTACTTCGTGGCGGCCGTTTCTTCGGACAACCGGTTGGTGGCTGCGATCGACGCCGCAGGGGCACTGGCGGACGTCTGGGATGCGGCGTCGGGCACCCTCGTCGCCGAGCTGCGCAACGACGCCTCGGCGTTTCCATCGATCGCGTTCAGCGCCGACGCTCGCTGGCTCGCGACGAGCGGCGGCGACGATGCCCGCGTGTTCGACATACACAGCTGGTCGCAAGTGCTGATCATCGCCGGGCCTCGCATTCGCGCGCTGAGCTTCGATCCGGCTGGTGCGCGGCTGGTGTCCGGGAGCGCCACGGGCGACGCCTCGAACTGGGACATCCCGAGCGGCATGCGGGTCCGGCATCTGCGAGAGATCGGAGAGCCGATCAACGCAGTCGCGTTTGCTCCCGACGGAGAGCTCGTGGTCGCAGGAGCTCGCGACGGTGCCGAGCAAGTCTGGAATGCGAGGACGGGTGCGCTACAGAGCCAGCTCAACGTGACTCACCGCGAGATCATGTCCGTCGAGTTCGATCCGGCTTCCAGGCTCGTGGTTGCCGCGGGTGATGGTGCAACCGTCGTGGTCGCGGACGCGGTTGCGGGGATGCCGGTCGCGATTCTGGAGGGCCCGGACCACGGCATCCGGGCCGCACACTTCGATCCGACGTCGCGTCGCGTGGTCGCCGCGTCACGTGATGCAGTTGCGATGGTCTGGGACGCGACCTCGCCGTATCGTCGCTGGAGCTCATCGCCGGTGGCCGACGGCTGCGGTCTCGCCGCGAGTCTGGAACCGGACCGGCGGTTCCTCGCGGTCCGATGCGGGGATCACAACACCCGTGTCTGGGACACCGCGCGCAACCAGCTCCTCGCCGAGCTGCCGAGCGTGACGCCGGTCGATGGCGACTTCACGTCGGCGTTTCCGGCTGTGTCCGCTGCCGGTGATCGCGCCGCGATCGCGCGTGGCCACGTGGTGGAGATCTACGAGCTGCCGGCCGGCCGGCTGTTGCGCACCATCGAGCACCGCGCGCCGGTGAACGCGGTCGCATTCGCACCGGTCGGACACCGTCTGGTCAGCGGTGCCACAGACGGGTCCCTGATCGTCGTGCGTGACGGCGACGGACCGATCGCGCTGCCGGCCTCGCCTGGTGGCATCGATGCAGCGGGCTTCTTGCCGGACGGCCGGGTTGTGGCGGTTGATGCGCTGCGGCGCTTGCGTGTCGTCGACCCGGATCATGCCGTGGTGCTCGCGGATCTCGCCATGCCGAGCCGCGTGCGAATGCTGCGTCCCTCACCGGATGGAAGCCGTCTGGTCACGGTCGCGAGCTACGGCGGCAAGCCGGCGCCGGCGGTCCTGTGGGATCTCGAGAGGTACCGGCTCGTTGCGCAGCTGCAGGGTCACGTCGGGCGCATGTTCTCGGCGCGCTTCGTCGCACCAGGAATCATCACGGTTGGGAACGACGGCATCGCGCGGCTCTGGGACAGCGAGACCGGCCGGCTACTTCAGACGTACCGAAGCGGACTGCGGTTCCTGGCGGACGCGACCGTCGATCCGGAGGGCTCCTTCCTCCTGGCCGGTGGTAGCGACGGTCAGCTCTGGTTCTGGGAGCTCGCCAGCGGGCGCGTCCTCTGGAAGCTCCAGGCGCACCACTCGGACGTGGTCGGGATACATTTCGAGGGCAACGACATCGTGACGCGTGGCTTCGCCGGGGACATCGCACGGTGGAGGCTGCCTCCACCGGCGGAGGTCATCGGGAAGCAGAAGTAACATCGCCGAAGGCAAGCTTGCGTTACCCTGCCAGGGATGAAGAAACCCAACGCCGCCAAGCTGAAGGTTCGCCGCGAAACTCTTCGCGCCCTCGCCGACGTCGAGCTGGCGCGTGTCCTCGGCGGAGATGGCGTTGCGCCGCCGGAGACGGGCAAGGAGATGTGCACCGTGGGGTTGCAGAAGCCACCCGCCGGCTGAGGCGCGCCCGCTGCTCGCAGAGGTGCTCGCGCGGATGTGGCGCTGTGCGTCAGCCCTCTACTGCTGCATTTTGCGGCATTCGGAATATGTCCCGGATGCGAGACAAAAGCGCAGCTCTGCGCAGAATGGCCCACGAGGTAGCACTCGATGGTTGTTGAATCGCATACCCCGCCACAGGTCGACTTGTCCTCACGCGGGGCCGAGCACGGCACGGTCGAGTTGCCCTCGCCGCCCCGGGATCGAACCACCACGGATCCCGAAGCCCTGAACGCTCACATCTGGCTCGGGCACGACCCGGTGATCCAGCTGCGCGAATGGAGGACCGACACGGTCCATGCGCTGCCCCCCGCCGACGTTGCCGAGTCGATCATCGGCAGCGAGCCGTCGGCGTCCCTGCGGATCGTCGATCCCAGCGGACTGGTGTCCCGCAAGCACGCGCGCGTGTTCCGCGCGGGATCGTGGTGGAAGATCGAGGATCTGCACAGCAAGAACGGCATCCGCCAGGACCGCAAGCCCGCCGAGCGATTCTTGCTCGTTCCGGGCGAGGAGATCGGCATCGGCGGCGTGACCTTGGTCGCGGAGAACCAGGCGCTGATCCAGCTACGCCGATACCTGGCGCGCGTGCTGGGCTGGGACGAAGAGAGCCGGCGAGTCATGGGAGCGGCGATCCAGACGATCCGGCTGGCGGCCAACCAGCGCCGGCCGCTGGTCATCAGTGGCGACGACGACCTCGTCGCCGTGGCTCGTCAGATCCATCTCCGCACCACTGTGCCTGGTGCACCGTTCGTCGTTTGCGGCGAGCGGCGCGAATCAGACGCCGCCGTACACGTCACGGCGATCGACGCCGACCCGGTAGCTGCGTTCGAGCTGGCGGCCGGCGGGACGGTGTGCGTGCGCGCCGAACAGCTGTCGGTCGAGTTCGATCGGATCTTGGAGGCTGCCCATGAGCCGGGTGTCCGCGATCAGACGCAGCTGATCGTCTGCGCCAGCAAGACGCCGCGCTGGTGGAAGGTCAGTAACCCGCTCGTCGTGCCCAAGCTGCAGCAACGCACCGACGACGACCTGCAGCGGATCGTCGCGGAGTACGCGAGCGACGCGATCCGCGAGCTCGGTGCGGCGCCGGGGAGCTTCACCGAGGCGGACCGCGACTGGGTGGTCCGACGCGAAGCGAGCTCGTTCGCCGATATCGAGGTCGCCACATTGCGCCTCGTCGCGTGCAACCACGCCGGCAACCCGCACCGAGCCGCCGCCCGGCTGGGTCTCTCCCATGTCGCTCTCGGCAAGTGGCTCAAGCACCGAGGTCTCGTCAAGTGGCTCAAGCGCCGAGTCTCGCGCCGTAGCCGTCGCTGACCGTCCTGGGTCATCTCCCGGCCGGCGCTTGGCGAGCTCGGCGCCCGTCGTAGATCGCCGCCCGCACCGCCAGCATGGCGGAGTCGATCGCAAGCTACGGCCCACCGGCGCGCACAAGACCGCCAGGCGCTGGCCAACTCGTGGCGGGTATCGCCGCCGAGCTCAGCGCTTCCGTGTGCCGGCGGCGCCGGGGCTCGCTTCGAGAGCGCTCGCGATCGCGAAGCTCGTGCCGGCGCCGACCGTGAGCGTGGTAGCGCCGACAGCGACTGCGATGAGCGCGTTGTTGCCGACGGCGACGGTGCGCGTGACCACGTCGTCGACGCGGTGCGCGTGGTTCAAGACGGGCGAGATGGTGAGCGCGTTGCCAGCGATCGCCGTGACGGTGCCATGAGGCGTGGTGCGAGCAGAGCGCGGCGAACTGGCGGTCGGGCTGGCGACTTGATCGGCGCTGGGCTTTCGATGCGCTGGCCGATGTCGAGTGCGCCGAGGTACCTATCGGCACCCGGCTATATGCGGGAACGCCAGCGTGCGGGGGCCGAGCTGCCGCGGCGGATCATGATCACTCGTCGCAGGGTCTCGGTCTCGACGATGATCACATGGTAGGGAAAGCGGTCAACGAACTCGCGCCGGATCACGCCGCCGTGTATCGTTGCAATCGGCGCCGTCGAGAACCTGTCCGTGTGCGCGATCCGAATAAGGACACGGTCGACCTCCGCGATGAACTCGAGCCCCAGCCCAAGTCTCTGGTTCTCGTACCAGACAGCGGCCTCCTCGAACTCTGTCTGTGCGACCGCCTCGACCCGAAAGTCTTTCACGGCTTGCGCGCCCGCACAGCTTCCACAGCAGCGCGAGCGCGAGCGACCGACGCTTCGCGTGAGAACCCGGTGCTGCGCTCGGAGAGCGTATCACTCGCGCGCTGCGCGATCTCGCTGACCTCTTCGGGAGTGTCAGTGCGGCCCTGCTCGTATGCTTCTCGGACGAGGGCCGCCTCGATGTAGTCGCGGTCTTCGATGGGAAGCGCGAGAACCTGGTCCAGGAGCTCGTCTCGACGCGCCGGTGTTCCCATCAGCCAAGCCTACCGATGGGTCCCCCTTCGAGCAACACGCGAAGATGATCGCCGGGTTCGCAATCCGAACGGCGATAGCAACGGAAATGACGAACAACGAGACCAATTACCATCTGCTACCAGCGATGCCGGGGCCGTGAGGAAGATACGGCAACGCGCTCGGTGCGCGCGCTGCGAGGTTCGGCACCGCCGGACAGCGAACGCTCGAGTGCGCTGGGCGGAACGCTCCGAACTCTTCAGCACGTACCGCGCAATGAGGCGACAAGTGGCACAAGTGGAGGGCGCAGCTTCAGCCGGCTCGGGTGCTCATGGTGCCGGCGCAGCGACCCGGATCCCCCGTGATGCTTGGTGCTCGCCGTCTGCGAGTCATGGCAGCAACGCGGCAGCCGGGAAGGGCGCTGAGAGGGAAGCCCTTTAGTTTCAGTGACTTGAGTGGCGGAGCGGACGGGACTTGAACCCGCGGCCTCCGGCGTGACAGGCCGGCGTTATAACCAACTTAACTACCGCTCCAGAATCGTTTGACTTTTCAGTGGGCGAAGCAGGGTTCGAACCTGCGACCACCGCCTTGTAAGGGCGACGCTCTTCCGCTGAGCTATTCGCCCGCTTCCGAGGTGAAGGTTCTTAGATGGTAGGGCCGCGTATGTCAAGGCCTCTGCTGGCGTTCGCGGCGGGGTGCTAGGGCATGCAGTACGCGTCGTGAGAGAAACAGCGACCGCGGAAGCATACCCCGGAATCGCATTGGGAGGGCGAGCTGCATGTCTGGCGCTCGCAGGTCCCGGTGGAGCGGTTGCAACGCGAGTTCTGCGGGCAGGTCCCGGCGCGCGGATCGGTGCAAGGGATGAGGGCGCAGTGTCCGCCGGGGCGGCACTCGCGGTCGGGGCCGCAGCTGGTGAGCGTGCAAGGTGAGCCGCAGCTACCGTCGTTGCAGAGCTCGCCGTTCAGGCACTGGGCATCGGCCTGACAGGCCCTGGGCCGGGACGGGAACGGGGGCGAGGTTGGCGGGGAGGTGGAGCCGGGGAGCGGCGGCGCAGAGGTGGGTGCGGACGTCGGGGTTGGAGGTGAGCCGGGTGCGGCGGTCGGAGGGTTTGGGGAGGGCGCGATGGGGCCGGGGTGTCGGGGACGGGGAGGTGGGCGATGACGGTGATGGGGGTGCTGGAGATGGAGCGGCCGATGCTGTGGGGGCGGGGGAGGGTGCTGCGGGTGACGAGGATGGTGCGGGCGACGATGATGGCATCGGCGAGGACGATGATGATGGCGAGGGTGATGACGCCGGCGAGGGTGATCCGGACGGCTGGGACGGGGATGGCGCGGGTGGAGCGGGCGACGGCGGCGTGGAGGGCGGCAGGGGCGCCGACGGCGACGAAGGGGCTGGTGTGGCGGAGGGGAGCGGTGACGGGGCCGCGTAGTCGGGCGGGTAGCAGCGCTCACCGGACCTGCAGTCGCGATCTTCGGTGCAGCTGCGGTTGCCGGGTCGCGTGGTGCCGAGGGGATCGGGAGGGGCGTTGGTGGGCGGGCGCATCACCCGCGCTTCGGGGCCGCCGCCGCGGCTGGCAGACGGCCGCGAGATCGGGCCGCTGCACGCGACGAGCGCAAGCAGGAGGACGAGGCGCATGCGCAAACGCTAGCAGCTCACGGCGGCAAGGGTGGCTCCTCGCATGGTTTCGCAGTGCTGGGTGTGATCGGCGTGGCGGGCGGCGGCCGGCGGGTGGCGTGGTCTCGCGCGGCGCGTGGGGGCTCGAACGAGCGCGTCATGACGATAGGGGCGCTGTAATGCGCCGTCATTGTGTTGCGAGCGGGTCATGGATAAGACGGTTGCATCGGCTGATCGCGTGGTGCGCGTGGCCGGTGCGGTTCCACCGAGACCCCGGAGGGATATGAGCGAGCGTGTATCTGCGTCTGCGTCGAGGCTGTGTCTTGCGATGGTGCTGTGCGCGGGGGGCTGCGGCAGCAGCTCGAGCAAGGACCCGGCGACGGTCAAGCCGGAGGTCGCGGGTGTGCCGGGGCTTTCCGGCGTGCGCGGCGTCGGCGAGCTGGGTGACGGCGCCGAATCCGCCGACGGAGATCGGGGGGGCGGGGGTGCCGGTGGGCGACGAGACGTTCTGTCAGTTCTATCAGTTCGCGGAGCAGTGGTTCCTCGATCTGGTGTCGCCGTCGAGCACGCCGGGGTCGCGGGTGTTCGAGACGTTCAACGTGGTGGGCTCGTCGGGGCAGACGGATTGTCCGGCGGAGGGATCGGGGCGGGCGGGGATGCGGCTGGCGGGCAAGGAGGCGGGCAGGCATCGGCGCAGGCGAACCAGCGGGGGTCGCTCGAGCTGGTGAACACGACGATGGAGACGTTCGTCCAGAGCGCACCGCCGGCGGCGAATGCGAACTGCTTTGCATGCCACAACTACAACCCGCAGACGCCGCTCGAGGTGAGCCACATCTACCAGGGCACGAGCGCGAAGGCGGCGGCGTTCAAGCGGCGAACGGCCGCGGGCAAGAACTGACCGGCCAGGTGGTCTCGGCTCAGTGGGCGTCGCGCGGGTCGCTGGGCGGCATGGTCTCGACGATGCGCCAGTCGACGACGCTGGACGGCTCGCGCAGGAACTCGTCGGGCTGGGGGTGGGCGAGGGCGTGGCGCAGGACCTCGTCCATGTGCTTGACGCCGATGACGGCGAGCTGATCGAGGACGGCGTCGGGAACGTCCTTGAGGTCCTTGCGGTTCTCCTCGGGGACGAGCACGGTGGTGACGCCGGCGCGGTGGGCGGCGAGGATCTTCTCCTTGAGGCCGCCGATGGGCAGGACGCGGCCGCGCAGGGTGACCTCGCCGGTCATCGCGATGGTCTGGCGGACGGGGATGCGGAGCAGGGCGCTGGCCATGGCGGTGGCCATGGTGATGCCGGCGCTCGGACCGTCCTTGGGGATGGCGCCCTCGGGGAAGTGGACGTGGATGTCGACCTTGTTCTGGAAGTCGTTGGACAGGCCGAAGGTGCCGGCGCGCGAGCGGAGGTAGCTCATCGCGGCCTGGGCGCTCTCCTGCATGACCTCGCCGAGCTTGCCGGTGAGGGTGAGCTTGCCCTTGCCGGGGACGATGGTGACCTCGGCGGTGAGCAGGTCGCCGCCGAACATGGTGACGGCCAGGCCGTTGGCGAGGCCGATCTCGTCTTCTTTCTCGCGGCGGATCTCGCGGAACTTCTCGATGCCGAGCCAGTGCGAGAGGCGGTCGGACGCGACCTCGAAGCTGCTGGCGGCGCGGCCGGAGGCGAGCCACTCCTTGGCGATCTTGCGGCAGATGGTGGCGATCTCGCGCTCGAGGTTTCGCACCCCTGCTTCCTTGGTGTAGCGGTGGATGATCGCGGTGAGGGCGTCGTCGGTCCAGGTCGCGGCGAGGTCCTTGACGCCGTTGGCCTCGGCCTGCTTGGGGATCAGGTACTGGCGCGCGATCGCGAGCTTCTCCCACTCGGTGTAGCCGGGGAGCTCGATGATCTCGAGGCGGTCCTGCAGCGGCAGCGGGATCGCGTGCTGCTGGTTGGCGGTGGTGACGAACATGACGTCGGACAGGTCGTAGTCGAGATCGAGATAGTGGTCGTTGAAGTTGTTGTTCTGCTCGGGGTCGAGGACCTCGAGGAGGGCGCTGGCGGGGTCGCCGCGGAAGTCCATCGACATCTTGTCGAT
>VBLP01000773.1 GCA_005887925.1 Deltaproteobacteria bacterium | reverse complement strand
TGGCCGCCGTCACCATGAGCTCGGTCATCGTGTAGGCCATGAGCGCGAACGACTTGTCGCTGTCCTGGGCCATGACCTGGAACAGCCCGCGCACGGCGCCGACGAACCCGGCGACCAGGCGCAGTGCGGTGCTGAGCGAGAATTCCATTCCCGTGCTGTCGAGCCCGTCGTGGAACGACTGGGTCAGGGCCCGCCACGCCTCGCCGAGGAACGCCAGGATCTCGGCGCCGAGCTTCTGGAACTGCGCCCATAGCGCGTCGAGCTCGTCGCCCACGGTGACGAACACGCCCTTGACGTTGGTCCAGATCGGAATGTGGGTCTCGATCTGGTCGCCGAACTGGCGCAGGAGCGAGATGCCGATGGTGAGCGCGGTCAGGATCGCGCCGAGCGGATTCGCCGCGATCGCCACGGTGAGCGCCTTGACCAGCGCGACGATCTTCTCGATCACGAGCAGGCCGAGGAGCGCCTCGGCCACGCCCAGGGCCGCCTTGGCGAACGCCTCGAAGTGGTCGGCGACGAACGCCATGGCCGCGCCGAGCGTGCCGAGCGTGCCGCTGGCCACGGCGGCGTCGCCGAAGAACGCCTCGGCCGCGTTGTGGATCCGCGTGAAGCCGTCGGCGATCGTCGGGATCGTCCGTCCGAACTTGTCGTCGAGGGCGGGCCCGGCCTTGCCGAACCAGTCGATCAGGAGCTTGGCGGTGATCTGGCCGTGCTTGCCCATCTCGGCGAACTCGGCGCCGGTCTTGCCCGAGGCGAGCTGGAGCTCGTGCAGGAGCGCCGGGACGTCGCGCATCAGCACGCGAAACTCGCGGCCCTGCAGCGCGCCGGTGGCGAACGCGTGGGTCAGCTCGGCCTGGGCCATGGCCGACTCCTGCGCCGACGCCCCGGAGATCTTGGCGCCGATCGCGAGCTCGCGGGTGAGGTCGAGCACCTGCTTCTGCGACAGACCCAGGCCGTGGGTCACGTTCGACAGCCGCTGATAGGTCGACGTCACCGTCTCCCACTGCGTGCGCGTGTCCTGCGCGATGCCGAGCGTCGCTTCGAGCAGGCCGTTGAGGTTGCCCTGATCGGTCGCCACCACGCGGAGCTTGTTCGAGATCTCGACGTAGCCGTCGACGACCTCCTTGGCCTGGTGGATCGCGAGGTAGGCCTCGGCGAGGTGGAGGAGCTTGGTCAGCGCGTCGCCCTGGCCCGCGGCTGCGTCCCTGGCGCGGTCGTGGGCCCGCGCTGCGTCCTCGGCGCCCTTGGCGACCTTGGCGCCGGCGTCGGCGCCGGTCGCGGCGAACCGGCCCAGCGCATCGCGGGCACGGCCGCTGGCGTCGGTTGTCCGGGCGAGGCTGGTCTCGATGCGGGCGATGCCGGACTCGGCGTCGCGGCCGCCTTGCAGTGCGACGATGATGTGGAAGCTCATCGGCCCCCGGTCAGGTTCTTGAGCCGCTGCCGGGACGCTTCGCGCTCGGCGCGCTCGTTGTCGGCGGTGCGAACGACGTCGCGGAGGATCATCGTGGCCTCGCGATCGAAGCCCTCGAGCTCGCACCACGCGAAGATCGCGGTGACGGGGATCGGGCCGAGCGCCATGCCGACGCCGCGACACGTGCCGAGGTCATGCCAGGCCCGGATGCAGATCGCGGCGGCGAGGTGGAGCTCGGGCTCGCCCCGGCGCTCCTCGGCGATCGCGCGATCGAGCATGTCGAGGAGGCGCGGATCGGAGGCGTGCTCGCGGGCGCGCTCGAGGCCCCGCAGGTTCGCCGCGTGCTCCTCCTCCCAGGCGAGCCAGGCGGCTACCCTTTTCCCAGGTCGGCCGCGGCGACGGTAGGCGGCCGGAAGTGGTCGAGGTTGCCGCAGAACGTCCGCAGCTCGTCGAACACGTCCGGCCGGCCGTCGGGCGGCGGCTGGATCAACGCGGTGAGGAAGCGGAGCACGACCTCGGGCGTGCACGGCGCCGGCACGCCGTCCTCGCGCACGTTCTCCCAGCCCGCGATCACGTGCTGGGCGTAGAGCTCGGCGACCTCGGCGCGCGCCATCTGGAGCCGGGCCGCGGAGAGCTGGGCGGCGCCCGCACCGGCACGGGTGGCGCTGGCGAGCTTGAACGCGGCGTTCATGAACGCCATGTTCGGCGCGGCCGCCGGACGGACGATCAGGACGATCGGGTTGCCCGGGTCCTCGGAGATCGACCACAGCGTGTAGCGGGCGGTGACGTCGGCAGCAACGGAGACGGTCTTGAAGGAAAATCCCATGCGGCAAGCCTCGCGCGGCGGCCGCGGCGGGGCGATTACGCCGGCGGCAGGTACGCGAACACGCTCAGGCCGAGCGTGTAGCGGCCGAGCGGATCGATGAACGCGCCGCCCTTGGGGCTGATCGTCACGACGCCGTTGGCCGGAAACTTCGGCACGGCGCCGGTGAACTTGAGCGCCGGCAGGTTCACGAACACACCGCCGTTGCTGTTGCGGAGCAGCGCCCCGAACATCAGCGTGGTGTTGTTGCTGCAGGCGCGGATCGCGTCGTCCTGCGTGACCACGACCTCCATGTCGAGCGAGCAGCTGACCTTGCCGACGACCAGCCGCTTGGGGCCGAGCTTGCCGTGCTGCTTCTGGCCCGTGATGTTGTTACTGAACGTGAGCTTCCAGCTCGTCACGTCGCTCACCACGCTGGCCTCGGTCGCGGCGTCCAGGACCTGGAGGTACGGCTCCTTGGTGCTCGTGTTGAAGCGGTCGACCGCGACCGGGACGGGCGCCGCGGCCGCGCCGGCGACGCGCGCGACGGACGGATCGGTGACGTCGGTGCCGACGAAGCCCAGGGTCGCCTTGACGAGCTGCGCGAGCGGCGCGCTGAGCTCGAACGAGCTGATCATCTGGCCCTGCGCGTAGACGTACTCGCTCGCGCCGGCGGGGCCGATGCCGCTCAAGGTCAGCTCGAGGTGATACGGCTGCTCCTGGTAGTCGGGGTGGGTGGTGGCGACGTTGCGGACCCAGCGCGTGACGTAGAGATCGATCGTCTTGCCGGTGCCCGGGTCCGCCGCGCCAACCGCCCACGCGCGCCGCCGCAGCGTGACCAGCGCCGGCGCCACGCTGACGACCTCGGCGACGCCGCCCAGGCCCGTCGCGAATGCGAACGCCGAGCCGGGCACGCCGCCGACGTAGATCTCCTGGCCCGGCGACAGCCCGCGCGTCGTGAAGTCGATCGAGCCGTCGCTGGTCAGGTGGCCGTTGACGTCGATGCCGATCGCGCCGGCGCCGCCGCGGAGCCCGGCGACCTCTAGCGTCGCGAGGTAGCCTGCGGGGGCCTCGGGGACGCCGCCGGCGACCGGGATCGAGCCGGCCACCGCGCCGGCGCCGACCACGAACAGGCCGTTGTTGGCCGCGGCCGCCCAGCCCTTGGCGTGGACGAGCGTGCCTTGCGGCAGGGCGCCACCGGCCGCGACCGTGAACGCGGCCTGGGTCCGCGCCGTCGGGACGAAGAACGAGCTGCCGGTGCCGCCGCTGTGCCGGGCCTTGGCGAGCACGACGCCCTCGCCGATGTCGTGGAGCAGGTCGCCGGTGAGGTCCTGCGTCAGCTTGGGCATCGCGTCGGCGTCGACGATCTCGGGCGCCTGCTCCTGGCGCTCGACGGAGATCGGCGAGGGCGAGACCGTTTTGATGTTGCGGTAGAAGTCGGTGATCTGGTCCTGATCGGGCTGCAGCGTGCGCCACCCGGCGGCCGGCGGCACGCCGAGCTGGCCGATCAGCTCGGGCGCGAGGAGGACTCCGGCCGATTCGGCGCGGGATGCGGGCAGGTTCGACATGCCGCCAGCGTCGGGTGTGCGGCACCGGGGGTCAAAAAGTGACACGAAGCGATCCGCGCCCCGAACGGTCCCGACGGCTGTGCCGCAGCAGCTGAATGACAGCATCCGACGCGTATTGAGATCGATGCTGTTGCAAGAGTCGTTCGCCGAAGCGATCCCGTCGCGACATGGGTATTCCATGGATGCGCCGGATTCTTCCAGGTCGTATGGCCGAGGCGTACCATCCGCGTCGCGATGGGGTATCTGGAGCAGTTCGCCCAACGGACGTTCGCCGAGGAGACGGAGCGCATCACGGGTGGTGCCGCCGGATGGCAGGATCCGCCCGAGATCCGGCTCGAGAAAGTGCAAGCGGACGGCTACCTGGTCATCCACAGTCCCGGTCCGCTGCAGCACCTGACAGCCCCGTGGCCCCAAGCGCAGCCTCATGCGGAGGTGATGCTCGAGCTGAAGCTCCCCGCCAACCACCTCGACCGCAAGGAGATGGAGCGAGCGCTGCTCCGCCGACAAGCGCGGCAGGTGCAGCGGCTCGACGACCAAGATGCATCATGGCTGGGCGAGGAACCGCTGTGGCTGGTGGCCCCGCACCTGCCGGACTGGCTGAAACAGATGCGCGCTCCGGTGTGCTTCGCACCCGGCTGCTACTGGATCGAGCCGCAGTGGCACAGGTTCCTGTGGATCGCGGCAAACGAGCTGCCGCTGGTCGACGAGTTGATCCCGTTCCTCCTGGCTCGATCCGGTCAGGCGCTCGACGACTTCGGCAGGTGGGTTGCGCCACGACGGCCGTTCGAATGGGTGCTGCCCATGCTAGACTAGAGCTTGCCCGGAAATTTGGGAACTGTCCGAGCACTTCACCGAGGCTGCAAGCATTGGTTTTTCTGGGTGATCTGAATCTGGCCTCTGGCGGTTTGGTTTGGACTAATCCACATCTGATCACCCGACCAGTACAACTTCTCGTCGCTCCGCCAACCCGTTCATCAGCTTGTTGAGGTTGAAT
>VBLP01000273.1 GCA_005887925.1 Deltaproteobacteria bacterium | reverse complement strand
CCCGGCATGCATGCGTCCAAGGCTACTCGACCAAGTGTCAGGCCCCTTTGATCGCTTCTTTTGGGCCTAGTAGCGCTGCATCGGCTGCGCGTAGGCATGCGCCGGCAGCCACAGCGGATCGACGAAGGTCTGCGCGAGCACGACCGTGATGTTGTCGGTGCCACCGTTGTTGTTGGCGGCGCGGATCAGGTTCTCGGCGACGACCTCCAGGGCGTCGCCGGAGGTCATGATCTCGCGGATCATCCAGTCGTCGACCAGATCCGACAGGCCGTCGCAGCACAGGAGGAAGATGTCGTTGTGGTCCGGCGCCATCGTGTTGTGCTCGATCTCGACCGAGGCGTCGAGGCCGACCGCGCGGATGATCACGTTCGAGGTCGCCGGACCGAGCGTGCCGATCAGATCGGGCCGGTCCTGGTACAGATTGCGCAGCGAGTGATCGCGCGTGATCTGCTGGAGCTGACCCTGGCGCAGCAGGTACGCGCGCGAGTCGCCGCAGTGGCACCTTCATCGCGTCGACCAGCTGGTCCTGTCCGGGCGCCGGCGGAGGGTCGCCGGTCTTGAGCGAATGCACGATCGTCCGGATCGCGATGTCGGACGCCACCTGCCCCGACGCATGACCGCCCATACCATCGCACACGATGTACACGCCGAGGAAATCGTCGTAGTACATCGCATCCTCGTTCTGCGTGCGCTGTGCTCCGACATCGGTGCGGCCGACGGCGCGCAGCAAGAAGCGCTCGACCGGGATCGCACGGGATTCCGTGATCACGCGAGCCGCTCCGCGCAGGCGATCATCATGCGATCTACGTCCTCATCCCAGCACACCTTCCTCACTCCTTCACCTGTCTCAGCGGCATCTCGATGTTGATCCAGGGCTGCTGGCGCTCGGCGCGCAGCTCGCGCAGCAGCGCGTAGCTCTGGGCGAACGCCGGTGCCTCGAGCGGCGGCAGCTTCAGCGAGCTGGCCATCGCCGCGGCGACCGCCGTGTGGGCATCGCGCCGCTCCTCGGCGAGCATGTCGACCCGCTCGAAGACCTTCTCGAAGTCGAACTCGGGGCGATGCAGGTCGCGCAGCAGCGCCTGCGGCGTGCGCTCGGCCAGCACATCCTCGAGGTCGCGCGGCCGCTCCATCTCGCGCGGCTCGGCGACGCTGACCTGGCGATCGAGCATGGCCATGTCGAACAGCGCGATGTCGGGATCGACGTGCAGCTCGACCGGCGGCAGCGGCTTGACCACCGGCCGCGGTGGCTCGACCCGCCGGCGGTGCGCCTCGACCATCGCCGGGTCGACCGCGGCGATCGCGTCGTCGCGGCGCTTGCGGATCACCGCGAACTCGGGATCCTCGTCGGGCGGCGGCGGTTCGACCCTGCGCTCGGCCAGCTGCTCGTACGATGGCAGGCCGAACCACTTCTCGAGCTCGGCGCGCGTGGCCGCGTCGAGCAGCTCCTTGACCTTCTTGTCTTCGGGTTCGGACATCGCCGGCGCGCTCAGAGCTGGAGAACGATCACGTAGGCGAGCGCGCCGACCGCGACGCCGATGACGAGGCTCGCGATCCAGAACAGGGTCGAGGCGCCCTGCTGGATCGCGCCGGTGCCGGCCGGCTGCACCGCCTGGCCGGTGCGCGCCACCGACACCACGCCCTCGCTGGGCTGCAGCATCACCGTCTTGTTCGGGCCCGAGGCCGCTGCCCCGCCCGACGGCATCTGCGGCATCTGCGGGTAGCCCGGCGGCGCCTGTCCCGGCGGCATCATCTGACCGCCGACGATCGGCGGCGCCATGCCGGCGACGATCGTCTTCTGCTGCGGCGACGCTGCGTTGTAGCCGCCCGGGCCCATCGCCGGAGCGGTGGCGGCCATGCCGGGCAGGCCGCCAGGCCCGCCGGGGCCCATCCCCGGCAGCCCCGGACCTGGACCGCCCTGCGCGAACGGGCTGGGCGCCGCCAGCATGGTCTTCTGCATCGCCGATGCCCCCGGCACGCCGCCCCCCATCGGCATTCCCGGCGGACCCGACATGCCCGGTGGCATCGCGGGTGGTCCCGACATGCCGGGCGGCATCCCCGGCGGCCCGGACATCCCCGGCGGCATCCCCATGCCGGGCGGCCCCGGCGGCATGCCGGGCAAGCCGGGCGGCCCCGACGCGAACATGGTGCGGGGCACGCCGCCGCCGCCGATCGACACGCCGCCGCCGGTGACCTCGGCGAACACCTGCTGGCAGTGCTGCATCATCTCGCCCGAGCTCTGGTAGCGCCGGCTCGGCTCCTTCTCGAGCGCGCGCCGCACGATCTGCTGCGCCGAGTACGGGATCGTCTGCGGCAGCGGCGGCACCGCCGCGTGCAGGTGCATCTGGATCACCGTCATCGGGTTCTCGTCGTGGAACGGCACGTTGCCGGTCAGCATCTCGAACGCGAGGATGCCGAGCGCGTAGAGATCCGAGCGCGCATCGAGCGGCAGGCCGCGACCCTGCTCGGGCGACATGTACTGCGGTGTTCCGAATACGACACCGGCTTGCGTCTTCATGCGGTCGCCCTCGAGCAGCTTGGCGACCGAGAAGTCGAGCAGCTTCACGAAGTCGGGCGAGCCCGCCATGTTGAGCAGGAACACGTTGTCGGGCTTGATGTCGCGGTGGATGATGCCGATCGAGTGGGCCTCGGCGAGCGAGGCGCAGCACTGGATCAGGATCTTGACGACCCGGTGCGCCGCGAGCGGCCCCCTGGCCAGCGCCTCGCGCAGCGACATGCCGTCGAGGAACTCCATCGTCATGAACAACCGACCATCCGGGGCCTGGCCGAAGTCGAACATGCGGATCGTGTTGGGGTGCTGCAGGCGCGAGCACGCCTTGGCCTCGTTGTAGAACCGCTGGACCCAGGTCTGGTCCCCCGCCATCTGCGCGTTCAGCATCTTGATCGCGATCACGCGATCGATCGTCATCTGGCGGGCCTAGTAGACCACGCCCATGCCGCCCTCCCCGATGCGCGCCAGGATCTCGTAGCGGCCGTCGATGACTTTCCCGACGAAGGGGTCCTGGTTCACGGGGCGCTCAGCTTCACGCGAGGATTGGACAGCAGCTGATCAGGAGTGAGGTGGACCCTGCCGACGGTCACGGCCTTGTCGACGCGCACCACCTTGATATCGCCGCCGGACAGCGGCTGGTCGCTGTCGCCGCGCAGCACGGTGCCGTTCCAGTTCGGCGCCACGCCCTTGTCGCTCCCCGCGCCGATCGTGACGATCACGTCGGAGCCCTGGATCGTCTTGGCGATGATCCGGTTGACCACCGGCGGGATCTTGATGTTGTCGCAGTTGGGGTTGTTGACATCGGGGCTCTTCGGGTCGGGGCACTTGGGGAACTTCTGCGCCGTGCACTTCTTGACCCGGCGATCAGGCGGGTTGGGACACTCCATCGTGGCCAGGCACGCGGGCACGTTGACGTCCGGCGGCGTGGGGCACTTGTCCTTGCACGGGGGCCAGCCGGGCGGCGCGCCGGTGACCGGACAGATGTTCTTGCACGCAGGGTTCTTCGGATCGAACGGCGTCGTGTTCTCGTCGCACGGGACCTCGGGCTCGGGGATGGCGGCGAGCTTGGGCGGATCGGGGATCTCGAGCTTGAGCGGATCGAAGGTGGGGCCGGCGGTGGCCTCCTTGAAGTCGACCGACAGCCGGTACTTGCCGGCGTCGCCGCGGCCGACCGCGTAGATCCGGACGTAGTACTTGCCCTTGGCGCCCTCGACAGTGGCCTCGCGCGTCCGGCCCTTGCTGCGCTTCTTGCTCGTCTTCTGCGACTGGACGATCGGCTGGTTCCACTCGTCGAACACGTCGAACGCGAGCTGCAGGCCGGGCCGCGGCGGCGTCCAGGTCAGCTTGAGGTTGAGCGTGCCGCGCTGCTTGTCGGGCAGCTCGACCAGCCTCCAGTCAACGCGATCGCCGCCGGGATAGGTGACGATCCCGGACGCGTGGCCCTCGCCGTTCTCCATCGTCACCGGCTTGGCGCCCTTTTCCTTGCCGTCGCTGCCGGTGCTCACGTCCTGCGGGACGTTGTGCGCGCAGGACAGCGCGAATGCTGCGAAGCAGGCCGGCCATACCCGCTGCGCGGGCCGTGCAAGCCGCGCGAGCCAGCCCTTCGAACCCACCAGGTTCCCGTGCATAGATCCCGGTGTTACGCTAATTGACGCGTGATCGCAAGGGCTTGGAAATCGCACCTGACGATTGGCCGCACGTGGCCGCCGCGTCGTCGCGGAGGCCGGCGCGGGCGCGCCGCGGTCCCGCGGACAGACCGCTACGGTGTCAGCGTTACCCAGCCCTGCGCCGCCCGGATCTGATCGGGGGTGGCGGTGATCGTGGCGCTGCACGTCTGCTCCTTGCAGTTCTCCGTCGTGCCGGTGCTCGACACGCCCGCGAGCGACACCTTCATGCCGTTGGCCGCGCCGGTCGTGGTGCCCTTGCCGACGACGATCTGCGTGCCGCGCCCGATGATCTGCATGCCGATCACCTTGGCGCGCACCGGCGCCCCGGCGGTCTGGGTCGGCGTCGGGGTGGGCGTCGGCGTGTGGTGCTTGTTTCCCCGGGGCGGCGGGGTCGTCGTCACCTTGACGCGCGCCGGCGTGTCGTCCTGGATCGGGACCATCGGCAGCACCGGAACGAACGGCACGTCGGCCGGGAAGTTGGTCTTGGCCTCGGCGGCAGCGGTCGCCTTGAACGTCACGCGCAGCGCGAACTCGGCGGTGTCCATGCGGCCCTGCAGGAAGATGTGGATCAGGTACTTGCCGGGCACGAGCTCGACCAGCGTCTTCTTCTTGTTGAGCTCGTGCGCGTCCTCGTCCTCGAGCTCGGACTTGCTGATCACGCGGTGGCGCGGATCGAGGACCTCGAGCCCGAGGTCGAAGTCATCGTTGACCGCGTCGCCCGGCGGCGTGATCTCGAGCGCGATCGACAGCTGGCCGTTCGACGGCAGCGTGAGCTCGTACCATCTCGCACGCCGCATGTCCGGATACGATACGTCGCCCTCGGGCTTGGCCTCGCCCTTGTCGTCGAACTTGAGCGCCTTGGGTTGCTTCCACGGCGCGACATCCTTGGGCTTGTAGCCGTTGTGGGTCGGAACTTGCGGACCACCGCACGCCCCAAGGACGGCAACGACGGCGATAGACATCGAGACAATCCACCGCATACGGCGAACACTAGCACGGGGTTGCCGCGCGCTGCGCTGGGTGGCACATCGCAGGCGTGAAGTCACCGAGGATTTGCCGTCGCGGCCGGCCTTGCCGCTGTTGGTGCCGGCTGTAGCGGCGCTCCGAGCGGGGGCGCCAAGGATGGAGCGGCGGTGTTCCAGTCGCTGTGCGCGACGTGCCATGGCCCCGACGGCCGGCCGCCTGCGGCGATGATCGCGCGCTACGGGGTACGGGATCGCGCGGCACCGGAATTTCGCGCGCGGGTCACGACCGAGCTGGTCGAGCGCCAGGTCCGGAGCGGCTCGAAGAACAAGCTGATGCCGGCGTTCGAGGGCGCGATCAGCGATCCGCAGATCCGGGCGGTGGCGGCGTTCGTCGCATCGCCGCAGTTCGCGTCGCCGCCGCTCGCCGCGCCCAGGTGAGCTCGTCGAGCACGAACGGATCGGTGTCGCGATGGCCGGCCAGCACCTCGGCCGCGCCGAGCTCGCCGAGCGCCCAGACCGCGTGGCCGCGGACCAGCGCGGCGCGGTGCCCAAGCAGCGCCACGAGCGCCGGGATCGCGCGGGCATCGCCGGTATTGCCGAGGGCGATCGCGACGTTACGAAGCAGGGCGGAGCGCGGCGCCCGGCGCAGCGCGCTGCGCTTGACCAGCCGTCGCAGCTGGTTGGCGCCCCGGCTGGCGAGCGCGACGAGATCGGGCAGCGCGTGCTCGAGCGTGCGCGGCCGCAGCAGGCGGTCGACCTCGCCGGCGTCCGGCCCGGCGCCCGCGTTGAACGGGCAGACCTCCTGGCAGATGTCGCAGCCGAACACCCAGGTGCCGATCGCCGCGCGCAGCTCGCGCGGGATGACGCCGTGATGCTCGATCGTGAGGTACGAGATGCAGCGCCGCGCGTCGAGCACGTAGGCGTCGGCGAACGCCGCGGTCGGGCAGGCGTCGAGGCAGGCGCGGCAGCTGCCGCAGCGCGGCCGCGGCGGCTCGCTCGGGGCCGTCGGTGCGAGCTCGGCGTCGACCAGCAGCTCGCCGAGCAGGACGTAGCTGCCCAGCCCCGGCGCGATCACCATCGTGTTCTTGGCGACGAAGCCCAGACCGCCGCGCTCGGCCCACTCGCGCTCGAGCACCGGCGCCGAATCGACGCACGGCCGGCTCGCGACAGGGCGGCCGAGCGCGGCGGCGAGCCGGTCGGCGAGCGCGACCAGGCGATCGCGCATCACCAGGTGGTAGTCCTCGCCGCGCGCGTAGCGCGCGATCTTGCCGCGCAGCAGCGCATCGGGCGGGATCGGTTCGGCGCGGTCGTAGGCCAGCGCGACCACGATCAGCGAGCGCGCCGCCGCCAGCAGCGCGCGCAGGTCGGCGCGCTGGGCGATGTGCTCGGGCGCGGCGAGGTACGCCATCCCCGCGGCGTGGCCGCTCGCGAGCCAGCTCGTGTACACCGCGTGGCGGCGCGGCGGCTCGATCGGCACGATCGCGGCGCGCGCGAACCCGAGCTCCCGGGCGAGGGCGGAGATCGTCGTGGCGGCGATCGGGGTCATGTGGGGCTCATAGCCGATCCGGGCGAGCTTTGCTCGGCCGCAGGCGCGCTCGGCGATGGCACCGCGCTCACCGCGGGCGGTGCGGCGCAGATCGTGGCGTGGGTCGGCCATGACCGCCTGATGGACCGCGAGCGCTTCGACTGGCCCGGCCCGGCCGCGACCGCCAAGGGCATCCTCGCGATCGCCTGCTCGACTGCAGCGTACATGGAGGCCGAGGTCCCGGCCGCGACGCGCGTGCCGCTGCTCATGACGCGCGATCCGCTGTTCGCCAACGCGGCGCCGCTCGAGGCCGCGCTGCTGGCGTACGTCGCCGGCGGCGGCCACGCGCAGATCCGCCGCGACGCCACCGCGGCCGACCTCGAGGACGGCGTCGGCGTTCCTGGTGTTCGGCGGCACCAGCGTCTCCACGCCGATCATCGCCGGCGTCTACGCGCTCAACGGTGGCACGGTGACGTACGGCTCGGACCCGTACGCGCACACCAGCGCGCTGTTCGACATCACGACCGGCCCGGGCTGCACGGTCGGCTGGGACGGCCCGAGCGGCCTCGGCACGCCGAACGGCGTCGCCGCGTTCTGACCTGACCCGAGCCGGTCCCGTCGCGACCGACTACGCCAGCGTGATCGAATCTGACGTTCCGATCGTCGTGCAGTTCACCGGCTCGACTCCCGGCAGGCCGAGAATGCCCTGATCAGCGCGATCGCTATCCGATCGATTGACGAGAACCGCGCTAGCGAGTGATAGGCAAGACAGCCACCAATGACCAGTGCGCGGCCCGTGGCTTGACCGAGACGGCAGTTTCGCGCCCACGTGGACGCGCGAGCTGTCTCGCGCCGTACTGATCTCCGGCCAGAACCAGAAGGTCACGGGACGGGAGAACGCGTCGCCGGCCTGTGACCAGCCCGTGGCAGCCGACGAGAGCGACGGCGACGGGCTGCTCACAGCCCTGTGCTCGCACACACGCTGCCTTTTCGATTTATGGTTCGTGATTCGGACCGTCTCGCCACACGATGCGCCGGCCGACATGGCAATTGTTGGCAGTGTGTCGATTCGGCTTGACGCGCTCTTGATGCACCTAATGAGTGAGGTCCTGAGTGGCGTGTTGATCCTCGCTGAGAAGCGCTGGCTTGCGCCGTGAGCACGAAATCTCGGCTGACCCACAAATTCTCGATGACAACCGTGAACCATCGCGCAGAGCGCAAACCATGCCCATTCCCAAGGCGTGAGCGACCTGAACGCTGGCGCCCACGTGGGCGCGATCTGCAGGCTCGATGCGGTGATCCTGCGCGCGCAGGGAAGGCGGCGCTGGCCGGGCTGGGATGCAAGCGGTTGACGTCGCGTGGCGCAATTCTCTTTCTACCAATCAATATATGAATCTCCCAGGGCGATGTCGGCTCGAGGGTCAGGGCTGTGAGCGGCGGGAACGAGGGCGGTGAGCTGCGCGCCTCGGCCGCCGAGCGATCCGCTTCGCGCAGGTCACGGGCCGAGCGCCGGTCACAGGCCGGTTGGCGATCTCGAGTACGACTCGCTCGACCATCACATGCTGACGCGTGACGAGAGGCTTCCACGCGCGGCGCGTGGAACGGCGCGTGACGTGATGGCGTCACGCTAGTTGCAGATCGTCGGTAGGCGCAGCACGTAGACGTCGCGGCCGAGGCTGTCGTAGTTGCTGGTGAACATGGCGTACTTGCCGTCGTACGACGTGCTGACCCGCGGCTCGTCGTCGTAGACGTGGCTACCGTCGGGGTTGAGCTCGATCGCGCTGTGGTGGTGGGCGAGCCGCTTGATCCAGGTGCCGTCGGTGGCGACCGCGACGATCTCCTGCTCCCAGGGCTGCAGGTCCGAGGGCGCCGGCACCGGGGCGACCCATAGCTCGGCGAGGAAGTAGCGCTCGTCGGCGTGGTTGATCGTGATGTGGCCGTTGTAGCGCCAGTTGCGTGTGCCGTCGGAGCGCAGCACCTGCATCAGGTTCTGCGCGGTGTCGGGGCTGGCCAGCGAGCGGATCTCCCAGCCGGTGATGCCCGCGTCCTCGTTGATCAAGACACCCGAGCCGGGCGTGCTGTGGCCATCGCCGAGATAGCCGTTGGCCGGGCCGGTGACGACGCGATGGATCCCGGCGTCGCCGTCGCGGAACCGGATCACATCGACCGCCACCACCGAGCGGTCGGTGGTGATCTCGATCGCGAGGATGTAGTCGCCGTTCTTGTCCATCTGGGTCTCGTCGATCAGGTTGCTGGTCGTGAAGTCGTGGACGTAGAGCGCCCCGGTCGTGCGGTCCCACGCGACCGCCTTGCGCCCCGGGCCTGGTCCACACCCGCTCGCCGCGCGGGTGTGGAAGGTGAACGCGTTGTCGTTCTTGTCGATGCTCATCTGGCACAGCGCGACCTCGCCGGTGAGCGCGGCGACACCCATGTCTCCCGCGGCGGTGATACGGGAAGACTTCGCAGCCGCGACTGCGGCCTGCTTGTGCCGGCCCGTCGCGCGGCGCCCTGCAAGGCGCTCGAGGCATGTGATGGATCGCGAACGGCGTGGTCCCGTTCGTGCCCTATCCCAAGATCGTCGACCGCATCGCCGCCGGCATCGCCGCTTGGAGCGCGGACCGGATCGATTCGATCATGGAGGGCTGCCGATCGGCATTCGGCCTCCGCCGGCCTCCGCCGAGCCCTCGCGATCGTCGTCGGCGGGGACGCCGGCGAAGTAGATGTCGTCGTACGGCACGGTGCAGTCGCGCTCGCGCGGCTGGGGATACTCGATGCGCTCGCCGCGGTAGCTGCGCACGACGGCGCGGTCGGCGTCGAGCTGCTCGAGGTAGCTCGGCACGATCGGGACCTTGCCGCCGCCGCCGGGCGCGTCGAGCACGAGCTCGGGGATGCACATGCCGCTGATCCAGCCGCGCAGGCCGCGGTAGAGCTCCATCGCGGCGTCGACCGGCGTGCGCAGGTGATCGGTGCCGATCACGGTGTCGCCCTGGAACAGGTAGTACGGGCGGACGCGCGAGCGGACCAGGCCGCGCAGAAGCGCGCGCAGCGAGCGCACGGACGAGTTGACTCCGCGCAGCAGCACGGTCTGGTTGCCGACGGGGATGCCGGCGTCGACCAGGCGCTCGCACGCGGCGCGCGCCTCGGGGGTCAGCTCCCTGGCGTGGTTGAAGTGGGTGTTGACGAACAGCGGGTGATGCCGGCGCAGCGCGGCGGTGAGCTCGCCGTCGATCCGCATCGGGCAGACCACGGGCAGGCGGGTGCCGATCCGGAGGATCTCGACGTGGCGGATCGCGCGCAGCCGGCCGAGCAGGTAGTCGAGCCGGCGGGTCGACAAGAGCAGCGGATCGCCGCCCGACAGGAGCACGTCGCGGATCCGCGGGGTGCGCGCGATGTAGTCGAGGCCGGCCTCGAGGTCGGCCGTGGTGGGGGGCTCGTCGCCGCCGACCAGCCGGCGCCGGTTGCAGTGCCGGCAGTAGATCCCGCAGCGGTCGACGACCAGGAACAGCACGCGATCGGGGTACTTGTGGATCACCGACGGCGCCGGGTTGTGGCTGTCCTCGCCGAGCGGATCGCGCATCTCCTCGTCGCGGATCCGCGTCTCGGCGGCCCGCGGGATCGCCTGGAGCCGGATCGGGCAGCTCGCGTGGACCGGATCCATCAGGCTCGCGTAGTACGGCGTAATCCCGATACGGAACAGATGGGCGGAGCCGGCGAGCCCGTCGAGCTCCTCGGGCGCGAGCGCGACGACGCGGGCGAGCTCGCCGGCGGTGGTCAGCATGTGGCCGAGCTGCCAGCGCCAGTCGAGCCACTGGGCGTCGGAGACGTCGCCGCGGCGAAGCGAAGCGCCGGGGGCTAGGGATGGCGCGAGCGGGAGGTGGACCACGGCGGCTGTGTAGCACGGGCGCGGACCAGGACGTCGGCGAGACCCTCGGTCAACGGCAGCGCGGCCAGCTGATCGAAGTCGACGAACTGCGCGGCGCGAGCGTCGCTGGCCGCCGCGAGCGCGCCGCCGGTGATCCTCGCGAAGTAGTCGAGCAGGACGAAGTGGTAGTCGTCGCCGAACCGCTCGAGCACGCAGGCCAGCGTGCCGACCTCGACGATCAGGCCGGTCTCCTCGCGGACCTCGCGCGCGACGGCCTGGGCCAGGGTCTCGCGCGGCTCGAGCTTGCCGCCGGGGATGCTCCACAGCCCCTGGCCCGGCGGCCTGCCGCGCTCGACCAGGAGCACGCGGCCACGGTCGTCGAACACGATCGCCCCGACGCCGACGATCGGCATCATGTGCGGGGCTCCCGGCTGGAGCGACTCGCCGCGGCACGGGCGCGCGCGGCCCGCGACGGCGGCGCGGGCTTGCCCAGCCTCGGCGGCATGAGCCTGGGCGTCGCGACCAGCGCCGCGCTGGGGCACAGCGGCGCCAGCGGGCAGTGCTCGCAGTCGGGCTGCTTGGCGTGGCACACGCGCCGGCCGTGCCAGATCAGCCGGTGCGCGAAGATCGACCACTGATCGCGCGGCACGAGCTGCATGAGGTCCTGCTCGATCTTGACCGGATCGGTCTGCGCCGTCAGCCCGAGCCGCGGGGCGAGCCGCGACACGTGGGTATCGACGACGACGCCCTCGTTGATGCCGAACGCGCTGCCCAGGACGACGTTGGCCGTCTTGCGCGCCACGCCGGGCAGATCGACCAGGCCCACCATGGTCTCGGGGACCTCGCCGCCGTGGTGCTCGACGATCCGCTGCGCCATCGCGATCAGGTGCCGGGCCTTCATGCGGTAGAAGCCGGTCGAGAAGATCATCGCCTCGAGCTCGACCTGATCGGCGCGGGCGAGCGCCACCGGATCGGGGTACTTCGCAAACACCGCGGGAGTCACCGTGTTGACCAGCTTGTCGGTCGACTGCGCGGCGAGGATCGTCGCGACCAGGAGCTGGTAGGCGTTTTCGTGATCGAGCTCGACGACCGCGTCGGGCCACAGCCGGGCGAGCTGGGCGGCGATCGCGGCGACTAGCCCCGTGTCCGGCGAGAGCGCTCCGGCGTTTCGGGGACGCGGCGGCTGCTTCGGTGTGTATTCCGGGTGCGGGATCCCATGCGGCGCCACCGTATCATCTTCCTCGCGACAGTCATGTGCCTGGCCGGATGCACGACCCACAAGAAGGAGGTCGAGACGGCGCGCCGGTCGCTGTACGACACCGACTTCACGGTCGTGTACCAGGCGGCGCTGGAGGCCACGCGCGAGACTTACCCCAACATCGAGGACGCTCCCGGCAAGGGTGCGATCAAGACGGCGTGGCACCAGGTGTCGTACGCCAACAACCAGGACGACATGACCAACCCGCAGACGCTCGCGAGCGCGCAGGGCGTGCGCAGCGGCGGCCCGGTCTCGCCGGGCGCGGCGTCGGCGGGCATGCCGACGCGGCTGGCCTACAAGCGCTAATTCATCCGGTTCGACGTCACGATCACGAGCGGCCGGCCGTGGCGGCTCAAGGTCGTCGGCCACGCTGCACGGCGTGGCGCGGCCGTCGTGGCTCGAGGGCCGCACCGACGCGCTGCTCTACGCGATCTACAACCGGATCAAGGCCTACGCGGTGCCGATGAAGGAGACCGAGGTGGCGACCACCGACGACGTCAAGCGCACCGATCCGACGGCGTTCGGCGCAGTCCCGGCGCCGGCCGGCAAGCAGCTCGCCGTGCTCAAGGATGCGCTCGCGGCGCGCGACTACACCGCGCTGCGCGGCCAGCTCGCCGACGATGTCGTGTGGTCGCTCGGCGGCGGCAGCGGCGCGGACGGCGCGATGGCGCTGTGGCAGGCCGATCCGGAGCCGCTCGACGCGATGACCAAGGTGCTGGCCGCCAGGTGCGGCGGCGATGCCAGGAAGGTGACGTGTCCGGCGGGCGCAGCGGCCGCCGGCAGCTACCAGCTGACACTCGAGCCGCGCGCCGGCGTCTGGCGCATCACATCATTTGTCAAAACCGAGTAGGTCATCGGCGAGAAACGCAGCGTTTCGGCAGCATTCGCCGGTAGTGTGACCGGTATCGCGCCTGCCCGGTCGACCTCCGAAGAATACCCGGCGGCGCGCGAACTCTCGGTAGGATGGCGGCATGCGGCGCGGCCCCCTCTTGCTCGTCCTCGCAGGCTGTGGCTTTCACGGTCCCGGCGAATCACCGGACGCGGCGCTCCCCGACGGCGGCACCCGGGCGACGTACAGCTTCGCGCTGAAGGACTACACCGATGGTCAGCTCGCGAACATGACGGCCGAGCCGTGGCGCGCCGACGCGAAGCAGGTCGCGCTCACGCCGACCGCGTACACCTACGGCGGGCTGGTCACGCACGGCTTGCAGGGCATGAGCCTGTGGTCGACCGGGAACACCAGCTGGAGCGTCCTCAAGCCGGCGACCGGCGCGGGGCTGTGGACCGGCGAGGAGATCAAGAACGGTGTCCGGACCGACTATCTCGGGGTGGCCGGCGATCCGACGATGACACTATGGCTCGAGGGCGAGGTCTGGCTCCCGGCCTCGCAGAATCAGACGATCGGCGTCAACGGCGACGCGGTCGGTTTCGTCGAGATCGCGGCGCCGGGCACGACGCAGTTCACCAAGATCGCCGAGGACATGACGGTCCCGTATCCGACGACCAGGGCCGACTGGTATCCGATCCACGTCGGGTTCAGCAACAACGACGGCACCTTCGACTTCACCTTCACGCACAGCGACGACGGCGGCGCGCAGGTGCCGTGGACGCGCGATCGGCTGCGCGCGCGTACCAGCGAGCTCGCCGGCACGTTGCGCACCGTGTTCGGCCACCAGATCCTGGGCGGCGGCCAGAACGGCACGCCGCCGGTCCGGCACTTCGAGCAGAACGACCTGTTGCGCATGACCAACTTCAGCCCGGCGCCGCAGGGCGCGGGCAACGCTGACTGGTCCGCGCGGTACTTCGGCCAGGTCTACATCGTGCAAGGCGGCGACTACATCTTGCAGGTCACCAGCGACGACGGCAATCGCGGCCGGCTCGGCACCACCACCGATCAGCTGCACTGGGTCCGCGACGAGGGCGTCGGTGGCGGGATGCTGCCGGTCAAGCAATACTCCGCCGCGCTGGCCGCCGGCTGGAACGACCTGACCGTCGACTACAACCAGGTCGCCGGGATGCAGATCCTGCGCGTGCAGATCGGCGGCCCCGACTTCTCCGGCTTCGTCGACGTGCCGGCGGCCCGGCTGCGGCCGGTCGAGCTGGCCGACGACCGGCTCGTGCTCGGCGCCGATGGGACCAACCGGACCGTCACCGACGGCGGCGGCGCCGGCAATCCGGCGACCGACACGATGGCGATGCACGGCTACGACGCAGAGAACGTTGCGGCGATCGAGATCACGTACCAGGCGAACTCCCCGCACTGGAACGAGCTCAAGGTCGATCTCGAGACCCCCGGCGGCGTGCGCATCAACCTCCCCGATCCCGGCGCGCTGCCGCCGGGCGATCACGTCGTGCAGGTCACGGTCCCGGCCGGCAGCTCGCTGCTCGGCGGCGCCGCGGACGGCAACTGGAAGCTGCACATGTATGACGTCAACGGCGGCGGGGGCGGCGCGATCCGGTTCGAGAACGCGCAGCTGACGCTGCACACCCAGGGCGGCCCCGACAAGGTCGCGCGCAGCGCGATGTGGACCTCGGTGCCGCTCGACACCGGCGGCAACCTGGTCGCGATCGAGAGCATCTCCTGGGTCGAGCGCCCGGCGCCGGACGCGAGCGTCAAGGTCCGGTTCCGCGCCTGCCAGCAGGCGAGCTGCGGCGACAACCCCGACTGGTCGGAGCCGGTCAGCAGCGGCTCGGGCGCCATCGTCGCGCCGCAGCGCTACCTCCAGCTCCGCGTCGAGATGACCAGCAACGGCACGCTCGAGCCCGAGCTGCACGGGCTGGCCGTCGCGTATCGCCATCTCTAGCGCCGCCCCGGGCTCAGCGCTTCTCGATCACGATCAGGCAGTTCGAATCGGGGAGCTCGACCGGGCGATCGTGCCCGTCGGTCAGCTCGATCTTGCCCGCGAGGTGCTGGCGATAGCCGGGCTGGAGATACGACCGGATCTCGGGCGGCAGCGGGGCCGCGTGCGCCGCGCCGGGGCCGCCGCACCACGCGACGAGCTGCGCGACGTAGTCGTCGTACGGCAGGATCCCGTACTGCTCGCGGACCTCGTAGGGGAAGCTCGCCGGGCCCCAGGTGTAGGTGTAGAGGAACTCCATCGCGTCGGCGGCCGACAGCTCGACGCGATCGGGGCCGAGCTCGGTGATCTCGATGCGGCGGCCCTCGAACTGCGCGGTGTAGAGCTCGAGCGTGGCGCGCGCGTCGGGCGCGAGCAGGCGGAGGCGGCGCCGGCCGGGTGGCGGCTGCACGCCGTCGCGGATCACGAGCCGGCCGCCGGACGCGAGCGCGGCGAACGCGGCCTCGACCACGCGCCGGACCGACGCCAGCGAGAACCGGGGCTCGGTGTACGAGTAGACCTCGTGGAGGACCGAGCAGAACACGACGGTGTCGATCGGGCCGGGGACCAGCTCGCCGAGCCGCTCGGCGTCGCCGTGCACGATGCGCCAGCGGCTGGCCTGAGCGCGGGCGCGCCGCGCGAGCGCATCGACCGCCTCGCGCGAGGCATCCACGCCGATGACCTCGCTGGTCGGGAACCGCTGCTCGAGCAGGTCGAGCACGACGCCGCCGCCCGGGCCGATCTCGACGATCCGGCCGGGCTTGACCAGCTCGATCATGCGCTGCTTGTCCGAGCGCGCAGCGTTCATCGCCGCGAGGTAGCCGGCCTCGTTGGCGACGCGGTCGAGCTCGTCCTTGCGCAGGCCGTACAGGTCGCACAGCGCCTTGAGCATGACGTGGAACGTCGCCTGCGACCGGGTCTCGTACAGCGCGAGCAGGGTCACCAGCGCGGTGCTCTCGTCGGTCTCGTGGTAGTCGACGACGATCGCGTCCGGTCCGGCCGGGGCCGGTGAGCAGCGTGCGGATCGGTGCGCCGGCGAGCGCGGCCTCGACGAGCCGCAGCCGGTAGCGCACCGGCGCGCTCGTGCCGTGCAGCCGCGCGACCAGGGCCTGGAGCTGCGCGTGCCACGGCCGGGACACGTCGACGCCGATCGCGCGCGCGGCGCCGACCGCGGCCGCGAGCACCCCGAGCTGCGCCGGCGGCGCCAGCCCGCTGGTCGCGGCCTCGCAGTACCACAGCTGGCAGGTCGCGAGCGCCGGGCCGAGCACGGCGAGCTCGGCGTCGTCGAGCGCGACCACCGCGGCATCGACCGCCGCCGCCGGCTCGCCCGCGGCCTGGCGACCGGCGCGCAGCGCACGCAGCCGATCGGCGAGCGCGGTCCGTCCGGCGTCGCCGTCGACCGGCGGGGCGAGCTCGGCCAGCGCGCGCTGCGGGTTGTCCCACGCGGTCGCGCGGCACACCGCGCCGAGCCGGTCGCGCACGCCGGCGAGCCGCGCGAGCAGCGCATCGTCGAGCAGCCCCTCGCGCACCGCCGCGGTGTCGCAGACGTCGAGCACGTGCAGCGCGTCGAGCGCGCGGCCGACCACGTCTGCGTGCGTCGCGTGCAGCGTGCGGCTCAGCGCCGGCGCGAGATCGCGCAGCGTGCCGACCAGCGGCGCGAACATCGCGAGCGGGCCCTCGCCGCGCACGTGCTGGCCGGCGAGGCCGTGGGCCTCGACCCACGCGATCGCGAGCTTGCCGAGCACGTCGGGCAGCGGCCAGTCGTGCGCGCGATCGGTGTGGCGCAGGATCGCGGCGGCGGCCTCGTTGTGGACGTCGAGCGCGATGCCCTGTGCCGCCCACGCCGCGCGGTGCGCCGCGCTGTGCGTCTTGGCGATATCGAGGTGGAAGATCGCCGCGCGCAGGGCAGTGCCGAGCCCGGCCGCGAGCACGCGCGTCGTCGTCGCCGCGAGCACGTCGAACGCGGCCCGCGAGATCCCGCGCGCGGCGCCTGCGAGGCCGGCATCCTGGAACCGCGCCAGGTCGCGGGTCTCGAGGCCCAGCAGCTTCTTGCCGAGCAGCCGGGTCGCGATGTGGTCGAGCAGCGGCTGGTCCGAGCCCGGGTCGTGCTCGACCTGCGGCGGCATCGGCGCCGCGAGCGCCGCGACCTCGGGGAACGCCTGCGCCACGCACACCGCCGCCGGGCCGTCTCCGCGCAAGGTCTCGAGCATCGCCGCGGCGAACGCCGTGTCCGCCAGCGTGGCGGCCATCATCGCCGGCGGCGACAGCCACGACCCGAGCGACGCCGGACCGACCCGCGTGACCAGCCGCCGCCACGCGGCCAGGTCATCGTCCGTCGCCGACTGCAGCGCGCGCAGCAGATCCTCCGCGGCCCCCATGGCGCGATGCTACCGATACCGCCCCGCGAAGCAAGCGCCGTGTCACTCGCTGCACGCGGCGGGGCGCTCCGGCAGCCGCTTGCCCGGGTTGAGCAGGCCGGAAGGATCCCACATTGCCTTCCATCGCCGCTGCCACTCGAGCACGCGCTCGCTCTGCTCCATGGGCATGTAGTCGCGCTTGGTCAGACCGACGCCGTGCTCCCCCGACAGCGTGCCGCCGAGCTCGATCGTGTGGGCGAACAGCTGGCGCGCGGCGCCCCACATGTGCTTGCGGACCGCCGGATCGGCCGGATCGTCGTTCGACAATAGATTCACGTGGAGGTTGCCGTCGCCGGCGTGGCCGAACACCGCGCACGGCACGCCCGCCTCCGCCGCGACGCGCTCGGTCCGCGCGAGCATCTCGACGATCCGGCGGCACGGCACGCAGATGTCCTCGTTGAGCTTGATCCGGTAGCGCGCCTTGATCGACGGCGAGATCAGCCGGCGCGCCTCCCACACCGCGCGGCGCTCGGCCGGCTCGGTCGCGGCGAGCACGTCGAGCGCGCCGAGGTCGTCGCAGCGCAGGCCGATCTTCTCCATCATCATCGGCATCGCCTCGGCGTCGCCATCGACCTCGAGCAGCACGATCGCGCCGGCGGCGTCGGGGAAGCGATAGCGGCTCTTGTCGCGGATCGCGTCGATCGAGGCGCGGTCGGCGAGCTCGAGCACGCGCGGGCGCAGGCCGTCGCGGAGCAGCGCCGAGATCGCGGCGCCCGCGGCCGGCACGTCGCGGAACACGCCGAGCACCGTCGCGGCCGCCATCGGCAGCGGCAGGAGCTTGACCGTGAGCTCGGTGATCACGCCGAACGTACCCTCGGTGCCGACGAAGCCGGCGACCAGATCGTAGCCGGTGACGCCCTTGGCGGTGCGGCGGCCGCAGCGCAGTACCTCGCCACCCATCAGCGCGATCTCGAGCCCCAGGATGTACTCGCGGGTGACGCCGTACTTGAACGCGCGCGGCCCGCCCGCGTTGGTCGACGCGTTGCCGCCGATCGAGCAGAACTCGAGCGACGCCGGGTCCGGTGGGTAGAACAGCCGCTGGGCCTCGACCGCCTCCTGCAGCCGGCCGGTGACGACGCCGGGCTCGACCACACAGACCAGATCGCCGGCGTCGATCTCCTTGATCCGCGTCATCCGCTCCGTCGACAGCACCACGCCGCCGTACACCGGCAGCGCGCCGCCGCACATCCCGCTGCCGGCGCCGCGCGGCGTGACCGGCACCTTGTGCTCGAGGCAGATCCGCAGCACCGCCGCCGCCTGCTCGGTCGACTCGACGAGCACCGCGCACGCCGGCGGAAAGAACTCCGGCAGCGGGCTCTCGTCGCGGCCGTAGTCGTCGAGGTGCTCGTGACCGGGGCCGATGACCTGCGCGGAGCCGAGCTCGCGCTCGAGGACGGGGACGATGTCGCTCACGGCCACAGCGTACAGGCCGGCGCGCGCGGCGCCAGCCACCCGCAGACCGAACCCGCGATCGAGCCGCTTACACGCTGAACGACGAGCCGCAGCCGCAGGTCGTCTTCACGTTGGGATTGTTGAACTTGAAGCCCGCGCCCTGCAGCCCCTCGACGTAGTCGATCTCGGTGCCGACCAGGTACATCAGGCTCATCTCGTCGACCACGACCTTGACGCCCTGGACCTCGAACTGGCGATCGACCTCGACCGGCTCGTCGAAGTACAGGTCGTAGTTGAAGCCCGCGCAGCCGCCGCCGACCACGCGGAGGCGGAGCGCCATGTTCGCCTCGATCGCCTCGGCATCCCGGATCTCGTTGACCTTGGAGGCGGCGACGGAGGTGATCCGCACCATGGACTCGGGGCCCGGTGCCTCGACAGGCACCGCGGCAGGCAGCGCATCGCTCGAGTGGTTGGTGGCAGTCGCAAGCTCGGACATTATGGAACTCCTGGGTCCAGACCTTACCCTCACGTGAGGGTCATGGCAATCTACACGGCGTGGTGACCTTTGACACGTTGCTCCGCGAGATTCGCGGCAAGACCCCCGAGATCGATTCCGCCGGCCTCGATGCCGCACTGCGCGGCGGCCACCGGCCCGCGCTGATCGACGTGCGCGAGCCCGACGAGCATGCCCAGGGCATGATCCCCGGCACGATCCACATCCCGCGCGGCTTCCTCGAGCTCCGCATCGAGCGCAGCGTCCCCGATCGCGACACGCCGGTCGTCCTGTACTGCGCCAGCGGAACCCGCTCGGTGCTCGCGGCGCGCAGCCTCGGCGAGCTCGGCTACACCAACGTCAGCTCGCTCGCCGGCGGCTTCACCGGCTGGAAGCGCGCCGGGCTGCCCTGGGAGCAGCCGCTCGCGCTCAGGCCCGATCAGGAGACCCGGTATTCCAGGCACACCCTGCTCCCCGAGGTCGGCGTCGCCGGCCAGCTCAAGCTGCTCGGCGCCAAGGTCCTGTGCATCGGCGCCGGCGGCCTCGGCTCGCCGTCGAGCATGTACCTCGCCGCCGCAGGCATCGGCACGATCGGCGTGATCGACGACGACGTCGTCGACGCCTCCAACCTGCAGCGCCAGATCCTCCACGGCACCGATCGCCTCGGCGTCGCCAAGGTCGAGAGCGCCGAGACCACCCTCCGCTCGCTCAACCCCGACGTCAAGGTCGACAAGCACCGCACCCGCATCACCTCCGACAACGCGCTCGCGCTGATCGCGCCCTACGACGTCATCATCGACGGCGCCGACAACTTCGCGACCCGCTACCTGGTCAACGACGCCGCGCTCCGGCTCGCCAAGCCCGTCATCCACGCCTCGATCTTCCGCTTCGAGGGCCAGGTCACCGTGTTCCCCGCCCACGGCTCGCCCTGCTACCGCTGCCTCTATCCCCAGCCGCCACCCGCCGAGGAGGCCCCGTCGTGCGCCGAGGCCGGCGTGCTCGGCGTGCTGCCCGGCATCATGGGCGTCCTCCAGGCCACCGAGGCGATCAAGCTCGTGCTCGGCCTCGGTGAGACCCTCGCCGGCCGCCTCATCGTCTACGACGCCATCAAGACCCGGTTCCGCGAGCTCAAGCTGCGCCGCGACCCGCGATGCCCGACCTGCGGCGACGGCGTCGACCGCAGCGCGATCCCCCTGATCGACTACGAGCAGTTCTGCGCCGGCCCCCGGCACTGACGCCGCTCGCCGACGAGTCATGCCGCTGCGATCGCGCCGTGGAGCCAGCTCGCGAAGTGCTGAAACGACGTGCATCGAGCGGCGACGATCGCCGGCCGAATGCGCCGGAGCAGCTCGCTCGCGTGCCTGATCTTCCCGTAGCTCCCTTTCTGCGTGTCTCTCGTTGCAGCGTCGAGCGCGGTGTACACGGCGTCCTTGGGCTCGTCGTCCAGCACTCTCCGTCTGGGCAGCAGAGAGCGAAAGTTCTTGCCATAGAACGCCGCGAGCATTTCGGCATCTGCCGCGATCCACGCCTCCATGCATTGCGTCATCAGGTGAACACGCTCGGCGGCGATTGTTTGTAGGCTCCATCCATCGCGCTTCGCGAGGTGAGCCACCCGCCCATGCGGCGTCGAGCTCGCCACCGGACCCTCTGCATCGACGAGCAGCCCGACGACCTCGGACCCCGCGGTCGCTGTTGCGTGTTGAAACGCGTCGAACGTGGCACCGCGTCCGCCGCACAGGACGACCTTCCAGTGGAGCTTGCGAGCGCGTGCAGCGCTCTTCTGCGGCTCGAGCAGCGCATCGAAGCCCTGGCGAAGCTGTGCCTTGCCGTCTCGGCTATCGCCGCCGCCTTCGACGTAGATCGCGATGCCGGTCACGGATTTCCTCCGAGCTCGCCCATTCGCCATAGATCGCCGAGCCGGTAGCGATCGAGCCAGTGCTGCAAGCGCTTGGCGTCGAGGCGCGTCAGCTCGGTTCCATCGCGGTACCGATCAGCTGCGTCCGCGCGCTTGCGGCCACCAGCAACTCGGCCACGAGTAACAGTGCATCAGGGTGCAATCCGAGCTCGGGTTCCTCGAGGCAGATCAGCGGCGGCGGCGTCGGCATCAGCAGCGACGCGGTTATCGCGAGAAAACGCATCGTTCCATCGGACACGCGCGTAGCAGGGATAGGACTGTTGAGCCCTTCCTCGTGGAGGAAGATCTGCACCTGTCCGCCCTGGATCAGCGTGCTCACCCGCCGGAACCGCGGGAGGAACCTGTGCAGCATCGCGCTCAGCTCGGAGCTCGCGTCGCTGTGCTCGAGCTGATTGAGGATGAGCCCGAGGTTCCGTGCATCCGGAAGCAGGACATCGCCGGGAAGGTCCGCGGGCTGAGGTTGACGCAGCGTCGTGTATCGTCCAAAGCTCCAGTCGCGAAATGACTGGATTCGCGAGAACTGGTTCGCACACCAGGTGAGCTCGGGATACAGGTCGGGGTCCTTCCGCTGCGACAGGATCGATTCGTCGGTTGCCCAGGTTCCCGGCCGCAGAGTCAGCAGCTGCACCCACGTCAGGTTTGCTTTCTTCATGAGCTCGTCCGTCTTCAGCGACGGGGGGCGCGCACGCAGAGCCGGATGCCCGCCTGCGAAGCGGTAGTAGAAGGTCACGTCGTCCGCGTCTGGTCCGGCTTTCTCGACATCCTCCAGGACCTCGTCGATGACGTCCGTTCGCGCGCCCGCAGCGGCGAAACTGAGTCGGTAGCGTAGTGAACCCTGTCCTGTACGCTGAAGCCGCGCTTCCAGCGTCCCAGGGGCACCGCCATCGCCCTTCCACAGCCACTCCCGCACTCCACCGCCGTCGCGAATCGCCGAGGCAAAGGCGGTGGGTGTCGCGCGCAGCAGCTCGATGACTTCGATGAGGTTGGACTTGCCTGCTCCGTTGGGGCCGATGATCACGTTGAGCGGCCCGAGCGGAATCTCCTTTGACCCCGGCGCGAACGAGAGCAGTCCGTCGGCACGGAGTGTTTCGAGCAACATGGCGGTCTCCTCAGCTCATGATAGCGCCGCGATCGACGACAGGTGACAGGTCGAATCTACGACGTCGTGGCATGGGAAAGGAGCACGGAACGTTCTGCAGGCCACGTCGAGATCTCGCAGGAGCACCGAGGCTCGCTATCAGACGAAGCTGCGCGACGGACGTCGCGTGGACCCTGCGGCGACGATGTCAACCGCAGCGCGCTGCCTGATCGACCAGGAGCAGTTCTGCGCCGGGGCCCGGCACTGACGCGGCTCGATCGTCGTACACTGCGCGAACAGGATGCGCGGAACCTCTGTCGGGATCGTCTTGTGCGCGGTCGTGGCCTGCAGATCCACAGGGACCGAGCATGCCTCGGCACCGACGAGGTCTCTCGCCACGGGCTCCGCTGCGCCGGCCGGGGCTGCGGCGTCTTCCGTCCGGAAGCCCGACGCGCTCGTCTGGACGCCTGACGAGGTCGCCGCGTTCACACGGGCGCGTGGCCAACGAAAAGGCGTCGTTATCGAATTCTATGCCGCCTGGTGCGCGCCCTGCCTCGAGCTCGACCGCTGGCTCGCGACGCGCGACGCATTCGAGGTCATCGCTCCGAGCTTCGTCGCGCTGCGGTTCGACGTCACGGAGGAGTCCACCGAGGCAGCGGAGCGGCGCTGGCGCTACGGCGCGAATACGCTGCCGGCGCTGGTCTTCGTCGACACCGGCGGGCAGGTGCTCGAGCGCGTCTCGGAAATGCGCGAAGCCACCGAGTTGCTCGACATCGCGCGCGCGGCCTCCGTGAAGCTCCGGAATCGTTAGGACGCGGCTCGCTGCACTTTTTTGCGGAACGGAACGGCAGCAGGCGGCTCTACCGCGCTGGACGATCGCTCGCCCCCGTCGTGCCGGGGGGCTCGGCGGGGCGGGCGGTCGCCTGTTCGAGCCGGCGGAGTCGTCGGACCGCCGGCCGGGACGCGTTCCCCGGCCGATCGCCGTGGCTCGCCCTCCGGCGTGTGGGCGCGCACACGCTGCAAGGCGTGAGTGCGGGCTCCCGGGGGCCGCGACCGGACGCACCCTTGACCACCTGATACACTCGAGGGCGGGTCGTGATCGGTGCTGGCCAGTCGATCGGCAACTACAGGATCCTGAGCAAGATCGGGACGGGTGGGATGGGTGCGGTGTATCTGGCGGAGCACCCGCTGATCGGCAAGCGGGTCGCGCTCAAGGTGATCCACCGCGAGCTGGCGAACAACCGCGAGGTGGTGTCGCGGTTCTTCCAGGAGGCGCGCGCGGTCAACAAGATCGGCAACGAGCACATCGTCGAGATCCATGACTTCGGAGTGACGCCGGAGGGCGACCACTTCTACATCATGGAGTACCTCGAGGGCCGGACGCTCGCGTCGGTGCTGTCGCGCGAGACCGCGCTCGATGTGATGCGGTCGCTGCACATCGGCGCGCAGATCGCCAACGCGCTCGCCGCGGCGCACGCCGCCGGGATCGTCCATCGCGATCTCAAGCCGGACAACATCATGCTGATGTCGCGGCTGGGCGAGCTGGACTTCGTGAAGGTGCTCGACTTCGGGCTGGCGAAGGTGTTCTCGGCGGGGACGGCGGTCAAGACGGCGGCGGGCGTGCTGCTGGGGACGCCGCAGTACATGTCGCCGGAGGCGTGCGAGAGCAAGCGCGACATCGATCACCGCACGGACATCTATGCGCTCGGCGTGCTGCTGTTCCAGATGATGACGGGGGCGTTGCCGTTCGACGGCGAGTCGATGGGCGAGGTCCTGGTCAAGCAGGTGACGATGCTGCCGCCGGCGCCGCGCGGGCTCAACCCGGCGATCCCGCCGAGCGTCGAGCAGATCCTGCTGCGCTGCCTGGCCAAGCCGGTCGACGCGCGGTTTCCGACGATGCTCCAGCTGCGCGAGGCGCTGCTCGATCCCGAGGCGTACCTGCGGGGCTCGCCGCCGATCGCGCCGGCGCGCGCGCTGACCGGGGCGCTGAACCTGGGGGTGGCCAGCACGCTGGAGATCCAGACGGCGCCGGTCGCGGTGCCGGCAGCGCTGCAGAAGACCAGGATCGCGACGGCGGCGCATGCGGTGCCGGCGGCGCATGCGCATGCGGTGCCGGCGGCGCTGCAGAAGACGCGGCTCGCGGCGGCCAATCCGCTGCCGCTGCCGGCGCCGGCGATGTCCCTGTCGGGGGCGGCGGCGGACAGGACGACGGTGATCGCGGAGCCGGCTCCGGTGCGGCGGGCGTCGTCGGCGATGCCGGCGCTGGCGCCGCCGCAGGAACCGAAGATGAACACGATGCGGATCGCGACGCCGGTGGGCTACTCGTCGCGGCCGCCGCGCAAGGTGTGGCCGGTGGTGCTGACGATGGCGATGCTGCTCGGGGTCGCGGGCGGGGTGCTGTCGGTGACCTGCTTCGGCCACGACGGGGGCGCGAAGGCGAGCGCGACCGAGCCGAGGTCGGCGGAGGCCGCCGGGAGCGCCGGCAGCGAGGGACGCGGCGCGGGAGGAGGAAGTGACGGCCAGGCGGGCGGAACCGCGATCGCCGCGACCGCGGGCAACTCCGTGACGCGCACGGTGTCGGGCGGCGGCGCGACAGGCGGCGGTGCGGCGACCGCAGCCGGCCCGGGCACGACCGGCGGTGCGGCGAGCGTCGAGACGGGCGGCTCCACCAGCGCGGCCGGGGCCGGCGCGCGCGGCGGCGCGGGCACGACGGTATCGGCGTCGGGGACCAGCGCGGCCGGGACAGGCGGGGGCGGTGGAGCAGGCACGGTGTCGGCGACCGGCGCGGCCGGGGCAGGCGCGAACGGCGGCGCGGGCACGAAGGTGCCGGTCCCGTCGGGGACCAGCGCAGCCGGCACGAGCGCGGATGGCGGAGGGGGGGCGTCGAAGACGCCGCGTACCAGCACCGCAGCGTCTGGCAGTGCTGCGACCGGGGCTCGTGGACCCACGCTTCGCACCGCGCACCTCACGATCGAGAGCGTGCCGTCGGGAGCGCAGGTCAAGGGCCCCGGAGGCACGCCGCTGGGCAAGACGCCGCTGAAGATCGAGTGGCCGATGAGCGACGTGCCGGTGAAGTTCGCGCTCCGCCTCGGCGGCTACAAGTCGAAGCAGAAGCAGACGGTGATCAACGGCAACACGCGGCTGGTGATCGAGCTCGAGCGGGTCGCCGGAGTCAAGCGCGGCTCGGGGCCGAGCTCGGGTTCGAGGTCGGGCAACGGCGCCAAGCCGAGCAACAGCGACGGGTTGCTCCGGCCGGGCGACTGACGCGGCGGATCGGTGATCGAGCTCGAGCGGGTCGCCGGGGTCAAGCGCGGCTCGAACGCTGGCACGGGGATACGGCTCGCGGGATGCATCCGAGGCGCGGGTTTGCGGTTATGCTGAGGTCATGTGGATCGCTGTCCTCGCGGGCCTGGCGGTTGGGTTGATCGCCGCGGCGCTGGCCCGGCGTGCGGCGCAGGCCGAGGCCGCGAGGGTGGCGCGGCGTGCGATCGACGAGGCGACCGCGGAATCGGCGGCGCTGATCGAGGCGGCGCGGCTCGAGGCGGCGGCGCGTGGCCGCGCGATGGAGACGGCCGCGCGCGCCGAGGTGCTCGAGGTGCGCACGGCGGCGGACGAGTCGCTCGGGCGCACCGAGACAGCGGTCGAGCGGCGCCACGACGCGCTGGCCCAGGCCGAGGCCGAGATCGGCACGCTCGACGATACGCTCGAGCAGCGCGATACCCAGGTCGCGACGGGGCAGCGCGAGCTGCAGTCGCGCCGCGATCGCGCGCAGGGCCTCGAGCGCGACGCCGAGCACAAGCGCCACGGCGCCCGCAGCGAGCTGGAGACCCGCGCCGGGATGAGGGCCGGCGAGCTGGTGGCGCAGCTGACGCACGCCTGGCTCGACGAGGCACGTGCGCGCGCGGCCGCCGCGGTTCGCGCGATCGATGCGACCGCGGCGGATCCGGCCCACGATCGCGAGGCGCGCCGCGTGATGGAGATCTCCGCCGCGCGCTACCAGCACCATTACCTGACGGAGCGCTCGGCGTCGAACCTGCGGGTCGGTGCGGATCTGGTCGCCGCGCTGCTCGACAGCGGCGGTGCGCTGCACGGTGCGCTCGAGCGCGCCGCGGGGGTGCAGCTCCAGGTCAACGATGACCGCGATGCGATCCGGCTCGATGGGCTCGATGGCGTCGGCAAGGAGATGGTGCGCCGCGCGATCAACAAGCTGATCAAGAAGCCGGAGTCGCTCGACGAGGCGCGCAAGGATCCGGAGGCCTGGGCGGCGAAGTGCCGCGACCACATCCAGCAGGAGATCCGGGCGCTGGGCAAGCGCGCGTTCCAGACGCTCGGCATCCCCAAGTCGCATCCGGAGATCGTCGAGCTGGTCGGGGCGCTGAACTTCCGCACCAGCTACACCCAGAACCAGTGGTGGCACGCGGTCGAGGCGTCGTACCTGGCGGGGATGATGGCGGCCGAGCTCGGGCTCGACGAGAAGCTCGCGCGACGCGCCACGTTGATGCACGACATCGGCAAGGCGCTGACCCACAAGATCTAGGGCTCGCACGCGGTGATCGGCGCCGACATCGCGCGCCGGCTCGGCGAGCCGGAGGTCGTGGCCAACGCGATCGGTGCGCACCATGCCGACGAGCCGTGCAACTCGGTGTACGCGTACCTGGTCGCGGCGTCGGACGCGATGAGCGGAGCGCGTCCGGGGGCGCGCCGCGAGCTCGCCGAGGGCTTCACCGCCAAGATCGAGGACCTCGAGCGCATCGGCCTGTCGCGGCGCGGTGTGGCCTATGCGCACGCGGTCCACGGCGGCCGCGAGCTGCGGGTCTACGTCCGCGAGCGCGAGGTCGATGACCTCACGGTCGTCGAGATGTCGACCGACATCGCGCACCAGATCGCCGAGGAGATGACGTTTCCCGGCCAGATCAAGGTCACGGTGATCCGCGCATTCGAGGCGACGGCGACGGCGAACTAGTCCGGCCGACACTCGGAGTAGCGCCGAGTGCGAGGTTGCCACAGCGCGCGCCCACGCTGCGCGCGTGCGCCCCGGACGCGCCGCCAGGTGGCGGGTTTTCGCGGTGCGCACGCGGGGCTCGAAGGCACATGCGATGCACCGCGATCGGCGTAACCCGGAGGAGATGCGTGGCCAACCCCAACAACGGTGGACGTAACGTCGCCCTTCCTGATGAGAACCAACCGAGCTGGCGGCCGCAGGACGACGAGCCGGGGCTGCGTGCGGACGACCGCGAGTATCGCGGCTGGCAGGACCGCGGCTATCCCGAC
>VBLP01000271.1 GCA_005887925.1 Deltaproteobacteria bacterium | reverse complement strand
CATTTCTCAGATCACGCAGCGTGCCGCCAAGTACCTGAAAGCAGATCGGCTGTCGGGAGACGCGTGGAACTCTGGCACTCACAAAATGTGCGCGGTGCGGAAGGGTCGGTGTCGTCGACTAAAACGGATGACTTCCCAGATAGAGCCACGGGACGAGGTCGCGATCGCCGAGCTGGATCAGCGGTATGCGAGCCTGCGCCTGGTCGCGCCCGACGAGGTCGAACGGGTGCGGATGTCGATCGAGCGGATGGGGATCTTGAGTCCGGTGTTGGTGGCGACCGCGGTCGAGGCGATGCGGATCGTCGTGGTGGACGGCTTCAAGCGGCTGCGCATCGCGACAGACCGTGGCGACACCGTGATGTGGGTGAGGCGTGCGGCGCTCGACGCGGCGGGTGCGAAGGTCGCGATGATCGCGGCGAACGCGGGGCACAGCGGGCTGAGCGATCTGGAGGAGGCGTGGATCGTACGGTCGCTGTGCCGGGAGCACGGGCTGACGCAGGTCGAGGTCGGCAAGGCACTGCGGCGTGACAAGTCATGGGTGAGCCGCCGGCTGATGCTCGCGGAGCGGCTGGAGAGCGTGCTGCAAGACGACATCCGACTGGGGCTTCTGGCGCCGACGGTCGCGCGCGAGCTCGCGCGGTTGCCGCGCGGCAACCAGGTCCCGGTGGCGGCGGCGATCCGCGCCCACGAACTGACGAGCAAGCAGGCGCACCGGATCGTGACGGAGCTGTTGCACACCGCGGATCCTGGGGCACGCGCGGAGGTGCTTGCGGATCCGCTGCGGTACCTGAGCACGATCGAGTTGCCGACGATGAGCGCGGAGGACCCGCGGCTGGGCAAGGGAGGCAATGAGGTGCGACGGGGCCTGCTCTCGGTGGGCAGCGCCGCGGACCGGCTCGCGCGCGCGGTGACGCGCCACGCGCCGGCCGGGCTGGTCGGCGACGATGCACGGATCCTCACCCCGCTGGTCGCGCGCACGCTGCGCTCGAGTCACGAGACAACCGCGCTGCTCGAGCAGCTCGCGACGAGCAACGGCGCATCATGAAGGAGGCACGGCGGCAGCTGGTGTACGAGGTCGTGCGGCGCACGGCGCGCGGCGAGTCGGGCCGGGGGATCGCGCGTGCGCTCGGGATCGCGCCGAAGACCGTGAAGAAGATCCTCGTGCGCGAGGAGCTGCGGCGCACGGAGGGTGAGAGTGCGCTCGACCGCGCGCGGCCGGCGCGGCGAACACCGCGCGCCTCGAAGCTCGACGTCTTCGACGAGCGAATCGCAGCATGGCTCGAGCAGTATCCGGACGAAGGCTTCGCTGGCGGCTACACGATCGTGCGCGAGCACCTCAAGGCGTGGCGCGCGTCGCACGCGCCACCTGCACGTGCGTTCCAGCGCGTCGAGACCGCGCCGGGTCAGCAGGGACAATTCGACTGGTCGCCGTTCGAGATCGAGACCGGCGAGATCGAGAACGTGTGGAGCTACACGCTATCGTGGTCGCGCGGGCGGTCGTTCGCCTCCGACGACAACCAGCGGCAGACGACCATCCTGCGGCGGCTGCACGACAGCTTCACCGAGCTCAAAGGCGTGCCGCACGAGAGCGTCACCGATACCATGGCGGGCGTCGTCGACGGCTGGGAGTGCAATCAGCCGATCTTGAACATCCGCTTCGTCGACTTCGCCGCGTACTACCGCTTTGCGGTACACGTGTCTCCACGGCGATATCCTCCGTACAAGGGGAAGGTCGAGCGGCCGTTTCGGTACGTCGACGAGAATTTCTGCAACGGGCGGACGTTTGCCAGCCGCGAGGCGTTTCGTGACGGCCTGCGGTGGTGGCGCGACACGCATGCGATGCAACGCCCGCATCCGGTCACCGGACGACCGCTCGTCGAGATGCTCACCGAGGAACAACCGTATCTGCAGCCGCTACCCCGTGTGGCGTACGACACGCGCGATGTCGTGCAGCGCCACGTCGATTCGACCGCGCACATCCTCTACGAGACCAACCTGTACCCGGTCCCCGAGGACTACCTCGGCCAGCTCGTCTACGTGTGCGTCGGGCTCGACCGGCTGGAAGTCTTCGATCGCGGTGTCCACGCGATCGCCGAGCTTGAGCGGATCCCCGACGGTGCCGGCAAGGTCGCCGCAAGCGATCGCAAGCGCCGTGGCCGCTATGACGTGACGCTCTTGCAAGCGCGCTTCGCGGCATGGGGACCGGCGGCCGAGGACTTCGCGACCCAGCTGCGCCGCCGCAAGCGAACGCCCGGCCCCGAGCTCGACCACATCCTCAAGCTCCAGGTCACCTGGTCGGTCGACGACATCGTCGCAGCGATCGAGCACGCGACCAAGTACGACGCGTTCGCGGCGCGCGCCATCGAGCGGATCCTCGAAGCGCGGTTTCGACCGCGCCGGCTCGCCGAGCAGATCGCCGACGCCACGCGCAACCAGATTCGCGACGCGATGAGGGAGTATCCCGTCACACAGCGTGCGCTCTCGAGCTACGAGACGCTGCGCCTGGGCGACGGCTTCCTCCGCGAACCACGCGAGGAGGATGCCCGTGACGAGACCGACGACGAAACTGAGCCCCGATGAGCTGCTGACCCACCTCCACGATGCTCTGACCGTGCTCGGCCTCGGCGAGCTACGGCGCGCGCTCGACGAGATGATCGCCGAGCCGATCAAGGACGACAGCCGGCTCGCGTGGCTGTGGCGGCTCGTCGAACCGCAGCTGCGTCGCCGGCTCGAGAGCCGGGCGGAGCGCAGGATCCGCGAGGCGCAGCTGCCGGTCCGCAAGACCTTCGAGGCCTTCAACTTCGGCTTCCAGCCCAAGCTCGACAAGGACCTCGTCATGGAGCTGGCCACCCTGCGCTTCATCACGCAGGGCAAGAATCTGCTGATCGCCGGCATGAGCGGCACCGGCAAGAGCCACATCGCGCTCGCGCTCGGCTTGCTTGCGTGCGCCGCCAACCGCCGCGTCCTCTACACCACGAGCGCCGACATGCTCGCGCGCCTCAACATGAGCCTGGCCGATGACACGCTCACGCAGGCCCTCAAGCCGTACACCCGTGCCGAGCTCCTCGTCGTCGACGAGGTAGGCCTCGAGCAGGTCGAACGCAACGAGGCCCGACGCTCTGGCCTCATGCAGAAGGTGCTACTCCCCAGGTACAATCAACAGCGCCCGACAATCATTACCAGCAACATCCCCTGGGAGGCCTGGGGTGACTACCTCGGCGATCACCTCGGTGCCACTGCGCTAGTCGACCGCATGCTCCACCACAGCCATGTCATCGTCATCAACGGTCCAAGCTATCGAGACTGGGAGCACAAGCAGGATGTCGGCACCATCCGCAGCCCCGCTGAGGTGACGACCGAATCCGCGACCCCGGCCGCAAGCAGCCCCGGCCGTGCAACATCGGGTGGTGCCCGTCGCCGCGGGAAGTGATGACCGGTTACGCCGCGATCAACAGTATGCCCCGAGGAACCCTGCGATCTCGCCGGCTTGGAAGATCTTGCGGACGGCGTCTGCAAGATGTTGCCGGTCAGTCTGGCAGCATCGTGGCAGCGCGATCCGCGTCAGGGCTCTGGTCGATCGGGTCGCCTTGGAATAGGACGATTGCGTTGGGCGTACACGCAGCGATGACCCTCGCGCTTGCAGTGCCGTGATTCGCCGCCTACTTCCACTACTGCGCCCCAATGAACACCGGCAGGAGAAGACTGTGATCTGCGCAAGGAGAGCTCCTTGAGCAGGAGGCTCGCCGTTGCCTCTCTCTGCGGGGCGTTGCTTGCCGCGAGCGCCACCAGCGAGTCCGCGGCTGCCGACCTCGCCGAAACCGCGCGCTTTCTCGCTGGCAAAGGCGTCGCGTCCGACTCGAGTCTCGCCGAACACGCTCAAACCCAATCCTATGCAGAATACGCCGAGCAGATAGGGTCCGGCTGGAAGCAGTTTCAGCAGCCGAACCTCGAGCGCATGCGGGACTGGTGGACGGACCATGCCCCGGCGAAATACTCGACCGTGTTTTATCCCTTCAGCGGACCCGATATCGGGAATGCGCTTGCCTTCTTTCCCGATGCCGACTCCTACCTCATGTTCGGCCTCGAACCCCCAGGGGCCATTCCAGACTTGCAGGCTATGGAAGAGGAAGCGATCAGCTCGGGCTTGAATGAGCTCAAGGCGTCGCTGAGCTCGATCCTCCAGGTGAATTACTTCTTCACCAAGGCCATGGAGAAGAAGCTGGGCAAAGGGTCGTTCAACAGCACGAGCGGCCTGCTCCTGTTCTTCCTCGCCATGAGCGATTGCGAGGTGACGGGGGCGAGGAGGGTTGCCATCGATCAACGCGGCGCTCTCGTGCCGGGAACGGTCGCAGATGATTCCATGAGCGGACGTTCCCGCTCTCGCATCCCGGGAGTCGAGATCACATTCCGGCGAAATGGGCGCAAGGAGCAGACGATCCGCTACTTCATGGTGAACGTCGCGGACGCCTACCTCGCGAAGCGCTCACCCGACTTCATTCCGTACCTCGAGAGCCAGCGACGTTTCGTGACCATGATCAAGTCGGCGTCGTACCTCATGCACAAGGAAGGCATACAGGAGCCGGCGCACTTCGAGCAGATCCGCTCGCTGATTCTCAGCCACAGCGATTATGTCGTGCAGGACGATTCAGGCGTACCGCTCAGGCTCTTTGCGCGTGACACGTGGAAGCTGCAGTTTCACGGCAGGTACGAAGCGCCCACTCCAGAGTTCGGGAAGCACCTGCAGAAGGACTTGAAGGTCGAGATGCAGAGGAATTCGACGGGCAAGCTCCCCTTCAGCTATGGCTACGCCTACAAGCAAGGCGAGTCGAATCTGATGACGGCGGAGCGAGTTCAGTAATCGGAAGGAGTTGGCATGGTCAAGGCAAGACAGCTGTGCTTGGCGAGTTTCTTCCTTCTCGGCTCGGCGGCTTGTGCCGGCAAAGGGCAGAAGGCCGACGAGGACATGATTCCAGTGGCGAAGGCCATCACCATCTACAGTGCCGGCGGGAGCGTGGTCTCGGGAGTCATCGACCCCTCTGCTCTGGGAGGTCGGAGGCTTCGTGTGCCCGCGTCCGTCGCGGCCATCAACCTCTCTCAGGGTGACCAGAGCTTGAAGTGGTTCACCGTCCAGGCCATCCAGGAAACCAAGAAAGATGTGACATACAAGCTCATCGGGCTTCCCTCGCTGAACCGCGGGGAGCTGAAGTTCAACTACGCGTTGCCCGATATCACATGGACCCTCAAGCTGAAAGCGGAGATCAGCGATCCGAAGTCCGTGAACCTCCAGCTGCTGGCCGTGGTCAACATGAACGCGAGCGAGACGTATAAACAGTGCGACGTCACCCTGGTGCTGAACAACGCGGTGAGCGTGGAGAAACTCTCGGCGTCGACGTTCAAGCTGAGCTCGTTTGACCTCTATCCGCATCGCAACATCACCTACGGACTCGGCAACAAGGTCATGGACTATTCGTTCATCCGCGAGTGGAATGCCTATGCGGGCAAGGACGAGGTCCACGTCCTGCTACAGGTGAAGAACCCCTTCTCGGTCGATTTGAACCAGACCAGCAGCTCTGTCGAGGCCAACCAGATCATCGTCGAATCAGGCACCATCAGCAGCAAGAGCGCGCCGGGCGAGGTGGTCTCGCTGCCGGCGGGGATCGACGACACGATTTCCACCTTCCGCTCGGTCAAGATCACCGAAGCGGCGGACAAGAGATCATTGCCATTCAATCATCGCATCTCCTATGACATCATCAATCGATCAGGTCAGCAGAAGATGCTCAGGCTCGTGACCTCGCGGGTCATGGTCAACGAGCACCGTTCGGTCTATCACTTCACGGAGCCGCCCGACGCCACTCCGGAGAACACGCTCGTGTGGGTGCTCAAGCTCGAGCCGGGCAGCACCCGTACTCTGGAGTACGACTTCGACGCCGACATCAAGGATGTAGAGGGCGAGAACGGATTCGAGCGAGGAGGGTAATGCTGAGACCCTCCGCACGAGGGCGGAGCGAACTGTCGGACAAATGTTGGTGGAGGCGGCGACGGCAATGGTCGTGCCGATGAGCGCCTCCGAGTTGGCCCGAGGGACCGCGACCGCCTTGGCGCGGTACACGACGAGCTTCGGCTGCCCGAGTGAGCGCGCCGTGTTTTGTAACGAGACTGCCTTTCACGTCGGCCGCGATCCTGGCATCGTGGACGGGTGAACGGGCAGGTTGATTGGATACTCACGATGAGTGTTCGACGAGACCACAAGTATGGCCACTGGCTGTACCGCAAACAGATCCGGCTCGCTGATGGACGCCGTGTCCGGCTCTTCGATGTTCCGACGACGGTTGGCCTGCCAGATACCAAGGCAGGCGCCGAGCGCGCGGAACGCATGCACCTCGATCGCATTCTGAAAACTGGCGAGGTGTCACAGACCCCGCCGCCACCCAAGGAGTGTCCGACGGTCAGCGACTTCGTCCCGATGTACCTGGACGCGTCGCGCCTGCAAAACAAGCCATCATCGCTCGATTCAAAAGAAGGAACGTTGCGCTGTCACGTCGTGCCGGCGATCGGCCACCTGAGGCTGGATCAGGTGACGTATGCGGTGATCGAGGATCTGAAGCTGACGTTGTCTCGCAAGCCTGCGCGCGCCGCTGACAAGGGAGACGGCGACGAGCCGAGGGACACGCTCACCGCGAAGTCAATCTGTAGCGTAAGCCGTTGAAATTGTGGTGGAGGCGGCGGGAGTCGAACCCGCGTCCGAAGATGGATCAGGACGAGCTTCTACGCGTGTAGGCACGCCGGTAGAGTGTCTCGCGCTCGCAAGCGGCGGCCGACCTGCGAGCGCGACGAGCCAGCGATGTCTCGGCCTCCTTGTGCTGGCGGGTCAGGAGGCCCAGCCTGATTGTGTCGGTGCTCTGAAGCTACAGACGGAAGCTGCAGGCACCGTCGTTACCTGAGTTTTGATCAGGCAGCGAGGGCAACGGCGTTATCATTCGCAGTTGCATGGTTTGCCCCTTTTTACGTGGCCTGGGGCGCCACGACGCGCGACCCGAGCGTCGCCATCCTCGTCGAAACCGGTACGCCCCCTTGTCAAAGAACGATCAGAGGGAACTATGGGGTCGGGGGAGGGGCAGGTCAACCGGCCATGCGGGCTAGGAAGCGGCCTGGTTGCGGGGGCTTGCGGGAGCGGCTGGGAGGGGTGGCGGCGTCGGGCTGGGAGGGGTGGCGGCGTCGGGCTGGGAGGGGTGGCGGCGTCGGGCTGCGAGGAGCTGTCGGGGAGGAGGGGGGCGGTTTGAGCAGCTGAGCAGCCGCGCCGCCGCGCCGGCAGCGATGCCGGAGGCAAGGGCGGGCAGGTTCGTTCAGAACCTGACGCAGCGACGGCAGAGGGCGATGAAGGCGAGACAGGAGGTGGGGGCGGTGGGGGAGGGAGCGCCGAGGTTTCGGCCGCTTGTGACGGCTGTTCGACGTGGTGCGGCAGGGTACGATGGGTGCAGCGAAGGAGAGCATGATGCGCTTGGGGCCATGCGCTGTGGTGGTCGCACTCGCTGTTGCGGGGTGCGAGCCGACGTACTCGATGACGGATGACGTCGACCTGACGTGGGACTTCGTGCTCACGCCGGTGCGATTCGAGGACAACCTGCACTCGCCGTATGTGCGGGGGACGATGGTGACGCTGTGGGCGCACTCGAGCGACGACAAGGAGGACCTGCGGGTGCGCGGGCATGCGGTGGGCGAGGGGACGGCGGGGCTGCGGTTGCTGGATCCGCGCGGGCACGAGGTGGGGCGCGGGGTGGCGGAGGTGCGGGTGCCGGACGCGATCGAGCTGGATGCGCACGGGTCGCTGATCCTGAGGCGGGATGACGAGGCGAAGGTGGCGGAGGTGCGGATGCTGGCGGGGGGCGAGGCGACGTACCTGGTGCGCTACTTCCGCGAGGGCCGCGAGCTGCACGGGAATGGGGTGCTGGCGGGGGCGGGGCCGGCGGACGTGACGCTGCAGCCGCGGACGACGTTTCTGTTCGAGAATCGCGAGTGGCTGACGGTGGGGGCACCGGCGGCGGAGACGGGGATGCTGGAGCTGGCGGCGGATCAGGTGAAGGTAGCGACGGTGCCGCTGGTGGTGGTGCCGGAGAGCGCGATCGCGGATGTGGTGGTGCTGACGGAGGGCGACTGGCTGGCGGCGCTGGCGCAGGCGTATGACGGCAATGGCGAGCGCATCTTCGGGGTGGATTACATGTGGAATGTGGCGGGCGCGATGCAGACGGCGGACGGCGACCTGTATCGCTATCAGTTCAAGTCGGGGCGCTTCGAGATGGTGCGCGCGCAGCGCGGGGTGCATTCGGATTCGGCGATGATCCAGTCGGAGGGCGGGTTCGTGGATTCGACGAACCATGTGGGCTGCACGGCGGGCGGCGGGGGTGGCGCGGGCGGCGGGGGTTGGCTGATCGCGGGGCTCGCGGCGCTGGGGCTGGTGCGGGTGCGGGTGCGGGTGCGGCGGAGGCGCGCGGGCTGACGATCAGGACGAGCGGGCGGCGTCGCCGCGCCAGGTGTCGAGGCCGGGGCGCCAGCGGAACTTGTGGGTGAGGGGATGGGGAATGCCGAGCACGGTGTCGGCGATGATGGCGCCGATGACGGGGGCGAACTTGAAGGCGTGGCCGGAGCCGCCGGTGGCGACGGTGAGGCTGGGGCGGTGGGGGTGGCGGTCGACCCAGAAGTCGGCGTCGCGGGTGTCGCAGTAGACGCAGAGCCGGCGGGCGGCGATGGGAGCGGCGGCGAGGGCGGGGAAGGCGTCGCGCAAGAAGTCGCGGAGCGCGGCTTCCTGGGCAGCGGTGGTGTGGCGCGGGGCGTCTGCGGCGAGATGAATGCCAGTGCCGTGATTGGCAATCTTGACGATACCGTCGTGCTGTGACGGGAAGCCGTAATAGCCGGTGCGCGAGATGTCGGCGCCGAACACGGGAAAGCGCGAGGCGGAGAACGCGGCGGGGTCGGCGGGGCGGAGGTGGAACACGGGCTGGCCGACGGCCCGGAGGTCGGCGGCGAGCTCGGGGGCGAGCAGCGGGGTCCACGCGCCGGCGCAGACGGCGATGGCGTCGGCGGTGACGACGCGGCTGCCGACGACGGCGCCGTCGTCGACGATGCGGCGAGCGGGGTGGTCGCCCAGGAGGGTGACGCCGGCGGCGATGGCCTCGGCGACGAGGTGGGCGACGGTGGTGCCGGATTCGGCCCAGCCGCCTTCGTGATGGAAGTAGCCGTCGGTGAACGCGCCGGGGCGGTAGGCGGGGAAGCGGGCGGCGATCGCGGCAGCGTCGAGGCGCTCGACGCGATGGCCGCGGCGGGCGAGGAGGGTGAAGCTGTCGTGCTCGAAGCTGCCGGGCTGCATCGGGCCGTACGTGAGGAAGGCGACGCCGGTCTCGTGGAAGCGGGGAACGGGCCAGTCGGCGTTCCAGCGGCGCCAGCCGTCGAGGGCGCGCTCGGCGAGCGCGGTGTAGTCCGGGATCGACGAGGGTGACGCGGCAGCCGCGGGCCCGGAGCTCGAGGGCCGCGGCGACGCCGAAGATGCCAGCACCGATGACGAGAACGTGCACGGGCCGAATCTACACAACCTGCCCGTACGCCGACGTCAGCGACATGACAGTTGGCGGATGGAAACCGAGGCGGGCTCAGATCAGGTGAGCTCCGGGGCGATGTCAGGGCCTCGGGAGGCGGATCCGGTGCGGGGCGCGCAGCGGTGCGGTCGGGGCCGAGATCGATGAGGTCCGGGGGGAGCCGTGGGGGTCCGGCGGCTCGATCGCCGCGGCTGCCTCGAACTTTGACTCACATTTGCGAATAGTAGATTGGATACTGGATATGGTGATCTTGAGTGATCCGGTCTCGAGGGAAGACCGTTTACAAGGAGGACTCATGACGAGGACGGCACTCTGCATCACGTTCCTGCTCGCTGGCTCGATCGGCTGTGGCGCATCGGACGCCGAACTACCGGCGAGCGAGCCGATGACCATCGCGGCATCCGCGCAGACTGCGCAGGCGGTTCCGGGACTCACCACCTGGGAGCTCTATCAGGTCCCGGAGGGCGTCGCGGCGTTCGGCGTCACCGACCAGCACGGCATCGTCGCGAGGTCGAGCGTCCACGGCCTGGCGATCGACAGCGAGGGGACCCGGGTGGTGGAGATCCGGAGCGAGGCGCCGGCCCAGGGGACCCTCCGCCTGACGTACCGCGGAAAGCAGCTGCTCGGCCACGAGATGGTCGGTCAATCGAGCATCGCGACGAGCCAGCTGGTGAGCGATCTGAACGCGTCCAGCGCGGAGACGCCCTATACCTGGCAATGCTGGCTCGCGACCGCGACGGTCGTGAGCGTGTGCGGCGCCGCAATCCTCGAGGGCGGCATAAACATCATCGTCGATGCGGACTGCATCGAAGCGTTCGACCTGTACGTCCAGTACTGTGCGATCCAGGCCTGATCGGGCGCGCGAGCGAGGACGCGATGCCCGGTGATGCCGATCGTGCGATGCGCGCCGGCGCGACGAGCCGCAGGCCGAGCCTGTTCGCGGTCGCCGTCGCCGTGATCGTGCTCCATGGCTGCAGCCTGCCGTCGTACGATTCGGCGGTATCGGCGATCACCAACGGCACGATCGACACGGGAGACCCGGAGGTGGTCGCGCTGGTGTCCGGCACGAGGATCTACTGTTCGGGTACGCTGGTAGCTCCCCGGGTGGTCGTGACGGCGGGGCACTGTGTGTCCGGAATCCGGCCAGACCGGGTGCTGTTCGGGACCGACGCGGCGACGGGACGCGCTTCGCTGGCGGTCGCGGAGGCGTTCGCCCACCCCGGCTTCGATCGCCAGCTGCTGCGCAACGACGTCGGCGTGGTGGTGCTGTCGGTCCCTGCCGCGGAGGCGCCGGCGGCCCTTCCGCCGAGCCCGCTCGATGGCTTGCTCGCCGGACAGACGGTGCGGATCGTCGGGTTCGGCGTGGCCTCGCCGCTCGACGGCGTGCCGCTGACCAAGCGGGAAGGCACGACGACGATCAGCGCCGCCTCCGAGGTCGACTTCACGTTCCACCCCGATCCATCGCAGACCTGTGCGGGTGACTCCGGCGGTGCTGCGTTCATGACGATCGCAGGCCACGAGTACCTGGTGGGGGTCACCTCCGCGGGGGATCTGGGCTGCGTGCAGTACGGCAGGGACATGCGCGTCGATGCGTTCGTGGACGACTTCATCCAGCCGAGCATCGAGCAGGTTGCGGAGGATGCCTCGGCGCCCGCGGGATGCTCGGCCGGCGGGAGCGGGAGCCCGTCGGGGTTCGCGCTGCTCGGCGTGATCGGGGCGATGATCCGGTTCCGCCGGACGCAGAGGGGCCGGGCGCAGGGGCGAACGCTCACGATGTCATCGACTCGATGACGCGGATCAGCTGCGTGAGGCTGTGAACGCCGAAGACGGCGAAGATCGCACTGAGGTACTGCCGGACCGTTCCACACTGAAGATTCATCTCGCGAGCGATCTCGGCATTCGACAGGCCGGCGCGGACGACCCCCACGATGCGGCTGTCGCGGCGAGACAGGCCGTGGCGCACAAACAGGACCTCGGCGAGCTCGCCGTCCTGCGAGACCGCGAGGTTGGCCAGGGCGAGAACACCGCGGTCGGAAGGCAGCTTCCGGGCCCGCACGGCCGGATGTGGCGGCCAGCCCGGTCTCGATCGTCGAGATCAGCTCACACGGCGGGACGTCGCGGGAACCGCCGAGGGCATGCAGCAGCGCCGTCGCGTGGGCGTTGTGGAGCCGGATCTCGTCGAGGGACGGTGTGAACAGGAGGATCGCGCTGTCGAGCTGGTCGAGCAAGTAACTAGCGTAATCCATCATTCAATACAACCTCTGGATGTAATCGATTGACTGAATGACGCCAGTATTGTTGTCACAAATACCATTAACGTACGATATTACAGTCCTTGTGAGAAATCCGTACAGAAGCAGAGTGTGATGAACGGGCGGTCGTGTGAGCTATATCATGTTCGACTTATTTCGCTGCACCCCTGCTTTCCCCCGCCATGTTCCTGAAGAGGCACGCTGCTCCGGAATCGGGCCGCGCATTGCCTGCGCGCACGGCGGTCAGAACGCCGCGGTGACCAGGCTGGGCAGGTTGATGTTGATCGCCTCGTTGAACGTGCCGTCGTAGCCGTGGTGGAGGCCGACCAGCTCCCAGGTGAAGGTGGTTGCGGCGTCGAGCTTCATGACCGGCGAGCCCGAGGATCCGCCTTCGGTGTCGCACGTGTAGTGGAGAAATCGCATCATCGAGCCGGGGCCGCCGGTGGCGCCGTCGAGCGATGCCACGGTGCACTGGACACAGCGCCGCGTGGGGTGCGCGAAGCAGGCCTGCGAGCCGGGGGTGGCCGCTGTGACCAGCGCGCCGGTCGGGGTGACATCGGTGTCCCAGACGATGGTGCGCTGCCGGCCGGCGGGATGCTGGACGATGTACATGCCATCGCCGGCGGCGGCCTGGCGGCGGCGGTTGAGGACGCCCGGGTAGTTGAAGCGGTTGGCGCGGGGCAGCCGGATCACGGCCCAGTCCCAGATCCACTTCTGCGGCCGGGTGCCGTTGAGCGGGCCGCCGAACCCGACGATCTGGAACTGCTGGCCGCCGAGCAGGCGGGCGGTGGTGATCGTCGAGCTGATCCGCGGGCTGCCGGGATC
>VBLP01000266.1:4787-22726 GCA_005887925.1 Deltaproteobacteria bacterium | reverse complement strand
CACTATCACGCGTCGCTCGTTCGGATTCCATAGCTCCTCCGGGCTTATCGCATTACTCATGCTCTGTTGCTCAGGAATCCACCTTGACCCTGTGCAACTCCAGCCTGGATCCACCCACTAAACCTGCAGGAGAGCCATAACTTGCCCCTTCCCTTCGCGCGACCGGATATCGGCCGCTGCGCTGAGCCCCGACTCTGTAAGCACGTAACTATACGTGTCAAGACATCATAGAATTACAGCTGGCGCAGAATTGTAATTTTGTAGCTGACATCGAATTAACAGAGATTCTGGGAGGCAGTATTTGCCGGTCTCGCGTGGCTGGCACTGCTACTTGGGCGCGGGACAAATCGGGAGTGCGCCGGAGCCACGCTCCTTGACCAGGCCGCCGATCCGCGCGGTGCCGCGCGCGGACAGGACCTCGATGTGATCGGCGGCGACGCCGCGCGCGATGAGGCGCGCCTTGACCGCGTCGGCGACACGCCGTGCGTCGTCGGCCGATGGCAGACCGATGGCGATCAGCCAGTGGGTCACGTCGGGGTGGCCGCGCATCACGAGCGCGATCTGGTCGACGACGATCAGGCCGCCGCGCGACAGGCCGCCGCCGTCGAGGGTCGGCACGCGGTCGACGGTGAGGTGATCGCCGTCGAGCCGGGCGACCTGCATGCCGCCGCTATCGGGACAGCCGTCGTCGTCGTCCACGCCGTTGATGGTCTCGGGCTCGTCGGGGCACTTGTCCTGGGCGTCGGGGATGCCGTCGTGATCGCGATCGGGCTCGACGCACGCGGCGTCGATCTCGGGCTCGGGGGCGGGAGCGGGGGGCGCGGCAGCCTGACCCTTGCCGACCGGGCAGCCATCGTGCGGGAACGGCGGCAGGCCGTCCTCGGGGTCGTTGGGGCACTTGTCCTGGAGGTCGGGGATGCCGTCCTTGTCGTTGTCGGGATCGGGGCAGCCGTCGTCGTCCTCGAAGCCGTCGATGTCCTCGGCCTCGTTGGGGCACTTGTCGACGGCGTCGGGGCGGTGATCGCCGTCGTTGTCGGGATCGGGGCAGCCGTCCTCGTCCTGGAAGCCGTCCTTGTCCTCGGGCTCGAGCGGGCACCTGTCGCGGCTGTTGGGGATGCCGTCGCCGTCGGAGTCGCGATCGTCGGGCGCGAATCTGACCGAGACGAAGAACCGCGACTCCGGCGCGCCGATGCCCTTGACGAGGCCGGCGCCGCCGCCGGCGACGATCGCGAAGTTCGGGGTCGCGAACCACCGCACGCCGCCCTCGGCCTCGAGGGGGCTGGCGTCGAGCGAGAAGCCGGGCAGCCCGGCGCGGCCGTAGCCCTCGGCGATCACCGACAGCCGATCGGTGATCCGGACGGCCCCGGCGACGCCCCAGACCAGCTGCTGGCCGATCGTGGTGTCGTAGATCGTGCGCGGCTTGCGCAGGATGACGCCGGCGTTGGCGCCGAGCGACAGCCGCCCGCGGTCGAGCTGCGCGGCGAGCTTGCCGCGCACGGTCGGCAGGTCGTCGCCGATGAACTGCGAGCCGCCGCTGCCGATGCTGGTCGGCAGCGATAGACCGCCGATCGCGCTGACGCGCAGCAGGCGACCGCGCAGCAGCCGGTACTTGGCCTCGACGACGAGATCGCCCAGGCCCATGACGTTGAGCCCGCCGGGCGCCGGCGAGCCGGTCTCGGGCATCAGGCCGTCGCCCTGCAGCGCGAACACGATCGGCAGGTTGCCGCCGAGCTGGAGCCGATCGGTGACGCCGTACGCCGCGGTGAGCTGCGCGGACGTCATCGAGCTGATCACGGTGGTGCGCGTGCCGGTGATCCGGTTGGGGTTGCTGGCGTCGACGTCGTAGATCTTGAATGGCTTGGTCAGGACCGTGACCAGCGCGTCGACCGCGAGCTGGTCGCGGGCGGCGACGTCGCCATCCGCGACGGTGACGAACGTCTTGGGCCCCACCGCGTACGCGAAGGTCTGCACGTCGATCGCGGAATCGAATGGCGGTCTGGTCTGCGCGTGGGCGGCGCTCGTCAGTCCGACCGTCATCGCGACCGCCGCACTGGCGGCGACCCGCAGGAAAATGGCCATTGCGGCCAGTCTACGCGCAGCGATGCAATGCCGGAATCGGACGACCTCGCACTCGCATCGCGATCACCGGCGTTCTCGGGTACGTCCCGGATACGCTACTTCGGCAAGGTCATGGTGAACGTCCACACAACCACCGACGTCACCGGATGGTCGTCGCTGTCGATCGCGGGCTCGAACTCCATCTCGCCGGCGCGCTTCATCGCCCACTCGTCGAGACCGTAGCCGAGCCGGTTGAGCAGCACGCGCGACGTCACCTTGCCGTGCTTGTCGACGACCAGCCGCACGCGGATCTTGCCCTCGATGCCGCGCATGCGGGCCTCGGCGGGGTAGTCCTTGCCGGCGTCGAAGTAGCCGTAGTCGCCCTTGGCCCGGGCGCCGGTCTTGATGGTGGCGACCGAGACCGGTCGCGCGAGCTCGCCGCTGCCCGCGCCGTCGCCGCCGCCGGTTCCCCCGCCGGTGCCACCGCGTCCCACCCGGCCGGTGGCCGGCCTGCCGACGGCGACGCCGACGCCGGTCGCCGACGGCGCGACATCATCCATGTGGACGACCTGCTCGCCGCCGGCCTCGGTGGCGGTCGCGGTCGCCGTGGGCGGCGGCGGCTCGGCGGGGCGCACCGGGCCCGGCGTCGCGCGCACGGCGTGGGCGCGCGGCGCGGGCCGCACCGGCTCGACGGGCGCCGGCGGCTCGGGCGTCTTGCTCGGCACGGGGGGCGGCGGTGGCTTGAGCACCGGCGGCACCTCGACGTCGATCAGATCGATGCGCGGCGCCGGGACGTGCGGATGCGGCGGATGGGTCACCACCAGCGCGTCTCCGACGGTCACCAGGGTCAGGTGCAGCGCGAGCGTGCCGGCGACGGCGAGCACGAACGGCGAATCCCATCGCATGGCGCGTATGGATCGATGACGGGACGGTCGCATCACGCGCCCGGGGGATGGTCCGGCGACATCGGCTCTGGCTCAGCGTAGCAAGAAAGCTCACTCCGGCCGCTCGTTCTCGAGCGCGATCGCGGTGATGCCGGCCTGCTGGACCAGATCGATGGCATGCATCACACCCGCATAGGCCGCGCGGCGATCGCCGGCGACGATCGCCTTGGGCCGGGACGTCGTTGCCGCGATCTCCTTGATCCTGCCGACGGCGGCCGCATCGCTGGCGAACTTGTCTCCGTTGACGTAGAGCTCGCCGTCCTTGTTGATCGAGACCCGCAGCGTGCTCTGGACCTCGCCGCCGGTCGCCGCCTTCGGTTTGTCGATCTCGATGCCGCGCGCGACGATCAGCTTCGCGGTCACGATGAACACCACGAGCAGCACGAGCACGACATCGACGAACGGCGTCACGTTGATGTCGGTGATCACGCCGAGGTCGTCGTCGTCGCGATACAGCTTACTTCCCGCCATCGCTCGCCTCCTTGCGCGTGCGCTCCGCGCCGTGGTCCAGCGACAGCACGGCGTGGGCGATCTCGTCGGCGCCGCCCATCATCACGCGGATCCGGCGGCTGAAGAAGTTGAACGCGATCACCGCGGGGATCGCGACGAGCAGGCCGATCGCGGTCGCGGCCAGCGCCTCGGCGATCGCCGACAGGGTCTCCTTGGTGGCGTCGGCCGCGTTGGTCGCGAGGTGCTGGAACGCGTTGATCACGCCGAGCACGGTGCCGAACAAGCCGACGAACGGCACGTTGTTGCCCAGCGTGCCGAGCACGATCAGGCCGCGCTCGGCGGCGCGCCGCCAGCGTACGCGCTCGCCGTTCATCGTCTCGGCCACCACGTCGGGGCCGAGCGCGCGCGCGGCCACCCCGCGCAGCCCGACCTGGATCGGGACCGCCGGGTCGTCCATGTACTTGGTCAGCAGCCGGTCGATCTCGTCGCGCTCGAACGCGCCCTTGAGCTCGCGGATGAACCGCTCGGCGTCGGTGTCGCGGTTGCGCAGCCACAGGGCGCGGTCGATCATCACGCCGACCGAGATCACCGAGAGGCCGACCAGCAGCCACAGCACCCAGTTGGCGCCGAGCTGCTCGGCGTCGACCCGGTCGGAGCCCTTCATGACCTCGCGCATCACCGCGGTGGCATAGCCGCCGCCGGGCAACGTGAACGCGACCTCGAGGGTCGAATCGCCGGCCACCACTGCGGCGTCGCGCACCTCGATCGCCGCATCGCGCCGCGTGCCCTCGGCGAGGGCGCGGACCTGCGCGAACGCGTCGGCGGCGAGGCCCTCGCGAGCCAGGATCTCGGCCTCGCGCGCGAACGCCGGGGTGGCCTCGGGCGGCCAGCGCATGCGATCACCGAACATCGGGCCGGTGATCGCGAGCTCGCCGGCGGCCAGCCGCGCCTGATCGGTCGCCGGGTCGTCGCACACGAACATCCCGCCGCCGCGCTTGTGGAGCACGTCGCCCGCGAGCACGGTGCGGTACAGCCCATCGGTGATCCGCGCAGCGAGCCAGTGGTTGAACAGCTGCGACTGCAGCGCCGAGATCATCAGGCGATCGAGCCGCCGGTCGCGGCCGAGCGGGCGCGCACCGGTGACCAGCGCCCTGCCGCGCGCGGCGTTGTCGCCGTCCCTGCCGAAGCGCTGCTCGCCGTACCAGTTCGGCGCACCGGGTGGCTGCGACAGCGCCGAGAGGACCGCGCGGGCGCGCTCGTCGGCGCCGGGCGCCACGCCGCGGACGCGCAGCGTGAAGCGATTGGCCCGGACGTGGCCGGTGCGCAGCTTGTGCGAGTGGCGGTGCGCCTCGAGCACGCGCAGGACGGGCGGCTCGCCGGGCAGCACCGCGGCGAGCGCCTGCTCGGGCGTCACCGGCGGCGGCAGCGACAGCCACTGGCGGGCCACCGCGTGGCGATCCTTCATGCCGGCGACGCCGACGTCGCGGTCACGGACGTCGAGGGCGCGCGCGAGCATCCGCACGGCGTCGAGCGTGGCCAGCCCGCGCTTCTCGATCCGCACGAACACGTGGTCGCCGGCGCCCGACGGCGCGTAGGGCAGCTCCTCGTCGACGACGAAGTCCTCGTCGCAGCTACGCAGGGCTCCGCCGGTGCCGGCGAGCTCGGACGTCAGATACGGCAGCGTCACCACGGCGGTGTACCACCCTGCGCCGCGGCAGCGCGCACGCGGCCGATCGCGACGTGAACGGCGTCATCGGCGGCGGCACCGGCCTCCGACCGCCATCGATAGCGTCGACCGCCCACGCCGCCGAGCGATGCGGCGTCCGGACCGGCATCACGGTCACCCACGGGTTGCGACGCGCAGCACGATCGCGGCAGCGATCTGGCGCACAACCGCATCCGTGCACGGGCGATCGAGGGTGGCAGCGACGAGAGATCGACCACGAGATCGTGCGCCTCGGGGTGTACCATCGCCATCATGTCAGCTTCTCACCGCCGCGCGGCGGTTCTCGCGCTGGCCGTCCTCGGCTGCGGCGGTCGCTACGGCGGTGCGCCGGTCGAGCAGCCCCGGCCCGCGAAGCGCGGCATCGACGCCGCGGCGCTGCCATACCAGATCGTCGACGCGCGGACCGGCAAGTCGGTCGACGAGCCCGCGTTCTGGACGCGGCTGGCCGCATCGCACGCGGTGTGCGTCGGCGAGGAGCACCCCAACCCGCACCATCACTGGGTCCAGCTCCACGTCGTGCGCGAGCTGATCAAGCGGCTGCCCGGCGCGCGGCTCGCGCTGGCGATGGAGATGTTCCAGCGCCCGTTCCAGGGCGTGCTCGACGACTACACCGCCCGACGGATCGACGAGGCGCAGCTGCGATCGCGCACCGGCTACGAGGAGCGCTGGCGCTACGACTACGGCTTCTACGGCCCGACGGTCGACGCTGCGGTCGCCGCCGGCGCCCACCTGGTCGCCGCGAACGCGGCCAGGGAGCTGACCAAGAAGGTGTCGCACCACGGCCTCGAGTCGCTGACCCCCGAGGACAGGGCCCAGCTGCCCGAGCTCAAGCTCGACGATCGCGCGCACCGCGCGTGGTTCGATGCGCTGATGGAGGACATGGGCGGCACCTCGGCGCACTCGCAGAGCAAGCCCGAGGCCAAGCCCGGGGAGGCCAAGCCCGGAGAGGCCAAGCCCGGGGAGAAGCCCGCGCCCAAGCCGTCACCGCAGCACGGCGACGACGGCGAGGGCGAGATGCCCAGCGCCGAACGGATCTACACCGTCCAGGTGATCTGGGACGAGACCATGGCCGACACCAGCGCCCGGTGGCTCGCCGCCAACCCCGGCGGTCATTTGATCCTGCTCGCCGGCAACGGCCACTGCCACGACTCGGCCGTCGTCGGCCGGATGAAGCGACGCGGCGTCGGCGATGCGATCTCGCTGCGCGCCGTGATCGACGATGGCGAGGGCAGCGTGGCCGAGGCGCTCGCCAGGCCGATCAACGACTTCATCGTCGTGCTGCAGATGCCGCCCGACGTCCGGCGCGCCACGCCCGACGACAAGGACGACAAATGAGCACCGCGGGTCGTCCCGCGATGCGATGTGACCTGGTCGCTCGTCTCTGGCCGAGCCATTCGACCGCGATCGGCTCGCCGAGCTGATCGCGGTCAGCACCGTTGCAGATCACCGCGCCGGCGCCATCGGCTGCATCGCGTTCTGGCCGCGCATCTGCTGGATCACGCCGACGGCCGCGCCGAGCGCACCGGGCGGGGCGGCCCGTGGAGACGCATCCGGCGGAGACGCGGGCTGCGGCGCTGCAGGGGAGCGCGGCGCGGCGAGCGGCGGAGCTGCGGGCGGCCTGGGCACCTCGCACACACACGCACTCGAGTACCCTCCGAGGTAGACCATCCCGGACATCTGCATCTTGTCCAGCGAGCACCTCGTCTCGCAGGTCCGAGCATCGATGTACGCGCTGCCGACGAACTGGGTCTGGCAACCGAGCGCGAGCCCCACGAGCATCACGAGCGTCCGGCGTTTCATGCCCCGAACGTATCGAGCCCAGGCACTGTCCGGAGCGGCGGGGCCGGCAAGTTTCGGCTGGGTGGCTCGGAGCAACTTCCAGGTTTCTCGGATCCCGCGACGGCAAGATGAGGTTGCGGCCGGCTCGCGAGCGGCGCGGCGAACGGGCAGAATCGCGGACGTGAGCCCACCGGCCACGCGCGCCACTGCCTGGGCGATCGCGTTCGCGATCGGGCTCGGTGTGTTGATCATGCTCGGCTCGCGCAACCTCGCCCACTTCGATGCCGCGCTGGTCGGCTACACGTTCGCGACGCTGTTCGCGACGTTCGGGATCACCTATCGCTACGCGATGTGGCTGCAGCGGCCGCCGACCCGGATGTACTGGCGGCGCGGCTGGCGCGCCTTTCTGGCGCCGCGGGCGCTGCCGGGCAACCTCGCGCGCTTCGCGAAGCGCGCCGTCGTCGAGGTCGCTGCGAACCGCTTCATCCTCCGGCGCGATCGCATGCGCGGGGTCACGCACCTGCTGCTCATGTGGGGCTGCTTCCTCGCGGCGGCGATCACGTTTCCGCTGGTGTGGGGCTGGATCCACTTCGAGACCGTTCCCGGCCACCTCGGCCTCTACCGCGCGTACCTGTTCGGCTACGCGACCGGCGACTTTGCGGTGTCGTCCGCGCTCGCGTTCGTCGTGTTTCACGGCCTGGTCTGGGCATCCTTGCTCGTGCTCGCCGGCGTGATGCTCGCGTTCCGCCGCCGCATGCGCGATCGCGGCGCCGAGGCGGTCCAGCAGTTCGGCGAGGACGTGCTGCCGCTCGTGCTGCTCGCGGCGATCAGCGTGACCGGCCTCATGCTGACGATCAGCTACACGTGGCTCCGCGGCTACGCCTACAGCTTCCTCGCGATCCTCCACGCGATCACGGTGATCGTGACGCTGCTGTGGCTGCCGTTCGGCAAGTTCTTCCACATCTTCCAGCGGCCGGCGCAGCTCGGGGTCGGGTTCTACAAGGACGAGGGCGCGCGGGGCGACCAGGCCAGGTGCCGGCGCTGCAGCCGGCCGTTCGCCCCGGCGCAGCTGATCCGCGATCTCATCACCGTCGAGCGCGACCTCGGCTTCCGCTACGAGATGGCAGGCGGCCACTACCAGGAGGTCTGCCCGGCGTGCCGGCGCGCGCTGTTCGGGCTCGCGCAGGGTGCGCTGTGGACGGCGCCAGCGCCACCGCCCTCGGAGGACGGCTGATGGCGACCTTGCCGGTCGACGATCTCGCGATCACCGGCGCGTTCGGGCCGCACCTGTCGCCGCGCACGCGCGGGGGCACCGCCGACGCGCCCGACCGGCTGGTCAAGACCCACTGCTGCTTCTGCGGCCAGCAGTGCGGCATCCAGCTCAAGGTGAGCGGCAACGAGGTGATCGGCTTCGAGCCGTGGGAGGAGTTCCCGTTCAACCGAGGGATGCTGTGCCCGAAGGGCGTGAAGCGTTACCTCCAGGGCTCGCACCCGGATCGCCTGCTCACCGCGCTGCGCCGCGATCCCGGTGCCCCGGGCGGGTTTCGCGCGATGCCGTACGACGAGGCGATCCGGCACGTCGCGCGCGAGATCGCGCGGCTGCAGCGCGAGCACGGCAACGCCGCGATCGGCGTCCTCGGCGGCGCGAGCCTGACCACCGAGAAGACCTACCTGCTCGGCAAGTTCGCGCGGGTCTGCCTCAAGACGCCGTACATCGACTACAACGGCCGGCTCTGCATGGTCAGCGCGGGTGCGGCGAACAAGAAGGCGTTCGGCATCGATCGCACGACCAACCCGTGGTCGGACATGGTGGGCACCGAGGTGATCTGGGTCGCCGGCTCCAACGTCGCCGAGTGCTCGCCGATCACGACGAACTACATCTGGCAGGCGCGCGAGATGGGCGCCCGGGTGATCGTCCAGGATCCGCGGATCACGCCGATCGCACGGACCTGCGATCTGTACCTGCCGGTGCGGCCCGGTCGCGATGCGGCGCTGTTCGCCGGCGTGCTCGGCCTGATGATCGAGCACGGCTGGATCGACCACGAATTCATCGCCGAGCACACGGTCGGCTTCGACGCGGTCGCCGCGTACTGCAAGACCTGGCCGATCGCCCGCACGGCGGAGGTCACCGGCGTCCCCGAGCGATCGCTGCGCCGCGCCGCGGAGCTGTGGGGCACCGCGAAGACGAGCTTCCTGTTCCACGCGCGCGGCATCGAGCACCACTCCAACGGCGTGCAGAACGCGCTTGGCACGATCAACCTCGTGCTCGCCACGGGCCGGATCGGCAGACCCAAGAGCGGCTACGGCACGATCGTCGGCCAGGCCAACGGCCAGGGCGGCCGGGAGCACGGCCAGAAGTGCGATCAGCTGCCCGGCTGGCGCGACATCTCCAACCCCGAGCACCGCCGGTACATCGCGTCGGTGTGGAACATCGAGGAGCCCGAGCTGCCGGGGCCCGGCGTCGATGCCTACGAGCTGTTCCGCAAGATCGACGCCGGCGAGATCAAGGGCCTGATCGCGATCTGCTTCAACCCCGTGGTGTCGCTGCCCGACAACCAGTTCATCGCGCGCGCGCTCGACAAGCTCGAGCTGTTCGTCGCGATCGACTTCTTCCTGAGCGACACCGCGCGGCACGCCGACGTCGTCTTGCCCGGGAGCCTGCAGGAGGAGGACGAGGGCACGGTCACCCAGGTCGAGGGCCGGGTCATCAAGATCAACCGCGCGGTCGACTGCCCGGGCGAGGCGCGCCAGGACTGGCGGATCATCCAGGACCTCGCCCGCGCGCTCGACCGCCCGCACGGCATGACGTTCGCGAGCCCGCAGGAGATCTTCGAGGAGCTGCGGATCGCGAGCAAGGGCGGTGTCGCCGACTACTCGGGCATCACCTACGACAAGATCGACGCTCAGCTCGGCGTGTTCTGGCCGTGCTACAGCGAGGATCCCAGGACCGGCGCGCCGACGCCGGATCACCCGGGCACGCCGCGGCTGTTCGAGCCCGACAGCTACAATCCGGTCGCGCGGGGCGCCGGCCGGTTCTACTTCCCCGACGGCAAGGCGCGGTTCAACGTCGCCGACCACCGCCCCGCGGTCGACGACGCTTCCAGCGAGTTCCCGATCTTCCTGACGACCGGCCGCGTGGTGAGCCAGTTCCTGTCGGGCACGCAGACCCGCCGGATCGGCCCGCTGGTCGCGCAGTATCCCGAGCCGCGGCTCGAGCTCCACCCCCGGCTCGCCGACAAGCTCGGGATCGCCGACGGCGACTGGGCGACGTGCGAGACGCCGCGCGGCGCGATCACCCTGCGCGCGATGGTGGTCACGACGATCCGCCCCGATACCGTGTTCATCCCGTACCACTGGCCGGGCGACAAGAGCCCCAATCGCCTCACCGTCGCGGCGCAGGACCCGATCAGCAAGATCCCGCAGTACAAGGTGTGCGGCTGCCGCGTGAGGCGCGCCGCCGGGCCGCCGGCCTACGCCTCGGAACGGGAGCCGCAGCAGTAATGCCGGTCCCGCAGCAGCTCGAGTTCTTCGTCGATCCCAGCCGGTGCATCGGCTGTCAGGCCTGCGTCCAGGCGTGCACCGAGTGCGACACCCACCGCGGCGAGGCCATGATCCACCTCGAGTACGTCGATCGCGCGCACTCGGTCCAGACCGTGCCCGTGGTGTGCATGCACTGCGAGCAGCCGACGTGCGCCGAGGTCTGCCCGGCCGACGCGATCAAGCGCAGCGGCGACGGCGTCGTCCAGAGCGCGCGCAAGCCGCGCTGCATCGCGTGCGGCAACTGCGTGGTCGCCTGCCCGTTCGGCGTGCCCGAGCTCTACATCGATCGCGCGATCATGATGAAGTGCGACATGTGCTACGACCGCACGTCGGTCGGCAAGAAGCCGATGTGCGCGACCGTGTGCCCCAGCCAGGCGCTGTTCTTCGGCACCCGCGAGCAGGCGCTCGCGCTGCGGCCGCAGTCGGCGCCGACCCACACCTTCCGGTTCGGCGACCAGACGATCACCACGCGCGTGAACGTGATGGTCCCACGGCGCGCGGTGCCGTCGCACGTCGATGTCACCGCCGCGATGGCCGAGCGCGCGTCCGGCCGCGGCCTGCGCCTGCCGGTCCTCGACAGCGCCGATCCGTTCGCCGACGTGGAGGTGTGATGCCCGACGATCCGGACATCGACGTACGCATCGACTCCGCCGCGCGCGAGGGGCTCACGGGCACCACGCGCACCAGCGTGTACGAGCCGACGCGCGATCCCGAGGACGTGACCGTGGCGCCCGACCACCGGCCGATGGACGAGCAGCCGCGGTGGCGGCGCGACTTCGCGATCGACTGGCCCGAGGATCACTTCGTCGCGCGCCGCGACTTCGCGAAGTTCCTGGTGCTGACCAGCGGCGCGTTCGTCGCGGGCCAGGCCTGGATCGCCGCCAAGAGCCTGGTGCGCCGCCGCGGGGCGCCGCCGCCGCGGGTCCGCATCGCCGGCCTCGCCGACCTCGCCCCGGGCACCGCGATGATGTTCGCGTACCCGACCGAGCACGACCCATGCCTGCTGATCCGGATGCGGGACGGCCGGCTGCTGGCCTACAGCCAGAAGTGCACGCACCTGTCGTGCGCGGTGATCCCCGAGCTCGAGCGCGGCCTCCTGCGCTGCCCGTGCCACGAGGGCATCTTCGATCTCGCCACCGGCCGCAACATCGCCGGGCCGCCGCCGCGCCCGTTGCCCGCGATCGCCCTGGACGTCGCCGGCGACGACGTGTTCGCGACCGGCGTCGTGGAGGGCACGTGAAGCCCCAGCGCCAGCTCACCCGCACCCAGCGGATCACGATCGTCTACGGCGTGATCTGCTTCGTGCTGATCTTCGTGGTCCTCCAGCTCTGGCTCTTGACCGCGACCCTCGACGCGTTCCTCGGCGGCGACGGGGCGCTGGTCTGGCCCGCGCTCGGCGCGAGCGCCGCGTGCCTCCTCCTGAACCTCGGGCTCCTGCGCTACCTGAACCGGCCATGACCGAGCCGCGGCTCGCCGCCATGCACCCGGCGTACTTCGCGCTTGTGATGGCGACCGGGATCGTGTCGCTCGCCTGCGAGCTGCTCGGTCTGCATCCGCTCGCGATCGCGCTGTTCGCGGCCAACCTCGCGTTCTACCCGGCGCTGTGGCTGTTGACCGCCCTGCGCGCGATCCGCCACCGCGATCGCATGCGCGCGGACTTCTCGCATCACGGCCGCGCGGTCGGCTTCTTCACCACCGTCGCCGCGACCTGCGTGCTCGGCTCGCAGTGCCTGGTCGTCGGCGGCAGCGTCACCGCGGCGCTCGCGCTGTGGATCGCCGGCATCGTGCTCTGGGCCGTGCTGATCTACAGCGTGTTCGCGCTGCTCACCGTCAAGGCCGAGAAGCCGCCGCTCGCCGACGGCATCAACGGCGGCTGGTTGATCAGCGTGGTCGCGGCGCAGTCGGTGAGCGTGCTCGGCGCGCAGCTCGCCCCCGAGCTCGGCGACCGCGCGCCCGAGGTGCTGGTGTTCGCGCTCGCGATGTGGCTGGGCGGCGGGATGCTCTACCTGTGGATCATCTCGCTGATCTTCTATCGCTACACCTTCTTCCCGATGTCGCCGTCCGATCTCGCGCCGCCCTACTGGATCAACATGGGCGCCGCTGCGATCTCGACGCTGGCCGGCGCGATGCTCGTCGGGGCGACGCCGCACTCGCCGGTGCTCGCGCAGATCCTGCCCTTCGTGCGCGGCTTCACCCTCTTGTGGTGGGCGACCGCGAGCTGGTGGATCCCGATGCTCCTGATCCTCGGCGTCTGGCGCCACGCCATCCGCAAGTTCCCGCTGCGCTACGACCCCTTGTACTGGGGCGCCGTGTTCCCGCTCGGCATGTACACCGTGTGCACCGCGCGGCTGTCGCGCGCCGTCGATGCGCCCTACCTGATCGCGATCTCGCGCGTCTTCGTCTACGTCGCGCTCGCCGCGTGGTGCCTCGTCGCCGCCGCGATGGCGTGGCACCTCGTGCGCGGCCGGCGGCCGGGCTAGCCGCAATGCCGATCGGTTCGCGCTGCAGCGAGTCCGCGGTGCGATTCGGAGTCTGCACGCATCCGGTCCGCTGTGCCCGAGGTATCATCAGTCATGGCCGCCTCGTTGACCCGTCTGTGTACCAGTGGTCCCCGATCCTTCGCGCTCGCCGCCGCATCGCTCGCCATCATCGTCGTCGCGCAGTGGATGTCCGGATCCGCCACGCCGCGTGCGATGCACGGCGGTTCGATCACGGCGACGATCACCGAGGTCGTCGAGGAGCCGTTCCACTGCGGCATAGGGGCCAGCTTCGGGCAGGTTCGCTACGGCGATCAGCTCGGCGTCGTCGTGCCGTGCATGGAGTTCGATCGCGGCAAGGGGTTGCGGTTCGCCGTCGGGGACACCCACACGGTGAGCTTCGACGAGCACGACCGGGTCGTCGCGATCACCTGGAAAGGTGAGACCTGGCGATTCACCAGCACGCACACGTGGCGAGGCAAGACCTGCCATTTCAGCAGCAGCGTGGTGCTGACGCCCGCCGACGCGATCGGTCACATCTCGGGCGGAACGGGCCTTGCTGGCCAGTGGGGCTACGAGGCTCCGAACTGGCGCTGGTCTCGCACCGACCCGGAGCTCTCGGAGGTGTGCATGGACGAGTTCCTCTCGCTGATGGGCCTTCCGGCCGCCCAGGCTGGCAGAAGCTCGCAAGCGCATCCTTGAGGTCGGCGGCGAGCCAACCGTCGGTGGCGCCGCGCGGCCGGGGCTGCGCTACGCTGGAGGGGCCATGAGTGCGGCGCAGCACGTCCTCGACCAGGCCTACTCCTTGCCGCGGATCGAGGCGCTCGCGGCCGAGCCGGGCGTGTACGCCGAGCGGCTCGGCGAGGAGCTGCCGTCCGCCGCCACGCTCGCCGAGCTCGAGGCGCGCGATGCGGCGCTGGCCGGGGCGCTGGGGCGGATCGACCCGATGATCGTGCGCGCGATGCGGATCCGGCTCGATCATGCGCTCGCCGCCGACACCTCGATCGGCGCGCCAACCCGCAGCGTGTTCGCAGCGACGATCGTCGGCTACGCGGGCCGGCTGCCCGTGCTCGCCGAGCGAGCACGCGACGTGGCCGTGCGCGGTCAGGCTGGCGATCCGGACGCGGTCGCCCAGGCCGTGATCGATGCGGCGCGGGCGGTCCTCGACCTCCGTGACGGACTGCGCGCCGGCGTGCTCGCGCTGATCCGCGCGCTCGCCGAGGCAGCAGTGCCGGACGCCGATCGCCGCGCGCGCGATCGCCAGCGCGACGACGCCGAGCGCCGGAGGTGGAGCGCGATGCGCCGCGAGCTCGACGCGGTCACCGCCGACCCCGACCGCGTCGCCGGCGCCGCGATGGCGGCCCGGCTCGCCGCCCACGCGGCGCAGCTCGACGAGCCTGAGCCCGGCACGGAGGTCACGCGCGCCGACCTGCTCGAGATCGATTGAGGGGCGACGCGGGCCCCGTGGCGCTTCGACGTCTCGGTCGCCACGAACGTGACGACACGCAACAGGACCGGTACGGGCCCAGGGCCGCCCTCGCCGCGGAGCGAGGACGCACCGCGACGCGAGCTGTGTCCGCCAGGGCTCACAGCGGATGCCGGTCGAGGAAGGCTTGCACGACCCGATGGGCTTCCTCGCCGTGATCCCAGAAGTATACGTGGCGCGCGCCTGGAATGATGTGCAGCTCGGCGCCGGAGATGCGGCCGGCCAGCAGCTGCGCGTTGGCCGGGACGTTCATCTCGTCGTCGCTGCCGTGGATCACCAGCGTCGGCGCCGCGATCCGCGGCAACAGCTCCCACGCGTCATGGCCCTCGCTGGCCTGGAAATGCAGCTGGCGCGCGTGCGGCGGCACCGGGTGCGCCAGCATCCACGCCTGCCACTCGGCGAGGAAGCTGCGGTTGGCCGCCGCCCACGCCGGCGACACTAGGAACGGCAGCATGCGCTCGGGATCGCCGCTCAGCAGCACCGGATCGACATGCGGCGGCCGCCGCACGCCGTGCGCATTGCCCGGCGTCGTACAGCCCAGCACCAGCGCGCCGATCCTCGGCGCATGGTCGATCCCCAGCCACTGGCAGATCCGGCCGCCCATCGACATCCCGTAGGCATGCGCGCGCGGGATACCCAGCGCGTCGAGCACCGCGATCGCATCGGCCGCAAAGCCGCGCGTCGAGTACGGCGGCGCCTCCGGCTTGTCGCTGTCCCCGGTGCCGCGGTGATCGAACGTCACCACGCGGTAGCGCGCCGCGAACGCATCCCGCACCGGCCGCCAGATGTTGCGATCGCTGGCCTGGCCCGACACCAGCAAGAGCGGCGGCCCCGCTCCGACGAGGTCATAGGCGATACGGGCTCCATCGGCAGCGGTCGCGAACGGCATGGCCGGACGATACGCCACGCCACCCCGCGAAGCGCGGGATCTCGACGGCCATCGCAGGTCTTGCAGATGATGGGCCCGCATCAGTCGCGCGTCGCTGCATAGGCAGCATGGTCACCGCGATGCCTCGAAGGCTTCCTGCTGGAGCACCGACTCTTCGGGCCCAGCGAGCAGCTCGCCTGAGCCGCGAAGCCGTTCCCAGGCGCGCGGAGTCGGAACTGTGACCACGAGCCGGGGCGCGAGGCACGCGATGACGTTGCTACACTCGATGTCGATCGCCTCTTCGGCGTTCACGACGCTGCGGATCAATCTCGAGCAACTCGCACGGAGTCGTGCCAGGATGCCCATGGTGAGATCTGACACGCACATCTGCGTTGGCCAAGCCGCGCCATCGACACGGAGGCCGCAGCACGCCTGAGCTCACCGCGGCAGGGCGCTGCAGGAGCTTCTACCCAGAAGCGGCGACGCTGTTGTCGCTACCCAGATTGGGTACTAGTCTACCCAGAATGGGTATGCTTCGCACGCGTTCGAAGAAGAGCCCTCGAGCTTCGAGGACGAGCATCGCCGATGCGCTGTTCTCCCGAACCCAGCAGCGCGTGTTCTCGCTGCTGTTCGGGCAGCCCGACCGGGCCTTCGCGACCTCCGAGCTGATCACCCTCGCGGGCTCCGGCTCCGGCGCGGTCCAGCGTGAGCTGCAGCGATTGCTCGACAGCGGCCTGGTGGTTTCGACGACGGCCGGCCGCCAGAAGCGTTACCTGGCGAACTCCGCGGCCCCGATATTCAGCGAGCTGCGCGCGATCATCGAGAAGACTGCCGGGGTCCCCGGACGGCTCCGCGCGGCGCTCGCTCCGCTCGCGCGACGCATCCAGCTTGCGCTGCTGTACGGTTCGGTTGCGAAGCAGACCGATACGGCGGCAAGCGACATCGACGTGCTGGTGGTCTCCGATGACATCACGCTGGAGGAGCTGTACGCGGCGCTGCAGGCAGCGGAGCGCGAGCTGGGTCGCACTGTCAGCCCCACCTTGTATACGAGCGACGAGTTTCGTCGTCGCCGGCAGTTGGGGCATCCGTTCCTGACCCGGGTGCTCGAGGGCAAACATCTCGTGCTGATCGGAAGCGAAGATGCCATCGCAGCAACTCGATAACCTTGTACGCATCGGCCAGCTCAGGGCGGAATCGGCCACGCAGGCCGAGATCGACGGGCTGATGCGATCGGGTGCAGCGCGCATCAAGGACGCCGAGAACGAGCAACTCAGCGTCGAGAGTCGCTTCGACCTGGCCTACAATGCTGCGCACGCGTTCTCGCTCGCCGCGCTCCGCTTTCATGGTTACCGCAGCGAAAACCGCTTCCTCGTCTTTCAATCGCTTCAGCACACGCTTGGTCTCTCGCCGCCGAAATGGCGAGTGCTCGATCAGGCGCACAAGAAGCGAAATCTGGTGGAATACGAGGGAGGCGCCGACATCGATGCCGGGTTGCTCGAAGCGCTGATTCGAATCGCGCGCGAGGTGGAATCAGGTGTGATTGCGCTTGGGCAGCTGCCGCGGTAGACCTTCGCATGGTGCTCAGCGCGGCAGGGCGCTGCCGGGCTTGGGGCCGTGCTCGTCGCTGACCATGCGGATGTAGAGCTGGGCGGACTTGTTGGTGGGATCGGCTGCGAGGACGGCCTGCCACTCGCCGATCGCGGCCTCGGGGCGGCCGAGGGAGAACAGGGTGACGCCGAGGTGGATGCGCGCGGGGGCGTAGTCGGGGCGGATCCGCTTGGCGTGCTCGAACTCGGCGATCGCGGCGTGGTGGACGCCCATGTCGCGGTAGACGTTGCCGAGGCGGACGCGCAGGTCGGCGAACTCGGGGCACAGATCGAGCGCCTTGGCGTACTCGCGGACGGCCTCGTCGAACATCGCGAGGCCGGCGTAGGCGGCGCCGAGGTCGGCGTGCATGTTGGCGAGCTTGCCGCGGGCGAACTGATCGAGGGCGTGGGGCTGGCCGGCGGTGGCGGACACGGCGCGGGCGTAGACCTCGCGCGCCCGGTCGTACTTGCCGCGGTCGTTGTAGGTGACGGAGAGGTTGAGCGCGGCCTCGGTGTAGCGCGGGTTGAGCTTGAGCGCGGTCTCGAAGGCCTCCTCGGCGTCCTGGAACCGGCCCTGGCCGTGGTAGATGACGCCGAGCATGTTGTAGATGTCGGGGAAGCTCGGCCGGGCGCCGGCGGCCTCGGCGAGCAAGGGCTCGGCGCGCTCGAGCTCGCCGGCGTTGTAGTGCTCGCGGCCGTGCGCGATCAGCTGCTCGATTCGATCGCCCATGGCGCTACGGTAGCGCGGACGGGGCTACTTGGGCTGGGCCGGTGTGGGGCTAGGCGCGATCGGCGCGGATGCATCCGGCGTCGCCGAGGGCCGGGGGGCGGCCGGCGTCGGGGCGGCCGGCGTCGGGGTCGGCGCCCCGGGGCGAGCCGACGGGGTCGCGGCACCGGAGGGCAGGCTCGGAGGCACGGCCGGCCCGGAGGAGGACGAAGCGGACCCTGGGCGCAGGCTGGTCAGCGCGGAGCGAGCGTCGCCGGCGTGCGAGCTCTTGGGGTACTTGTCGACCAGCTCGGTCCAG
>VBLP01000266.1:1834-4756 GCA_005887925.1 Deltaproteobacteria bacterium | reverse complement strand
GTCCTCGTCGTAGCCGACGCCGCGATAGCGCTCGAGCAGGCGGCGCAGCCGGATCACGGTGCCCATCGGCTTGCCGCGATCCCAGTAGAACCGCGCGACGTACCATTCGTGGTCGGCCAGGCGCCGGCCGACCTTGATGACGATCTCCCTGGCCCTGTCGCGGAACGGCGAGTCCGGATACTTGTCGAGGAAGGTCTTGAGCTCGTTGGCCGCGTCCTCGGTCGCCGACTGGTCCTTCTCCGACGACGGCGGGAACATCCAGAAGTCGCCGGACAGCTGGCGGTAGTAGCCCTCGCCGATCCGGAACGAGGCGTAGCCGTTGGCGACCATGTCGTGGGTCGGGTGGAACTTGATGAACAGGCGATAGCTGTCGATCGCCTCGAGGTACTGCTCGGCGCCGAACTGGGCGTCGGCGAGCCGGAGCTCGGCGAGCACGGCGTACTTGGAGTACGGGAACCGCGACTTGATGAAGCCGAAGTACTTCGAGGCCGCCACCCAGTCCTTGTCCTCGAGCTCCTTGAGCCCCTTCTCGTAGTTCTTCTGCGCGGATACCGAGTAGTCGACGGCGCCGGCCGCGGACTTGCCGCCGCAGCCGGCCGCCCCGAGGGGCAGCGCCGCCAGCGCCAGGGTCAGGGCCAAAGCCAGGGTAGGCATCACCGCGATGACCGAGAGGAATCTGTTCGAAATCATGGGGGAAGGACCTGCGGGACCAGGAGATACACCGTGCGCGCCGATGGATCAACGGCGGCGGTTGGACCTGCGACGGCGGCGAGGCGTTGCCTCGTGCGATAAGAGGGCATGCGTTCCGAGGTTGTACCCCAGGCAGGCGGCTCGCGGCAGGTCCGGTCTCGCGGGGCCGCCGTGGCGCGGGCGGTGCGGATCGCGGCGCTGGCGTGCGCCACCGCGGCGGCGTGCGCCGGCTCGACGCACGAGCAGATCACGATCGGCCCGCCGCCGCCGAAGGATACCCATGCGGTGCTCGCCGGCGGGCTGTGTCAGGACAACCACTGCAGCTGCCGGAGCGACGGGGGCGGCGATGGCGGGGTCGGCGTGCCCGAAGCCAGGGACCGCAAGCGCTTCGAGCTGAAGCTGACCTCGGCCTATGATCTGTGGGTCACGATCAACCGGACCACGGTGCTCTACAAGAGCCCCGAGCGCGCCGAGGCGTGCTTCTACGTCGACCTGCCGCCGGGCGCGCAGCAGGTCGAGCTGCGCGCGTCAAACCCCGACGGGGTCTCGGCGGGACTGGACATCCGCGAGCTCGGCACCCGGACGCGGAGCTGGTACGACACGTTCTCGTTCAGCTGCGGCGTGCCCGGCGTGTGCTCGTTCGAGGACCTCGCGGCCAGCAAGGCGCGCTACGTCGGCGCCAAGCATCAGGTGTTCGACCTGTGCGGCACGGTCAAGGTCAAGGCGATCACGTGGGATCATGGCAAGGCGCCGGACCAGGTGCATCCCAGCGAGCTGGTGGTGCGGCTGACCCTCAACATCTATCGCTTCGCAGCGTGGAAGCAGCACGGCGATCCGAGCTGCGGGATGCGCGGGGAGGGGCGGGCGCCCGCCGACGAGCCGGCCCCGCCGCCGGACGAAACGCCGTGACATCGGCGCCGGCCATGCCACACCTCGCACCGGACGAACGGCCATGACCTTCGAGTACCCCGACCGCTACGACGTGATCGTCGTCGGCGCCGGTCACGCGGGCTGCGAGGCGGCGCTGGCCGCGGCGCGGATGGGCGCGCGCGTGCTGGTCCTGACCGGCAACCTCGACATGGTGGCGCAGATGTCGTGCAACCCGGCGATCGGCGGCGTCGCCAAGGGCCACATCGTCAAGGAGATCGACGCGCTCGGCGGCGAGATGGCGAGCGTGATCGACGAGACCGGCATCCAGTTCCGCCGGCTCAACGCGTCGAAGGGGCCGGCGGTGCGCTCGACGCGCGCGCAGGCCGACAAGCGGCGCTATCGCGACGAGATGCGGATGCGGCTCGAGCGCACCGATCGGCTCGCGCTGCGCCAGGGCGAGGTCGCGCAGCTCCACGTCGACGGCGGCCGCGGTGAGCGCCCGCGCGTGGTCGGCGTCACGACGACGATGGGCGTGTGCTACCGCGGCAGCGCGGTGATCCTGACCACCGGGACGTTCCTGCGCGGCGCGATCTTCGTCGGCGAGGCCCGGGCGGCGGGCGGCCGCGCCGGCGAGGCCCCGGCGGTGAGCCTGTCGCACTCGCTCGACGCGCTGGGCTTCCCGCTCGCCCGGCTCAAGACCGGCACGCCGTGCCGGCTCGACCGCCGTACGATCGACGTCGCCGGCCTCGCGCTCCAGCCCGGCGACGATCCGCCGCCGATGTTCCGCTGGGCGGGCCGGGCGCGCCCGCCGCTGCCCCAGGTGCCGTGCTGGATCACCTACACCACCGAGCGCACCCACGCGATCATCCGCGACGGCCTGCCGCGCTCGCCGCTGTACCGCAAGGAGATCCAGGGCCGCGGGCCGCGCTACTGCCCCAGCATCGAGGACAAGGTTGTCCGGTTTGCGGACAAGGAGCGCCACCAGATCTTCCTCGAGCCCGAGGGCGTCGAGGTCGGCCTCGGCGCCGCCGGCGAGGTCTACCCCAATGGGATCTCGACGTCGCTGCCGTTCGACGTCCAGCTCGCGTTCCTGCGCTCGATCCCCGGCCTCGAGCGCGCCGAGATGACGCGGCCGGGCTACGCCGTCGAGTACGACTTCATCGATCCGCGCGAGGTGCTGCCGACGCTCGAGACCCGCCGGGTCGGCGGCCTGTACCACGCCGGCCAGATCAACGGCACGTCGGGCTACGAGGAGGCGGCGGTGCAGGGGCTGCTCGCGGGGATCAACGCCGCGCTCGCGCTCGGCTTCGGCCTGGGCGACCGCGAGCCGCTGATCCTGCGCCGCGATCAGGCCTACGGCGG
>VBLP01000266.1:0-1723 GCA_005887925.1 Deltaproteobacteria bacterium | reverse complement strand
CTACGAGACGTGGTGCCGCGAGCTGGCGGCGGCGCACGACCGCGCGATGCGGGCCTCGGTGGTCGCCGGCGACGCGGTCAACGCCGCGCTGGCGCGCTTCGGCTCGGCGCCGATCGCCGGCCGCCGCGCCACGCTGGCCGAGCTCTTGCGCCGGCCCGAGCTCGACTGGCGCGCCGTCGAGCAGGTCGCGTCGGCCGGCGGGGTCGCCGCGGGCGATGCCAGCCCCGCCGCGCTCGAGCGCCTCCAGATCGAGCTGTGCTACGAGGGCTACCTGCGGCGCCAGGAGGCCGATGCCGCCAGGCTCGCGCGCGCCGACGCGGTGCTGGTGCCGGCTGCGCTCGCGTTCCGCGACATCCCCGGCCTGTCGAACGAGGTGGTCGAGAAGCTCGAGGCGATCCGGCCGCGCTCGGTGGGCCAGGCGTCGCGGATCAGCGGGGTGACCCCGGCCGCGGTCGCGATCCTGTTGACCCACATTGGGCTGGTGGAGCGCCGCAAGGCCGGGTAGGTTCCCGCCCGACATGAAGCTCCGTGGGCTGGTGTTTCTTCTCGGGATCATCTGCATCGCTCTCTGGCTGGCGGCGCTGCGGCCTCGCTCTGCGACGGCCGGCGGGCTGCTGCTACCGGGCGCGGGTGCGGTGTCGACCGCGCGCGCCGGGGCCGCCGTCGCGTCGGCCGATGACGGCGAGGCGCTGGTGCTCAACCCGGCGGGCCTCGCCAAGGCCGAGGGCACGACGATCACGCTGTCGGCCGCGATGATCGAGTATGCGATGGAGTTCCAGCGCCGCGGCACCTATGACGCCGTGATGAACGAGAACTATCCATATGCGGGACAGCCGTTCGCCAGGGTGAAAAACGACGCGAGCCCGCCGGTCGGCATCGGTCCGTTCGCGGCGGTGCCGATGATCGCGGTGGTCACCGACCTCGGCGGGCGCTGGCCGGGGTTGCACCTGGCTGCCGGGCTGTACGCGCCGAACGGTTATCCGTTCCGCGACCTGTGCGTCGAGGGGGCGGGCGGCTGCCAGAAGTACGTGTTCAACGAGAACCCCAACATCCCGCCGCCGGGCACGCGCTACGACATCATGACACAGGAAGCGGCGGTCATCGTCCCATCGCTGGCGATCGCCTATCGAGTCGTTCCTCAGCTCGACGTTGGTCTCCGGCTGTCAGCTGGCTACGCGAGGCTGAAGGCGACCGGAGCGCTGTGGGGCATCCCACAAAACTTCGACGAAGACATCAAGAAGGACGGCATTCTCTCGACGGATGTAACCGATAACTTCGTGCCCGGCTTCGGCATCGGCGTGGCCTACCGGCCGACCCCGCACCTCGAGCTCGCCGCCAACTACAACTCCGAGCTCGATGTCCACGCGCGCGGCACCGCGAAGTCCACGCTCGGCCCGTCGGTGAACCTCGGTGGTGTGCCCGTGACGATCGGCCCGCGCGCGATCGCCGCCGACATCCTGTGCGACTCCGGCGGGACCGTGGACGCGCTCAAGGCGTGCGGTGATCTCGCGGTGCCCCGCAACGCGCAGGTCGGCGCCCGCTACAAGTTCCTCGACGCCGCCGGCAGGCTCACCGGCGACATCGAGCTCGACCTCGACTGGGAGAACTGGAGCCAGGGCTGCAGCGACAAGGACTTCATCGAAGGCACCTGCGCCAGCCCCGGCAACGAGCGGCTCACGGTCGACGCCGATGCCTACGTCAACGGGACGAGCGTCGTCGAGCT
>VBLP01000265.1:11641-13542 GCA_005887925.1 Deltaproteobacteria bacterium | reverse complement strand
CCGGCGCGTTGCCGCTTACCGGGACGGGACTTGCACCCGCTGGATCTTCACAGCGTGACGGCAGGTTCCGGGACCGCGATGGCCCAGGGTTTCTGTCGTCGTCACGACGCACCATGGCTGGTTCGTACCACGCCGTAACTACGAGAGATCGGCCTTCTGCTACGCCGTGAAATCCACTTGCTCCTCGATCCAAGCGATGGTACCCATCCCGCAGCTTCATATCGCTCCGCGGTAGAGGTGGCCCTTCGGCCACCTTTTTTTTCGCCGTCTCCGTCGATCCCGTGCCCAGAACTCCCCTCCATCAGCGCCTGATCTCCATCGTCGAGCCGGTCTGCCAGGCCGCCGGCTACGAGCTGGTGGACCTGCGCTTCGTGCTCGAGCAGGGCGGCTGGACGCTGCGCGTGGCGATCGATCGGCCCGGGCCGCTCGACGAGCACGCCGATCTCGACGAGGTCGCCTCGGACCGCGTCGACCTGGCCGACTGCGAGAACCTGTCGCGCGAGCTGTCGGCGGTGCTCGACGTCGAGGATCCGATCCCGCAGGCGTTCCACCTCGAGGTCAGCTCGCCGGGCATCGACCGCCCGCTGCGCACCGCGGATCACTTCCGCCGCTTCACCGGAGGCGAGGCGAAGATCCAGCTCGCGACGCCGCTGGCCACCGCGGCCGGCGAGCGCCGCAACTTCAAGGGCATCCTGCACGGTGTCGACGGTGACGCCGTGGTGATCGACTGCGACGGCACCGAGTTCCGGCTGCCGATCGATGACATCGACCACGCGCGGCTGATCCCCGACTGGGACGCGGTCATGAAGGGCAAGAGCGGCGTCGGCAAGCTCGCCGACCGGGCCCAGAGCAAGCCGGGCAAGCCCGGGCACCGGCTGAGCCGGAAGCCACTGGCACCGGCACCGGCATCGCATCAAGCGTCCGCCAGTGAAGGCGGCGACGCAGACAAGGAACGTTAGCCATGGAAGCCAAACTGGACATGGTCCTCGAGCAGGTTGGCCGGGACAAGAACATCGACAAGACCGTGCTGATCAGCGCGCTCGAGCAGGCGATCCTGACCGCCGCCAAGCGCACGTTCGGCATGAACCGGGAGATGGAAGCGAAGTTCAATCCCGAGACCGGCTCGGTCGATCTGTTCCTGATCGTCAATGTCGTCGAGGACGACGATGCCATCGAGGGCCGCGAGATCACGGTCGCGCAGGCCCACAAGGCCGGCCTCGAGGCCGAGCTCGGCGACGAGCTCCTGTTCCAGGTGTTCTACCGCTCCGAGGACGACGACCGCGCGCGCGAGCAGGACGAGAAGTTCGGCGCGCTGATCGACCTCAAGAATGCGTCCAAGAAGTTCGGCCGGATCGCCGCGCAGACCGCCAAGCAGGTGATCTACCAGCGGGTCCGCGAGGCCGAGCGCGACAACGTCTACAACGAGTTCAAGGACCGCAAGGGCGAGATCATCTCGGGCATCGTGCGCCGGTTCGAGCGCGGCGCGCTCGTGGTCGACATCGGCAAGGCCGAGGCGGTGCTGCCGATGCGCGAGCAGGTGCCGCGCGAGAGCTACCGCGTCGGCGACACGATCAAGGCGTACTGCCTCGACATCGATCGCAACGCGCGCGGCCCGCAGGTGATCCTGTCGCGCACCCACAAGGGCCTGCTCGAGAAGCTGTTCGAGCAGGAGGTGCCCGAGATCTACGAGAAGATCGTGCGCATCGAGTCGAGCGCCCGCGAGCCCGGCGCGCGCGCCAAGATCGCGGTCAGCTCGCGCGATCGCGACGTCGATCCGGTCGGCGCGTGCGTCGGCATGAAGGGCAGCCGCGTCCAGGCGGTGGTCCAGGAGCTGCGCGGCGAGAAGATCGACATCGTGCCGTACGACGACGATCCGGCGCGCTTCGTGTGCAACGCGATCG
>VBLP01000265.1:0-11629 GCA_005887925.1 Deltaproteobacteria bacterium | reverse complement strand
CACCGCATGGAGCTGATCGTCCCCGACGACAAGCTGTCGCTGGCGATCGGCAAGAAGGGCCAGAACGTCCGGCTCGCGTCGCAGCTCACCGGCTGGCGGATCGACATCCACAGCGAGTCGAAGATCTACGAGCTCGAGCGCCGCGCCAAGGAGCAGATCGCCCAGGCGATCGACACGGCCGGGTTCGACACCGGCGTCGCGGAGACCCTGTTCAAGCTCGGCTGGCGCTCGGTCGGCGAGCTCGGCCGCGCCCACGTCGAGGAGCTCGCCGGGCTGCCCGGCATCGGCGCCGCCGAGAGCGCGCGCAGGATCATCGAGTCGGCGCAGCAGTACATGGCGTCGGGCGGCCGGCGCCGCGACGACGCGCGCAAGGAGGCCGAGCGCCGCGCGCACCTGTCGGGCACCCAGCAGCTCCTGGAGCTCGACGGCGTCGACGAGGACGTGCTCAAGGTGCTCGGGACTGCCAACATCCATTCGCCCGAGGACCTCATCAAGACCCCGATCGAGTCGATCGCGACCACGACGGGGATCGACATGGGCGACCTCGCGCGGCTCCGCCAGCGCGCGATCAGCTGGCTCTCGGAGGTGTCGTCCTGACGTCCCACGTTGCCATGCGCACGTGCACCGGGTGCCGCCAGGTCGCGCCGCAGCGCGCGTTGGTGCGGCTGGTGCTCGACGGCGCACGCCTGGTCGTCGACGGCGACCGCTGCAGGCCGGGTCGCGGCGCCTATGTCCACCCCCGGCCTGCGTGCGTGACCGCGGCGGGCCTGTCCCGAAGCTTTCGCAGGGCGATCCATCCTGCGGATGTGGCGCAGATCGTGTCCGAGATGTCACCGAATGACGACAATTCCCCGGAGCGTGTATCGAAACGTTCGAAACGTTCGGCGAAACCTCCGGCGAAGCCTTCGGGAGATCAACCCCTCCAAAATACTGGTCAAAACGTCGCTGGCCTTGCGGATGGAGACACTGTAGAAATGCCCCCTCGGATCAAGGCAAAGGACGACCGGAGCGAAGATGCGCGTGTATGAGATCGCCAAAGAGGTGGGCATCCCTAACAAGGACCTCATCGCCAAGATCCGAGCGCTCGGTCTCGAAGTGAATAACCACATGTCTTCGCTCGACGCCGACGATGTTGCACGTATCAAGCGGTCCCTGGAGAAGGAGAAGCAGTCGGTGGCACAGCCGCAGCAGACCCAGCGGCTCGCGACGGGTGGGGCGGTGCTCCGCCGGCGGTCCAGCGAGCGACCCAGCGAGGGAGCGGGTGAGGAGCGAAGCACAGAACGTGAACCAGTCCGGGCACGTACGCCGCATGCCGAGCCCGAGCGCAGCGCTCCGGCGCCCGCGCCGGCAGCGCCGTCGACCGTGATTCGTCGCCGCGTTGCTGCCGAGGAGTCACCGGCGGCGCCATCCGGTGCGACATCCTCGGTGCAGAGGCCTGTCGTGCGAGCCAGCGCTGCTGCACCGTCGCAAGGCGCCGCGGTCGAGGCGGCCGAGGCGGCGCGCGCCGTCGAGGCCCGACCGGCAGAGCCGCGGGCAGAGTCGCGGGCAGAGCCCAAGACCGAGCGCGCCGAGCGCCCCGAGGTGCCCGAGCGGGTCGACCGCGTCGAGCGCGCGGCGCAGGCCGAGCCGGCGCAGCCGGAGCGGTCGGCGGCGGCGCATGCCCCGCAGCCGTCGCAGTCCGCGGCACCGTCCGGCGAGGCCAGGGAGCGCGCCGACGCGAGCGCAGCCCGTGCAGAGGCGCCGGTGGCCGATCGGCCCATCGAGCGTACGAGCGATCGGTCCATCGAGCGGACGAGCGATCGGCCCATCGAGCGTACGAGCGATCGGGTGAGCGAGCGGCCCGCCGAGCCGGCCCCGCGCGTCGCCGAGCGCGCCAACCGCGCGACGACCCAGGAGCGGGCCGAGGCACCGCGGACCGAGCGGCCCGAGAGTCCGCGTCCGCACGCGGGCGCGGTCGAGCGGCCGGATCGCGAGCGCCCGGCGGCCGTCCACGTCCGCTCCGGCGAGCGAGCCACGTCCGTCGAGGCGGGCCGCCGCTCCGGCGCCGCCGAGGCACCGATCGCCGCGCAGAGCGATCGCCCGCGCTCGCGCGTGATCGTGGCCGGGCCCCAGGTCGTCGGCCGCGGTGGCGAGTCGGCGCAGACCCAGGCCCGCGCGCCCGAGCGGGCGTCGACGCCTCCGCCGTCGACGCCGCTGCCGCCCCGCGTCGTGTCTCCGCGCACGCCGCTGGTCGAGCACAAGCGCCCCGAGCCGGTGGGCGATGCGCGCAGCCGCTTCGAGCTCGAGCTCGAGCGCGCCCGCGCCCGCACCGCCGAGCGCGAGCCGACGCGCGAGGATGGCCCAGCCGACAACGGTGAGCACACCCCGAGCCGAGATCCGTCGCGGCCCGCGGTCGGCACCGTGATCGCGCTGCCGCCCCGCATCAAGATCACCGAGCGCACCCCGGCGACCGGCCGTCCGCCGCCGGGCCCGCAGCCGGTCAATCCGATCCGCGGCCGGTTCGCCCAGCAGCAGCAGCAGCGCGGCGGCCAGCGCCCCGCCGGCGGCCGTCCCGGCCAGCACAACGACTTCGGCCGCAAGAAGCTGCCCCTCGGCAAGAAGGGCAAGCAGACCACGATCACCACACCCGCCGAGCACAAGCGCGTGATCCGGATCGAGGACACGATCACGGTCGCTGATCTCGCGCGCAACATGGGCATCAAGGCCCCCGAGGTGCTGAAGAAGCTCTGGGGCATGGGCATGACCGGCGTCAACATCAACGCCGCGATCGATTTCGATACCGCCCAGATCCTGTCGAGCGAGTTCGGCTACGAGGTCCAGAACGTGGCGTTCAAGGAGGAGGACGTGTTCTCGCAGAAGGTCGACGAGAGCGAGGAGCTGGCGCCGCGCGCCCCGGTCGTGACGGTCATGGGCCACGTCGACCACGGCAAGACGACGCTGCTCGACTCGATCCGCAAGGCGCGGGTCGCCGCTGGCGAGGCCGGTGGCATCACCCAGCACGTCGCGGCCTACAAGGTCACCGCGCCCGGCCACGGCGACATCGTGTTCCTCGATACGCCGGGTCACGAGGCGTTCACCGAGATGCGCGCGCGCGGCGCCCAGGCGACCGACATCGTCGTCCTGGTGGTCGCGGCCAACGACGGCGTGATGCCGCAGACCCTCGAGGCGCTGTCGCACGCCAAGGACGCGGGGGTGAAGATCATCGTCGCGGTCAACAAGGTCGACATGCCGGACGCCGCGCCCGACCGCGTGCGCCAGCAGCTCGCCGATCACGGGCTGATCCCCGAGGAGTGGGGCGGCGACACGATCTACGCCAACGTCTCGGCGCTGCGCGGCGAGGGCATCGCGAACCTGCTCGATCAGATCGCGGCGACCGCGGACTTCCTCGAGCTGCGCGCCAACCCCGACAAGCCGGCCGCCGGTCTGGTGATCGAGGCCCGGCTCGACCGCAACCGCGGCCCGATGGCGACCATCCTGATCCAGGAGGGCACGCTGCGGGTCGGCGACATCCTCGTCGCGGGCCGCACGTTCGGCAAGGTCCGCGCGATGCTCGACGATCGCGGCAACTCGCTCGAGGAGGCCCGGCCGTCGACCCCGATCGAGGTGCTCGGCCTCGACGGCGTCCCCGAGGCCGGCGATCAGGTCAACGTCGCCGAGGACGACAAGGTCGCCAAGCAGGTCGTCGAGCACCGCCGCCAGCAGGAGCGCAAGCGCGAGCTGTCCACCAAGCAGCGGTTCTCGCTCGAGAACCTCATGGAGCGCAACACCGAGAGTGCGACCAAGGAGCTCAAGGTCGTGCTCAAGGCCGACGTCCAGGGCTCGGCCGAGGCGCTCAAGGCATCGCTGAGCAAGCTGTCGACCGAGAAGGTCAAGGTCAACGTGATCGCAGCGGGCGTCGGCGGCATCACCGAGACCGACGTCAACCTCGCCAATGCGGGCGGCGCGATCATCGTCGGCTTCCACGTCCGTCCGGCCGGCAAGAGCAGCAAGCACGCCGAGCAGGAGGGCGTCGAGATCCGGCTCTACGACATCATCTACGACGCGCTCGACGACGTGAATCAAGCGCGAGGTGGCGATGGGCAAGCTGCAGGTCCGCGACACGTTCTCCATCCCCAAGATGGGAACCGTCGCCGGCTGCATGGTCACCGAGGGCAAGATCACCCGCAAGGCGAACCTCCGGATCATCCGCGACGCGGTCCAGATCTACGAGGGCAAGGTCGGCAGCCTGCGGCGCTTCAAGGACGATGTCAGCGAGGTCCAGCAGGGCTACGAGTGCGGCGTGATGATCGCCGGCTGGAACGAGATCAAGCAGAACGACGTGATCGAGGCGTACGAGGTGATCGAGGAAGCCGCCCAGCTCTAGACACCCCTGTCGATCGACCGGCCCGGGCGGCAGCGCACGGACCTGGGGCGCGGGCCGGGGCCGGCGGTACTGCAGGTCAGTACAGTGTGGGAGGCGCAGTGGCGGCAGCGCATTCTTGGCAGGTTCGAAGTCCGCGGGGTAGGGTGAGGTTGTGTACGTCGGTATGGCCAGGATCAGTCTGCTGCTGGCCGATGCGCGGTCGCTGAAGGACAAGCGCATGGTGATCCGGCGTATCAAGGATCGCGTGCGCGAGCGCCTCGGCGTGTTTGTCAGCGAGGTCGGCTCTCCGGAGATCAAGGACTCGTGGAACCGCGGCGAGCTCGGGGCAGCGGTCGCCAGCAGCGATCGCCAGAAGGCGCTCGCGCTGATCGACGAGGTGGTTCGCGTCGCGATGTCCGCCGGCGGCGCCGAGATCACCGCGATCGCCAAGGACGCGATCACGTTTGACGGCGAGCCGTCGCCGGTCGCGACGCCCGATCCGGGCACCGCGGATCGCACGGGCTCGGCGGACAAGGCCGTCGCCGGCGACGACTGGATCCCCGCGGCCTGGCGGGAGGACCCGTGAACCAGCGCAAGCAACGCGTCGAGCACGGCCTGCGCGATGTGCTCACCGCGCTGGTCGCGCAGGAGGTCCGCGATCCGCGGGTCCGCGCGGCGACGCTGATCACGGTCACCCGGGTCGAGCTCAACGTCGATCTGTCGATCGCGACGGTCTACGTCTCGATCATCGGCGATGCCGACACCGCCGATGCGGCGCTGGCCGGGCTCGCCAAGGCCGCCGGTTATCTGCGCGGTCCCGCGGCGCGCAAGCTCAACCTGTCGCGGGCGCCCGAGCTGCGGTTCCGCACCGACGCGTCGCTCGAGATGACCGAGAAGCTCACCGACATCCTGCGCGACGACGAGGAGCGGGCGCGCGCAGCCGGCCGCGAGTCCGACGCCCCCGCACCACCGCCGCCCGGCGACAAGGGGCCGGCGTGACCGTCCCACCGCGCCGCGTGACCGCGCCGATCGAGGTGCCGTCCACCGAGGAGGCGCTGCGCAGCGCCTGCGACGTGCTGCGCAGCGCCGAGCGCATCCTGCTGACCAGCCACCGCCGGCCCGATGGCGACGGCACCGGGTCGATGGCGGGCCTGGCCTCGCTGCTGCGCGCCTCCGGCAAGACCGCGGTGATCTACTCGGTCGATCCGATCGCGCGGCGCTACCGCTGGCTGCCGCTGATCAGCACCACCGTGCAGACCATCCCGTTCGACGAGCGGTTCGACTGCACGGTGGTCGTCGACTGCGCCGACGCGACGCTGCTCGGCGACACCCTGCCGCCGCCCGAGGTCGTCGGCCGCCTGATCACGCTCGATCACCACGCCAGCGGCCATCCATTCGGCGACATCGCGGTCTGGGACCCCACCGCCGCGGCGGTCGGGGTGCTGGTCCATCGCATCGCGCTGCGCGAGGGCTGGCCGATCACGATCGAGGCGGCGATCCCGCTGTACGTGTCGCTGATCAGCGACACCGGCGGGTTTCGCCACGCCAACACCAACGCCTAGGCGCTGTCGGTCGCCGCCGAGCTGATCCGCGCCGGCGTCGTGCCGTCGGCTATCGCGGCGTCGCTCGAGGAGCGGCCGAGCCCGGGCAAGCTGCGGCTGCTCGGCGCCGTGCTGTCCACCCTCGAGCTGCACTGCGCCGGCCGCGCCGGCGTGCTCAGCGTCACCACCGACATGGTCGAAGGCGCGCGCGCGTCGTGGGAGGACATCGAGGGCATGGTCAACTGGGCGCGCAACGTCGAGGGTGTCCAGGTCGGCGTCCTGCTCACGACCGCCAAGGGCGGCGGCGTCCGGGTCTCGATGCGGTCGCGCAGCGAGAAGGTCGACGTCGGCAAGATCTGCATGACGCTCGGCGGCGGCGGCCACCCCGGCGCCGGCGGCTGTCACATGCCGGGCGACCTCACGTCGACCAAGGATCGCGTGGTCCGCGCGCTCGAGCAGGCGTTCAACCGCTTCAGCCGGCCGGTGCTCGATCCGCCGGACGAGCCGGTCAGCGAGTGAGCCGGCCCATCCACCCCGGCGGACCGTGCACGGCATCCTGGTTCTCGACAAGTCTGCGGGCATGACCTCGGCGACCGCCGTCGAGCACGTGCGCCGCGCGCTCGGCATCCGCCGCGCCGGCCACGGCGGGACGCTCGATCCGATCGCCACCGGCGTCCTGCCGATCTGCGTCGGGGCCGCGACCAAGCTCGCGCAGTTCCTGCTCGCCGACGACAAGGCCTACCTCGCCGACGGCGTGCTCGGGGTCGAGACCGACACGCTCGACCGCACCGGCCGGATCGTCCGCGAGCGCGCCGCCGCCGTGTCGCGCGATGACCTCGTCGCTGCGCTCGCCGCGCACCTGGGCGAGCAGACCCAGGTCCCGCCGATGTACTCGGCGATCAAGCAGGGCGGCGTGCGGCTCTACGATCGCGCGCGCGCCGGCGAGGAGGTCGAGCGCGCGCCGCGGTCGATCCGCATCGATCGGCTCGAGCTGCTCGCGTTCGAGCCGCCGCGGTTCCGCATCGCCGTCGCGTGCAGCAAGGGCACGTACATCCGCAGCCTGATCGCCGATCTCGGCGCCGCGGTCGCCGCCGGAGCGCACCTGACCGAGCTGCGCCGCACCCGCAGCGGCCGGTTCACCATCGACCAGGCGGTGACCCTGGACCGGCTCGCCGATGCCGCGCTCGTGCCCCCCGAGCACGCGCTCGACCTGCCGCGCGCCATCGTATCGGCGGCTCACGTCGCGCAGGTGCTGAGCGGCGTCCAGCTGCCGCCGCACGCCTTCGGCGCCGAAGGATACAAGTTATTTCAACTGCTTGACGAGGATGGCAGGCTGCTGGCGGTCGCCCACGAGGAGGCCGGGCGCACGGTCTACGATCGGGTGTTCCCCGAGCTCGCCGGCGCCCGCGCGCGCGACCCGGAACGACATTCCGGCGCTTGACGCTCGGCGAGGTTTCGCCCAATCTGCGCACGACCGCGGACTTCGTCCCGTTCCACGGGGCGCGACCGCCGGCGACTGGAGCCCCACATGCCCGTTTCCACCGTACGCAAGGCCGAGACGATCTCGAAGCACCGGCAACACCAGACCGACACCGGCTCGCCCGAGGTCCAGGTCGCGCTCCTCTCCGAGCGGATCTCGCACCTCACCGAGCACCTCAAGAGCAATCACAAGGACCATCACAGCCGCCGCGGCCTGCTCAAGATGGTCGGCCAGCGCCGCGCGCTCCTCGACTACCTCAAGCGCAAGAGCCTCGATCGCTACCGCAAGCTGATCGACACCCTCGGCCTGCGCCGCTAGGCCGCCACAGCGCACGACGGCCGCAGTGCCCACTGCGCGACGAACGGTCCCGCCCTGGGGCCCGTGAAGCTGCCCTGTCGGGCGAGGATCCCCCAGAAAACCCCTGATAGGTCCGGGATCTTTTCTTTTTCGCAGGATTGTGCCATACCGCCTGCGAACCAAGAGAACCGTCACTGTAGCGTCGTCGAACGTAGGAATCGCGCTGGTTTGATCGTTCCGTCGAGCCGCTCGACAAAGTCGCGCTGTACTGAAGACCCGGGCATCCGGGATCCGGCGAGGTCGAGAGGTTGGACAGAGGGACCAGGCCACGAACCCCCGGCCGGCGACGTGATCATCAACACCCCAAGGAGGGGACACGTATGCCGTTCGTTCGTGAGACCGCCGTCGTCGGCGGTAAAGAGATCATCATCGAGACCGGGAAGTGGGCCAAGCAAGCCGGCGGCTCCGTCGTCGTCCGCTGCGGCGACAGCATGGTGCTGGTCACCGCGTCGGGATCGGTCCAGCCCCGCGACATCGACTTCATGCCGCTGACCTGCGAGTACCGCGAGAACTTCTACTCGTCCGGCAAGATCCCGGGCAGCTTCTTCCGGCGGGAGGGCCGCACCACGAACGACGAGATCCTGATCTGCCGCCTGATGGATCGCCCGATCCGCCCGCTGTTCCCAAAGGGCTGGTTCATCGACACGCAGATCATCGCCAACGTCGTGTCGTTCGACAAGGAGAACCCGACCGACGTGCTGGCGATGACCGGCGCATCGACCGCCGTCCACATCTCGGATCTGGTATGGGGCGGCCCCATCGCCGGCGTCCGGGTCGGCCGCATCGACGGCCAGTTCATCGCCAACCCGACGTTCGCCGAGCGCGAGAAGTCGGACATGGACATCGTGGTCGCGGCCAGCAAGGACGCGATCATGATGGTCGAGGGCGAGATGCACGAGATGCAGGAGAGCGTCGTGATCGACGCGCTCCTGTTCGCGCATGCGTCGGTGCAGCCGCTGATCGAGCTCCAGGAGCGGCTGCGGGCCGCCAACGGCAAGGACAAGCGGCCGTTCTCGCCGCCGGCGGTCGACGAAGCGCTCGCGGCGCGGGTCAAGGAGCTGGCGTGGGACCGCCTCGGCGAGGCGATGACGATCCGGGACAAGCACAAGCGGCGCAGCGCCGTGTCGACGCTCCACCTCGAGATCCGCGGCGCCCTGACTGCCGAGGGCGAGCCGTGGGCCGGCAAGTCCAAGGAGGTCGACGGCGCGTTCGCCAAGCTCGAGAAGAAGTGGGCACGCGGCCACACGCTGTCGACACGCACCCGGATCGACGGCCGGGTCCCCGACGAGATCCGCCAGATCTCGATCGAGACCGGCGTGCTGCCCCGCGCGCACGGCTCGGCGCTGTTCACCCGCGGCGAGACCCAGGCGCTGGTCGCCGTCACGCTCGGCACCAAGTACGACGAGAAGAAGCTCGACACGCTGCTCGGCGACCTCAAGAAGACGTTCTACATGGACTACAACTTCCCGCCGTTCTCGACCGGCGAGGTCAAGCCGCTGCGCGGCCAGTCGCGGCGCGAGGTCGGCCACGGCTTCCTCGCCGAGCGCAGCGTCGAGGCGATCGTGCCGATCTACGAGGACTTCCCGTACACGATCCGCGTCGTGTCCGACATCCTCGAGTCCAACGGCAGCTCGTCGATGGCGTCGGTGTGCGGCGGCTCGCTCGCGCTGATGGACGCCGGCGTGCCGACCAAGGCGCCCGTCGCCGGCATCGCGATGGGCCTGATGAAGGAGGGCTCGGACTACGTCGTGCTGTCCGACATCCTCGGCGACGAGGACCACCTCGGCGACATGGACTTCAAGGTCACCGGTACGCGGCGCGGGATCTGCGCGCTGCAGATGGACATCAAGGTCGACGGCCTGACCCGCGAGATCCTCGAGAAGGCGCTCGATCAGGCCAAGCGCGGCCGGGTCTTCATTCTCGACAAGATGGACCATGCGATGTCGGCGCCCCGCGACGAGGTCTCGATCTACGCGCCGCGCATCGTGACGATGCAGATCAAGCCGGACAAGGTCCGCGACATCATCGGCCCCGGCGGCAAGACGATCCGCGCGATCCAGGAGCAGACCCAGGCCCAGATCGACATCGCCGACAACGGCGTGGTGTCGATCGCGTCGTCGAACTCCAAGGCGATCGAGCAGGCCCAGGCCCTGATCTCCGGCCTCACCATGGAGCCCGAGGTCGGCCAGTTCTACAACGGCATCGTCAAGAAGATCGTGGAGATCGGCGCGTTCGTCGAGATCATGCCCGGCACCGACGGCCTGCTCCACATCTCCGAGGTCGCCAAGGAGCGGATCCGCTCGGTCGAGGACGTGCTCAACGAGGGCGACGAGGTGATCGTCAAGTGCATCAAGGTCGACCGCGACGGCAAGATCCGCCTGTCGCGCCGCGAGGCGCTCGACGCCAACCCCGCTCCCGAAGAGGTCCACAACTACATCATCTGACCCGGCGGTCCAGCTGTCCGGCGCCGCCGCGGCAGGCCATCCTCGACGGACGTTTCGTTCTTGGGCTACCATGGCGCCGTGCCGCCGCGCGTGCTGTTCAAGAAGCTGCGAGCGGACGCGATCGTCCCGCGCTACATGACGGCGCACGCGGCGGGGCTCGATCTCAGCGCGGCGCTCGACGGGCCGATCGAGATCGCCACCGGCAGGCGCGCCGCGATTCCTACCGGGCTGGCGATCAAGCTGCCCGAGGGCTACGAGGCACAGGTCCGGCCGCGTTCGGGACTCGCGCGCGACCATGGCATCACGCTGATCAACTCGCCCGGCACGATCGACGCCGACTTCGTCGGTGAGGTCACCATCCTCGTGATCAACCACGGCGACCGGCCGGTCCGGATCGAGCCCGGACAGCGGATCGCGCAGCTCGTGATCGCGCCGGTCGTGCAGGCCAATCTCGTCGAGGTCGCGGAGCTGCCGGCCACGGCGCGCGGCACCGGCGGCTTCGGATCGACGGGGCGATGACCGTGCGGGCACGGCGCGAGACCGATGAGGGCGTCGGGGTCTTCGGCCCCGGTCGGCGCGCGCAAGCCGTCGAGCAGGCCACGCCGACGCACGTCGACGCGCCGATCTCGCAGCTGTCGCGGGCGACGGACGCTGCGATCGCGCAGCTGCCGCAGGGGGTCGAGCAGGCCACGCCGACCGAGCTGATGGCACGCCCCGAGCGCAGCGAGCCGATCCGCGTGATCTCGATGAAGGAGCGCGCGGCGAGCCAGCCGCGGGGCGACGCGACTCCCGAGCCGCGCGTGCCGCTGCACGTCCAGCTGCGCACGATGGCCGAGGTCGCCGGGGTCCACGATCGGGCCGACCTCGGGCACCTCGCGCCGCCGCGCGATCCTCGGCGGGCGCGGGCGCGGCGGTGGCGCGACAACGTGGTATGGGGCTGTATCGCGCTCGCGCTGGCGTGCGGGATCTCGCTCGTGATCTGGCTGCTCGCCGGGCGCTGAGCCGGGCCGCTCGCTGCAACCCGGCGAGGTCGTGCTTGCCGCGCGCGCGGCGGTTAGGTACAAGAGCCACGGACCGCGCCGATGATCCCTCGTTACAGTCGACCCGAGCTCGCCGCGCTGTGGGACGACAAGTACCGCGTCGAGCTGTGGCTCGAGGTCGAGCTGGCGGCGTGCCGGGCGATGGAGCGCGCCGGCAGCGTGCCGGCCGGCACCGCCGAGCAGGTCGCGGCGGCGGCCGCCGGCAAGCTCGACCCGGCGCGGATCCTGGCGATCGAGGCCATCACGCGGCACGACGTGATCGCGTTCCTGACCCACGTCGAGGAGCTCGCCGGCGAGCCGGCGCGCTGGCTCCACCTCGGCATGACGTCGTCCGACGTGCTCGACACCACGCTCGCGATCCAGACCCGCCGTGCGCTGCACCAGATCCTCGATGCGATCGGCAAGCTCCAGGCCGCGCTGACCCG
>VBLP01000264.1 GCA_005887925.1 Deltaproteobacteria bacterium | reverse complement strand
CGCGATCCCCAGGCACCTGAGGAACCTCCGCGCTGAATTGAAGACGCTCATCCTGCCGCCACGGCGCCCCAAACGTCGCTATCCCAGGGCTGTGAAAATCAAGATGAGCAACTACGAGCGGAAACGGCGGAAGACCTCGAAATGATCCGGGCTTCTGCTTATCCGACTGGCATTGGGACTAGCTCCAATGCCGATCGGTTAGCGTCAAGGGGTCGGAATTGATCAGGTTCTGGCGGTAGGGCCTGTGGGCGCGGTGGGCAAGCGCGCACCTGGTTGGCCTGGCATTCTGGTGCGCGGTTGTCCAATGGCGGAGGGCAACCACCTCCCCAGCGCACGCGTTCCGGCGTCAGGTCCGCGTGGTTGTCCTCGGCCCGGCCGCGTCCACAGGCCACCTCGCGCGTGCACCGCGCTCGCGTTCTGGCGACTGGCTGCCCCTCCGCAGGCACCCGCAGCGCGTCGACGCAGCTGCCCGGGAGAACTGACCTGTTGCGGCTTGCGTCCATCGCCGACTTCGTGGGCGGTCGAGAATCTGATCAATTCCGGCGATCTCCCGTGGAGGTCGCCGCATGCGTCTTCGTAAGTCGCTCGAGGCCGTTGCCGAATCAGCCCTGAAGCATTCGAGGATCTTCGTCGCGACGTCGACCCCGAATGGGTCTTGCAGGCGCTCGAAGCTACCGGAACGGCGACGCTGCGTACGCGTCGGTTACCGGCGGAGCAAGTGGTCTGGCTGGTCATTGGGATGGCGCTGTTCCGAAACCGTTCGATCCATGAGGTCGTAAGCAAGCTCGGCCTGGCGCTGCCGGGCATCTCACTCACCGTCGCGCCGAGCACCGTGGTGGAAGCGCGAGCCCGGCTGGGCGCAGATCCGATGGAGTGGCTGTTCTCGATCTCCGCCGAGCATTGGACCCACCAGAGCGCTCGCATGCATAGCTGGGGCACGTCCAGATCTGTGGGAGCCCGGGGCAACCCGACTGGGACTAGCTCCCGCGGCATGGACGGTCGGACTCAGCCAGCGTGAATAGCCAGCGACGTCGCGGGCCGCCCTATCAGCGCGCGGTTCACCAGCTCATGACCCACCGGCGGAAGTCGTCCACTTCGTGGACGATCGGGCCGCCGGCGTCCCTGGCGGCCTGGATCGCCTCCGTGCCCATGTCCTGGGCCTTGTCGATCGTCTTCTGGATCGCGTCGAACGCCTGCTTGATCGCCTCGCTCCACTCGAAGCCGAGCTTGTCGCTGCGGAACCCGGTCTGGTCGAAGTAGATCCCGGTCAGCTTGCAGATCTCGATGCTGCCGAGCTCGAACGCCTTGTCGAGAACGCCGCCCCCCAGGCTGACGCCGATCTTCGTCGCCGCCTTGACGGTGATCGCGCCGACCAGGCTCCAGGTGCTCGCCGGGGCGTCCTTGCCGCCGCCCTCGGGTTGCGCGTCGCCCTCGTCGGGCGAGGCACTGTCAGGCGAGCTGGTCCTGGAGCTCTCGTCATACTTGGTCAGCGTGAACGCGCCCTCGATCCCCGGGTTGAGCGTGCTGTAGATCTCGGCGACATTGGCGAGGCCACCCGACAGGCCGAGGCCGCACTCGCCGAACACGCCGAGCTGCGCCGACATGCCGGCCTTGGACCCGCTGCCCCACCTGAGCTGGCCCTTGCCGGACACCTTGACATTGGGATCGAAGACGAAGTTGATGCCGGGGATGCCGATCGGAATGGCGCGGTGGCCCTTCCAGATCGTGTGTTCGAATGACTGTTCGAAGCTACCCAGCGAGAACGTCATTCCCATGCCGAACATGGTGCCGCCGCCCTCCAGCGCGGGGCCGCGCTTGCGCCGCGCGGGGCCAGTGCCGGTCGCCTTGAGGCCCGGGCCGCTGCCCGGCGTGACGCTGCGCAGCGCGCTGGACGCCGGCTTGCCCGCGGCGACCGCGGACTCGACGGCGTTGGCCTCGGCCTCGCCGGAGGTGTCGATGGCGCCGTCGGACTTGAACGACGGGCTCTGCGCCTGCTGGACGACGTGGGTCAGCTCGTGGGCGACCAGCGCTCGCGACGGCGACGCCGACTTGAACGCGATCTGGTTGCCCATCGCGTAGGCGTGGGAGCCGAGCGTATCGTTGGCCTTCGCCGCCGACGAGTCGCTGTGGGCGCGGACGTGGCCGAAGCCCATCCCGAACGAGCTCTCCATCTCCCGGCGGTGCGGGACGTCATGGCCGCCGCCCGCGAAGCCGCCCTCGGCGACGTCGGCGGCCGACTTGCGCTGCACGGTCGGCAGGCTGCTGCCGACCTGGTTCGCGACGTCGGCACCTGACGAGGCGAACGAGCCGGCGATCGCGCTCACCGAGGACGCGCTCAGCGCCGGCGAGCCGTACGCCTTGCGCTGCACGGGCACCGTCGCGGCCGCGTCGTGCCCGGATGCCGAAGCCGCGAGCTCCAGCGACTCGGTGAGCGTTCGCTTGCCAGGCGCCAGGCCCCCGATCGCGGAGCCCTCGGTCGCGGCGCCTCGGCCGACACCGTTCAGACCGTGCCGACCTTTGTTCGGAAGAGCGTTGCTCATCGTGCGGATAGTTTGCGCATCCGCGGCAGCGCGAGCAGCGCGCGGGCACTAACACCATCCCACAGTAAATTATGTCGATCGATATATTTTTATATAACGATCGGTATAATACGAGCAACATGACGCAGGTCACGAAGGGTCAGCGCGTGCGCAAGAAGCTGGTCGATACGACCGCACGGCTCCTCGCGCGTCAGGGCTATCACGCGACGGGGCTTGCCGAGATCGTCCACGAGAGTGGCGCGCCGCGCGGGTCGTTGTATTTCTACTACCCCGGCGGCAAGGACGAGCTCGCATGCGAGGCACTCGCGCAGCACGGTGCGGCCTGGGCCGCGCAGATCCTCGCCGCGCTCGATCGCACGACGAACCTCGATGCCGCGATCGACGCGATCGTCAGGCTGCTCGCAGACGGACTCGAGGCCAGCGGCGCCACTTCGATGACTGGCTCGTCGCCGTGGCAAACCGCCTGCACAAGTTCGGAGCGACCCGCACCAGCGCGCGCAAGCTTGCCGTGGTCTCGCTCGCGGCGATCGAAGGCGCGCTGCTGCTCGCGCGCATGCAGCGCAGCCGCGAGCCGCTCGTGATCGTCGGCAACGCACTCAAGACGCTCGCTGCAGCACCTCTGCGGAGAGCCAGGTAACCTCTATATACCGATCGACGTCACGCGATCATGGTGATGGGCGGGCGCTGGCCTCGACGATCAGGAGCCAGGGGCCGCCGGGCGGGGAGGTGAGCTCGACGGCGCGGGCGGGATCCGGACTTCCGGCGGGGAGGGTGAGGCCGCTGGCGGGATAGAACCAGGCGGCGTGGCGGGCGGTGCCGCGGCCGGCGGGGACGTGGACGGTGCGCGGGCCGAGCTCGACGAATGCGAGGGTGGTGCCGGACGGCGAGCGTGCGGCGGCGATGCCGGGGGTGGCGATGGCGCCGCCTTCGTCGGGGACGAGGGCGCGGAGATCGTGGGTGGCGATCAGCTGGGCGAGGTGCTGCATGGCGCGCGAGCCGGGGGAGTCGAGGGCGGCGGGCCAGCCGGGCGGGGCTGGATCGAAGAGCCAGATGGGCTTGTTGCCGAAGACGTGGCCGGAGGCGCCGGAGAGCAGGGTGCGATAGGCCTGCGAGATGGTGCACGACAGGGTGGCCTGCTCGCCCTCGTAGGTGCCCTCGATGAAGAGGGTGGGGATGGTGCGGCGGCGGAGCGCGTCGCGGCGCAGCTGGCGCGCGTGGCCCTCGCAGTCGGAGTAGGTGGTGTTGAGATCGAGCCAGGGTCGATCGTAGTCGTCGAGCGCGGAGCGATAGCGCGCGCTGTGGGCGGTGTGGAGGTGGATGGGGTCGGTCTCGCGGATGCCGGCGACGAGGGCCTCGATCTCGTCGAAGGCGGCCATGGGTGGGGCGTCACCGCCAAGGACCCAGATCAGGTTGGGGGTGGTGCGGTAGCGCGCGCCGAGGAACCGGCCGTAGGCGCGCAGCCTGGCGGGGCCGGCGCGGCGGATCTCGGCGTACCAGCCCTCGTCGCCGCCCTTGTCGCCGAGGTAGGCGGGGGCGAGGAGGACGGCCATGCCGGCGGCGGCGATGCGGGCGAGGGCGCGGTCGACGTGGGCGAAGTAGGACTCGTTGGGGGTCGCGAAGTCGCCGGGGGTGGTGAACGGCGGGTTGCCGGCGCGGTCGAGGGGCGGATGATCGGCGAACTTGTGCTCGATCAGGTTGACCAGCAGCGCATTGACGCCGCGGGCGCGGCGGTCGGCAAGGTAGCGATCGAGCTCGGCGTCGTCGAGCCGGACCAGGAGCGACCAGGCAGCCTCGCCCTGCAGCCAGACCGCGGCGCCGCCGGCGTCGATCAGGCATGGCCCGGCGCGCGTGATCGGAAACTGCAGGGCGCCGGGAGGTCCGGACGCCGGACACGTGGGGAAGGGCGCCTGTGCCCGCGAGCCACACGCTGCCGCGGACAGCGCCGCGAGCAACGGGAGCGAGATCGCGCACGCCCGCGAGGAAACCGCAGTCATTGCAGGAGCAGCAGCACGGCGTCGCCGCTGAACGGCGGCGTGAACGTGTGCTGCTCGGCGGGGAGCGTCGTCATGCCGCTCTGCGCGACGCGCCCGGTGGCAGGGTTGAACCACTCGAGCTGGTAGGCGCCGGCGAGCACGTTGAGGGTGAAGGCGCCCGACGACGGCTGGTAGACGAGGTACTGGTGGCCGGGCTCGGCGAGGCAGTAGCCGGTCGAGCACAGCGAGGGCGAGGGCAGGGCGCGCTCGAGGTTGAGCCGGTCGGCGTAGATGTGGGTGAAACCGAGGGCGTCGCGGATCGTGTTCCACGTCGGGTCGAGCCTGCCGCCGCTGGGGTTGTTGCGCCCGGCCCAGACCTCGAGGTACGGGTCCATGAACATCGGCGCGGCGCCGATGCAGAAGGTCTCCCAGGCCCAGGCGCGCTGGGCGGCGGGCCCGTCGGCCTTGAGCTGTGTCCAGCCGTAGGAGTGGTCGGTGTCGTTGAGGATGACCTTGCGACCGTCGCCGGCGACGAGCTGGCCGCTGGGCGAGATCCAGTCGGCGTGGTTCGCGCTGGCGAATAGAGCGGCGTCGGAGCCGGGGTAGGTCGAGGTCATGCCGACGGGGTGCTGCATGGGCTTGGTGGCCTCGTACGACTTGACGAAGTCGACCATCTGGTATTGCCAGGCGACGGCGCTGGCATCGGTCTCGTTGGCGATCTCGTAGAGCACGTTGTCGAGATCGTCGACGGCGTCGATCACGGCGCGCACGTAGGCCTGCTGGCGCGCGGTGATCGCGTTGCCGACGGAGAACGCGGCGGCCCCGGCGATGGCGACGCTGTTGACGTTGTTGCCCTGCGCGAACGGATAGCCACCGTCGGTCGCGTTGTAGCCGTTCACCAGGTCCCAGCCGTCGAACAGCATGACCGAGACGTAGATGCCGCGGTCGCGCGCGGCGGCGACGCGGTCGTGGAGCCGGGTGAAGTAGGCGGGGTCGAGCTTGTCGAGATCGAACCGGGGCTTGCCGTCGGTCGCGGTGCCCGGCCCGGTGCGCTGCCAGGCGAACGGCGTGAAGTAGAGCAGGTTGTTCGGGTCGTCGTCGTAGCTGTGCGTCTGCTCCCAGGTCCACAGCCGGATGAAGTTGTGGTGGTGGGCGATCAGGAAGTCGAGGAAGCCGGGGTAATCGAACGCGGGCGGTGGGTCGACGTGCGCGCGGTCCTTGAAGTTGCTCCAGGTGTGCGAGCCGGTGAGGTAGACGGCCTTGCCGTTGCCGGCGGTGAAGTAACGATGGTTCTGCGGATCGACGCGGAGCGGCCCGATCGCGGGCCCGGCGTCGCCGGGAGGCGGCAAGGTCCCGTCGGGATCGGCATCGCCGGGGGGCTGCGTCGTGCCGTGCGGGCTGGAGCATCCGCAACCGGCCAGTCCGAGGATCGCGACGGCCCAGGCCGCGATGAGCGGCAGCTTACACATTTGCATCTGATTCTCCGCGCGCAGTCTACCGCGACTGGTCGATGCCGGCGTGTTACACGAGCATCGTGACCGACGTGCGTGTCGCGTTCGTGAGCCCGAGCGGGCTGGGCAACCTCGGCGACGCGGCGATCCTCGATTCGCTGCTCGCGGGGATCCGGCGGCGGCGGCCGGGCGCCGAGATCGTGGGCTTCACGCTCAACCCGGCGGACACGCGAGCGCGCCACGGCGTCGAGGCCCACACCTGCGGCGCGTTCGCGCTGCCGCATTACGGGGTCCGCCGCACATCGCGCGGCCCGGCGGGCGAGGCCGGCCCCGGCGAGGAGCCATCGCCGCGGCTGCGCCGGCTGCGCCGCGCGGTCGGCGCGCTGCCGGGGGCGCGGCAGGGCCGCCGCGCGGTGATGATGGCGGTGGCCGAGCTGCGCCATCGCCGCGAGGTCGCAGCCCGGCTCGCCGGCTTCGATCACGTCGTGGTCGCGGGCGGCGGCCAGCTCGACGAGTTCTGGGGCGGGCCGCTCGGCCATCCCTACACGCTGTATCGCTTCAGCCGCGCCGCGCGCCGCGCCGGGGCGCGGTTCGACGTGCTCAGCGTCGGCACGGGCACGCTGGCGACGCCGCTCGGCCGGCGGCTGGTACGGCGCGCGCTCGCCGGGGCGGCCTATCGCTCGTTCCGCGACGCGCGCTCGCGCGAGCTGGCGCAGGTGGCCGGCGCGCTGGCGGGCGATCCGATCGTGCCGGACCTGGCGTACGCGCTGCCGGTCGCGCCGATCGTGCCGCCGCCGGGCGGCCGCCGGCGGATCGGCGTGGCGCCGATGTGCTACGCCGATCCGCGGGTGTGGCCCAAGCCCGACGCCGCGCGCTACGCGCACCACCTCGAGACGATGGCCGCGATCGCGGCGCGCGCGGTGCGCGACGGCCACGAGGTCGCGATGTTCGGCACCGACCGGCCCGACGGCGCGCCGGTCGCCGAGTGCCACGCGATCGCGGCGCACCAGCTGACGGGCGACGAGCGGGCGCGGCTGCGCGTCGTGGCGGTCGACGAGGTTGCGCCGCTGATGGGGCTGCTGGCGACGTTTGACGCGGTGGTCGCGGCGCGGTTCCATGGCGTCTTGCTCGCGCACGTCGTCGGCTGCCCGGTGCTCGCGGTGTCGCACGAGCGCAAGGTCGCGACGCTGATGTCCGAGCTCGGCCACGACGCGTACTGCGCGCCGATCGACGAGCTC
>VBLP01000270.1:8870-14065 GCA_005887925.1 Deltaproteobacteria bacterium | reverse complement strand
GAGCAGGTTCTCGGGGATCGCGCCGCAGTTGATCGTGACGAACGGCTTGCCCGCGCGCGGCGAGCGGTTGTGGATCTCGCGCGCGATCAGCTCCTTGCCGGTGCCGGTCTCGCCGGTGATCAGCACGCTGATGTCGGTCGCCGCGATCTTCTCGACCTTGCGGAACACCTGCTGCATCGGCGGGCTGGTCCCGACGATCTCGCCGAAGCGGTACTGCTCGAGCCGCTCGGAGAGCCGCTTGTTGTCGACCCGCAGCTCGTTGAGCAGGAGCGCGTTGGCGACGATCAGCGACGCCTGCGACGCGAACACCGTCAGGATGCGCAGCGTGTCCTGCTGGAACAGGTCGCGCGACACCTTGAGCTGCATCACGCTCTTGGCCGCCGAGAACTCGTCGTCGCGCATCGCGTCGGACACGATCACGGGCCTGCGCGACCGCACCACCTTGGCGATGATCGAGTCCGACAGCTGCGACACCGCGTCGGCGATGTTCTCGCGGTTCAAGTTGCGCGCGACCTTGACGTCGATCGTCTCGCCGTCGAGCAGGACCAGGAAGCCCTTGTCCGCGTTGGTGATCTCGATGACCGCGTCCATCAGCGCGTCGAGCAGCTCGGTGAGATCGCGCTGGTGGATCAGCCGCTCGGAGAACTCGTAGAGCTTGGTGTAGGCGTCGAGCTCGGCGATGGTCTCGGCGGCCTCCTCCTCGAGCGGCGCCGCGTCGTCGATCATCGCGAACCTGAGCTCGCAGCTGCCGAGCACCAGGCGATCGTCGTGCGACAGCCTGTGCTTGCCGCGCTTCTTGCCGTTGACCACGAACTCGGCCTTCCTGGGCGCCAGCACGGTGTACATCTGGCCGTCGAAGTGGATCGCGAAGCCGTCGACCACCAGCGGGTCGGGCAGCACGATGTCGTTGTCGCGCCCCGAGCCGAGCGACGTGATCTTCTTGTACAGGTTGTAGACGGTGGGCGGATGCCCGGGAGCGGTGAGGCGAAGGGACGGCATCAGAAGTTCTCCAGGGTCAACCCGATACCCGCGCTGTCGGGCGCGATCATCGGCGTCACGTGCAGGCGATGCAGGAGCGAGGTCTTCGGCCTGGGCTTCCTGGGCTCGGTCTTCTTCGGATCGGTCTCGGGCAGCGGTGGCAGCAGCGAGTCGTCGCCCTCGATCTGGACCCGCGGCTTGTAGTTGAGCAGCGAATCGACCACGCCCCAGGCGTAGAGCGCCCAGAACGCGATGCCGGCGCCGATCTCGACCTGCTGGAGCTGGCGCACCCCGGGGGTCTCGAGCGGCGGGACCGCGGCGTTGAACCCGTACTTGCCGGCGAGGTAGAGGAAGATGCCGACCGACATGCCGCCGGCGATGCCCTCGCCCGCGGCGAACAGGATGCCGCGCACCGGCTGCTTGTTCTGGAACTGGCCGGCGCCGAACGGCACGAAGTTGACGCCGAACGAGCGGCGCTCGACCACGCCCAGGCTCTCGCGGTACTTGCGGATCCGCTCGCGCTCGTCGGCGAGCCTTCTGAGCTGGGCGTCGCGCTCGGTGCGGGCCTCGATGTCGAGCCTGGTCTCGTCGAACAACCGGATCGCGCCCTCGGAGAACAGCATGTCGGTCAGCACCTTCTCGGGCTGGATCTGCAGCGCCTTCTCGAACTCGAGCTTGGCCTCGGCGCGGTGGCCGGTCTCGAAGTCGCTCGCCCCGAGGATCACGTGGGCCTCGACGAGGTCGCCCGGCTGCGACAGCTTCTCGGCGGGGTAGAGCAGGAACGTTGCGAGCTTGCGCGCCGACTCGTAGTCGTGCTCGCGGAACGACTGGCGGACCTGCTCGAGATCCTGGCTCGGCGACGCGCCGGCCGTTGTCGCCCACGCCACCACCGCGATCACGCACGCGCGCGCGACCCGGCGAGCCGTGCGCGCCGGAGTCACCGCGCCGGGTGGCATTGCACCTCGCGCGTCTTGCCCGCCTCGATCGTGACCTTGATCGGCGTCGGATCGACGCGCTCGCCGAGGAACTCGACCTCCACCGTCTTGGTCTTGTCGGTGGTGTTGCCGAGCGGGACCGAGACCTCGGTGCCGAGCACGACGCTGACCCGATCGCTGGGCTGGGCGCTGATCCCGCGGATCCGGACCTCGGCGGACGGGTTGGCCTCGCAGCTCGGGCTGACGTGGCCGGGCAGCCACCCCATCACGATCATGACGTCATCGCCCGGGCGGATGAGCTGGCTCTCCTCCTGGCAGCATTTGGTCACGTTGGACACGTGGATCTCGGCCTCGGCGGCCAGCTCGATCCGGATCATGCCGTCGTCGGGGACCGGCCTGCGCGGCCCGCCGCCGATCGCGTACTCCGAGTCCTTCGCCGGCGACACCCGGATCTGCGTCGTGACCCCGGCCGCGGCGTCCGGCGCGGGTGCGCGCGGCGCGGCGGGCTCCGGCCCGGCCTCGGGCGTCGCGAGCGCCACCACGGCGTCGGCCGGCGACGCGTCGACCGGCATCGCCGGGAGCTCGACGTGCGCGATCTCCGTGCGATGCGCGGGTACCGCGGGCGCGCCGGGGGCGTCGCGCAGCACCGGCGGCGGCGCGGCGATCGGCGGCTGGGCATTTCTGTGGATCATCCACGCGCACAGCGCGAGCACCGCGACGCCGGCGGCGCCCAGCGCGTGGGTGCGGCGCCGCTTGCGCCGGTTGATGCCGTCGAGGATGTCGAGCACCCGGGCGTTGTGCGCGTCGATCGTCAGCACGCGGTCGAACACGTCGAGCGCCGCCGCGCGGTCGTTGTCGGCCAGCTGCTGCTGCCCGCGCCGCGTCAGGTGATCGATCATCCGCTCCTTGAGCGCGAGCTCGTACGCCGCAGGCGCCTGGAAGTAGCGTCCGAGCTCGCCCACCGCCTTGTCGGACGCCAGGCCGGTCTCCTCGAGGTAGCCCTCGAGCGCGATCACCATCTCGCCGACCGCGGCGAACCGATCCGCCGGCTGCGCCGCCATCGCGCGCAGGATGATGCGGCCGAGCCGGTTGCCGATCCGCGGGTTGGCCTGCCGCGGGTCGACGAACCGGCACTCGGCGATCCGCTTGAGCACCTCGTGCGGGTTCTTGCCCTCGAACGGCAGCTTCCCCACGGTCAGCTGGTACAGCACGATGCCGACCGCGAACACGTCCGTGCGGAAATCGAGCTGCCGGCCCTCGACGTGCTCGGGCGCCATGTACGCCGGCGATCCCAGCAGCTGGCCGGTCACCGTCAGCCGCTCGAGATCGACCATGTGCGAGATCCCGAAGTCCATCAGCTTCACGACCCCGTCGCTGCGGATCATGATGTTCTCCGGCTTGACGTCGCGGTGCAGGACCCCCGCCGCGTGGGCGTGCGCCAGCGCGCGGCACATCTGCAGCACCACCATCGCGCCGACCTCCGGATACGCGATCGGCCGGTCCGTGATCTGTTGCTTGAGCGTCTTGCCGTCGATGAACTCGGTGACGATGTAGCTCGACCCCGCCGCCTCCGCCGCCTCCGCCCCCGAGTAGTCGAAGATCTCCACGATGTTCTCGTGGCGCAGCTTCGCCACCGCCTGGGCCTCGCGCTCGAACCGATCGCGCGCCTCCTGGTAATCCGCCAGGTGCTTGTGGAGCACCTTGACCGCGACCACGCGCTTCAGCTGCCGGTCGATCCCGCGATACACGATCGCCATCCCGCCTTGCCCGACGCGCTCGAGCAATTCGTACTTGTCGAGTACCTGGCCGACCTGGATCACATGCTCACGGACGATGACAGCGATGTCACGGCATGCATCTTTGCTGGCTCGGACCGGCGCGAGGCCCGAACACGTTGCCTAACTCCATAAGCCTACGCCCGTTCTGGAAGATCCAGCAACCGTTTGCTCCCGCCCGCCCGTGACGCCGCGGCCCCGGTCACTGCCCGACGCCCTCCCTTGCCGGACCTGGCAAACCTCGGAACGAAAGTGCCGGGTGATCTCGTCCGCACACACCCGATCAACACGCCAGCCGCGAAAACCGGCCCTCACAATCGCTGGGCTGCCGACGGCGTCACCCCTCTGGCCGCCTTCTGGCCGCCTTCTGGCCCCTTTCCTGGCCCGCCTCCACGCCCCTCCGCTTGACTTGCTCCGTCCGATCGCGTAGTTGAAGTGCCTCTCCAGGCACGTAGCTCAGTGGGAGAGCACTACCTTGACACGGTAGGGGTCCGCGGTTCAATCCCGCGCGTGCCTACGAACCAAGCGTCTTCCTGGCTCGCGCGGCCCCTGTCCGACGCAGATCTCGGCAGCTGCCCCCGAGTTGCCCGTCCGGACGGTTCCCTGATAGTCGTTATCACATGGGGAACGTGATCGACATACACGGTGGCCGCGATCCCCGCGAGTTGCCTTTGTACTCGGTCGCGGAAGCTGCCGGATACCTGGGTATCCCAGCGTCGACGCTGCGGGGATCGGCGTCGACGCCGGGGTGCGATCCGCCTCCCGGAGAATGCGATGGACGTGGCCAACTGCCCGATGATGCACGTGTTGTTCGCGGTATGGGCGATGCAGCGCAGGTCGCGGGCCATCGGAGCCCCAGGAGGTCTATGTCGATCACGAAGTTGAAGACGCTAGGGAAGTGGCAGCCGGCGCGCTGGCAAGACAGCCGGCCGGTGGAGGGGCAGGGGAGCATCCGCGGACGGGTCATCACCGGGATGCTGACCGGGGGCGAGCCATCGCAGGACACGAGTGCTGTCACGCAGGATCGGTGCGCCGGGCGGACGCGCTAGCCCGGCGATACGATCCACGGCAGCGTCGGGCGCAGCGGACTTCGCGGCGCCCGACGCCGTCGGTCTTTTCGGGGGTCGATGTAACCGCGGCTTCGGAACCGGTGGCGGCGCCGCGGCGAGAATCGCGGCGTCGCGATCCACTCCGCGTGTGGCGGCGCGGGCGGTTCGACAGCGGCGCCGGCGTGCTGCAAGCTTGCCCGGTCATGTCGGATCCGGTCACTCACGCAGCACCCATCGAGCGCGACCTTGTCGACGGCCTCGTCGGTGCCACGCCGACGTTGTCGCCGCTCGAGACGCTGCGGCACTCGACGGCGCACGTGATGGCCAAGGCGGTGCAGCGGCTGTTTCCGGGGACCCGGGTGACGATCGGCCCGGCGATCGAGACCGGGTTCTATTACGACTTCGATCGCGGCGAGCCGTTCACCGAGGCCGACCTCGCCGCGATCGAGGCCGAGATG
>VBLP01000270.1:5242-8837 GCA_005887925.1 Deltaproteobacteria bacterium | reverse complement strand
CGACAGCTTCCCGCCCGACGCGGTGGTGTCGTACTACACGACCGGCGACTGGCTGGACCTGTGCCGCGGGCCGCACGTCCGGTCGACCGGAGAGATCGGCGCATTCAAGCTGCTGTCGGTCGCCGGCGCGTACTGGCGCGGCGACGAGCACAACCGGCAGCTCCAGCGGATCTATGGCACCGCGTTCGGCAGCCGCGCCGAGCTCGACGCGCACCTGCGGATGCTCGACGAGGCCAGGCGCCGCGACCACCGCCGGATCGGCAAGGACCTCGATCTGTTCTCGATCGACGAGACGATCGGCGCGGGGCTGGTGCTGTGGCACCCCAAGGGCGGCCGGGTCCGCCACCAGATCGAGACGTTCTGGCGCGAAGAGCACTTCGCGCACGGCTACGAGCTGGTCGCGTCGCCGCACATCGCGCGCGACGAGCTGTGGCGGACCTCGGGCCACCTCAGCTTCTACAAGGAGAACATGTTCTCCGGGATGACGGTCGACGATCAGGAGTACATCGCCAAGCCGATGAACTGCCCGTTTCACTGCACGATGTTCAAGAAGGGACTGCGCAGCTACCGCGAGCTGCCGTATCGCTGGGCCGAGCTCGGCACGGTGTACCGCTACGAGCGCTCGGGGGTGCTGCACGGCCTGCTCCGCGTGCGCGGCTTCACCCAGGACGATGCCCACCTGTTCATGACCCGCGAGCAGCTGCCCGGCGAGCTCGAGCGGGTGACCCAGTTCTGCCTGTACATCCTGCGGACGTTCGGGTTCACCGACTTCAAGCTCTACCTGGCGACCAGGCCAAAGGACTCGATCGGCGAGCCGGCGATGTGGGAGCTCGCCGAGGCGGCGTTGCTCGACGTGCTCCACAGGTCGAAGCTGCCGTACGAGATCGACCACGGCGGCGGCGCATTCTACGGGCCGAAGATCGACCTCAAGCTCGGCGACTGCCTGGGCCGCGAGTGGCAATGCTCGACGATCCAGGTCGACTTCAACCTGCCCGAGCGGTTCGACCTCCAGTACGTCGGCTCCGACGGTGCGCGCCATCGCGTGGTGATGGTGCACCGCGCGCTGCTGGGCTCGATGGAGCGGTTCTTCGCGGTGCTGACCGAGCATCACGCCGGCGCGTTCCCGGTGTGGCTCGCGCCGGCCCAGGCCCGCGCGATCGCGATCGGCGACCGCCAGGAGGCGTACGTCGGCGAGGTCGCCGAGGTGCTGACCCGGCGCGGCTTNCGGCGACAAGGAGGTCGCGGCGCGGGCGGTGGCGGTGCGGACGCGCGAGGGCCGGCAGCTCCCGGCGATGCCGATCGACGAGTTTGCCCATCACCTGGCGACGGCGGCAGCGATCCCGCGTGGCGGCGGAACTCCCGGGCGGGCCTGAGGGTCGGCCGGCTGCAACCCCTTTCAGTGGCAGCGGTTTTGATCGGGCAACGCGTATGTGAGATTGGCTCCCGGAAATTCACGAGAATCGGGCTCCCACGGCTGTTGGGGCCGGGGTACAACCTGCGCCTGCCACACCCGGAGAGCGTTCTCCGGCCGGCGCAAGAGGAGTTACCAGAGACACATGATCATGAGTGACGTGACAAAATGAACGGTCGGCCGCCTGGACGTTTCGATCGCCGTCGGCCCGAGCAGGGCCTCCGCATCAACCATCGAATTCGCGTCCCGGAGATCCGGGTCATCCTCGAAGAAGAGCAGCTCGGCATCATGCCGACCCACGAGGCGTTGCGGCTCGCCGAGGAAAAGGGGCTCGATCTGGTCGAGATCTCGCCGCGCGCGTTTCCTCCGGTCTGCCGGATCATGGACTACGGCAAGTACAAGTACGAGGAAGCCAAGAAGAAGCAGCAGCAGAAGAAGAAAGCTTCGACGGTCGAGACCAAGGAGATCAAGTTCCGGCCCAAGACCGAAGAGCACGACATGGATTTCAAGGTGAAGCACATCCGGCGCTTCCTTGAGAGCGGGGACAAGGTCCGGCTGGCCGTGGTGTTCCGCGGTCGCGAGATCACGCACCCGCAGACCGGCATGAAGGTGCTCAACCGTGTCGTCGAGCTGTGCTCGGACATCGCGACCGTCGAGTCGACGCCCAACATGGAAGGGCGCCGCATGATCATGGTGATCGCGCCCAAGCCGGGCGTCGTGCGCAAGGCCCAGGAGGCGCGCAAGGCGGCCGCGGCCGCGGCCCAGCTCGCGGCGGTCGCCCAGAAGAAGGAGCCGCCGGGCGGCAAGCGACCGCCGGAGCCCGAGGATGAAGACCTCGACGAGGCGGACATCAACGCCGACGTCGATGAGGACGACGACGAGGACGAGGCCGAGGTCGCCAAGGCCTGACCAGACGATCGCGCGGCGCCTGGCCGACGCCACCGCCCGCTCGCCGAGCAGCGTGCTCACGCTTCACGGCTTGGACTCCACCCGGCGGGGAGCCTCGGATCCACCAGCAGCGGCGGCGCAGCTCAAGCGGAAGTTTCGGCCAGCGAGACGACCGACTGCTCGTAGCTTCCCGAGCCCATGGTGCCGCCCTCGAACAGCCCGCGCTCGGCGATCCACGCAAACGACTCGTCGAACACCTGCCGGGTGTACGGCTCGAACACGATGCGCTCGCCGGGCCCCCAGCGCCCGGTGTCCATCGCGGCGTGAAACCGCTCCGGGAACTCGCTCTTATAGTAGTGCGTATATAGCTCCGGCCGGAGGTCGATGTCGCGCTGTGCGCGGCGAAGCGCCCGGAAGTACTTGCGGACGTCCTCGGGGTCCGGGTCGCCGTTGATCATCGCCGCGATCATGAACGTCGTGTCGATCAGCTTGCGGTAGCCGAGCTGCTCGGCGAAGTAATACGGCCCGCTGAACAGCGTCGCGGCCCGCGACTTGCCGTCGAAGAACGCCTCCATGCGGTGGAACAGCATGCCCTCGTCGAACGACAGCGCGATCTGGTCGCGCGGCAGGTAGCGCTCGAGCGCCTGGATCGTCGCGTAATGGCTGCCGGACTGGTAGCCAACCGATACCGGCACGCCGGCCAGGTCCGCCGGCGTCCTGATCGGCGAGTCCGCCGCCACGAAGATCGCCGCCGGAGCCACCGAGTACGCGTCCGCGAACAGCCTGGTGTGCCCGCGCGACGCCGCCACGTTGACCGTCCAGTGGCAGGCGCAGGTCACGTTCGCCGAGCGGCCCTTCTCGATGCTCTGGAACGCGCCCGTCTTGCCGGTCGCCTTGTGGTGCGCGCCATCGCTCGACCGGATGAGCTCGCGGAACTCGTAGTCGAGGCCCTCGGCGCGAAAGTAGCCCTTCTCTTCGGCCACCCATTCCTGCAGTCGAAAATGCGCCTCGATCGCGAACTTGGCCATGAAACCTCCGTGGGGAGCAACGTCGCAGCCGAACCCTAGCGAACCCGGCCGGCGTGTACGATGCCCATGCAGGAATGATCACCATGCCGAAATTGCATGACCACGACATCCGCCTTCGCGACCTCCGGATCCTCGACGCCGTCCTCCGCGATCACAGCTTGACCCGCGTCGCCGAGGAGCTCGACACCACCCAGCCGACGATCAGCAAGGTCCTCGCGCGCCTGCGCAACCAGTTCGGAGACCCGCTCCTGGTCCGCGACGGGCAGGC
>VBLP01000270.1:0-5171 GCA_005887925.1 Deltaproteobacteria bacterium | reverse complement strand
TCCGCCTCCTGCTCAGCGACGTCGGCATGATCCTGTTCGTGCCGCCCCTCACCGCACGCCTCGCCGCCGCCGGTTCCCGCCTGACCCTCGAGGCCGTCCCGCTCGACTCGCGCCACTTCGAGGCCAAGCTCGCGTCGGGCGCGGCCGACCTCGCCGTCGGCGTGTTCCCCAGGGCGCCGCGCGGCCTCCGCCGCCAACCCCTCTACGTCGACCGCTACGCCAGCGTCGTGCGCCGGGCCCATCCCGGCCTCCGCCGCCTGCGCACCGCCGCCGGCTTTCGCCAGGCCCGACACATCATCGTCGCCGCCTCCGACACAGGCCATGGCGCGCACGAGACCGTGCAGGACGTCCTCGACGCCGCCATCGCGCCTGACAACGTCCTGCTTCGGCTGCCGAGCTTCGTCGCCGCCGCCGTCGTCGCATCGCAATCGGCCGGCATCGCGACCATCCCCGCGAACCTCGCGCACGCGCTCGCCGGCCTTCGGCTCACCGCATTCCGCCCGCCGATCGCCATCCCCGCCATCCCGGTCGCGCAGTACTGGCACGAGCGCTACCAGCGCGACCTGGGCCATCGCTGGCTCCGCCAGACCTGCTTCGCGCTGTTCGGCCGCGCTTGATCTCCAGCCATGCGAGTGAGGTACATTATCGGCATGCAGCTGACCGCGCGCATCTGGCCGGAGGACAACGGCTGCGTCGCCGAGTGCGTCGAGTTGCGGGTCGTCAGCGAGGGCGGCACCGAGGAGCAGGCCCTCTCGAACCTGCGAGAGGCCGTCGAGGGGTTTCTCGAGTGCGCCGATCCTTCCGAGGTACGCGACCGCATGCACGCGGGCACGCGGGTTCGCACGTTCGGCGTTGCGGTCTGACATGCGCCGGCTGCGCCGCCTGTCGGGACGCGACCGCATCGAGCCATGGTATGCTCGGGCATGACCGCTGCGCGCAGCACATTTCGCTGGAACGGAAAGGATCTTCCAGAGGAGCTGCGTGACGTACCTCCAGGTACCTACGCTTTCGAATCCATCGACCAACTACCCTCGTTGACCGATGAAGAGGAGGCGGGGTTGAGCACCGCGCTCGCCTCGCTGCGTGCCGGAAAAGGCCGCACGCTGGAGCAGGTTCGCCAGACGATTGATGCGATCCTTCGCCGGTGAACATCTCGTTCTCGCCAGAAGCCGAGGTCGATTTCGCGGGCATGATTGGTTACCTGGCGGAGCGCAATCCGATGGCAGCGGCGGAGCTCGGTCGTCGGATCTTTTCAGCCCTGGACAAGTTAGCCAGCAAAGACTTCGATGGTCCGGAGCAAACGCTGAAGACCGGCGATGTCGTCCGCAGCTGGCCGGTGCCACCCATTCGTATCTATTACTTACGGCGCGCGGATGCACTGTGGGTCGTCCGCCTGTATCATCAAGCCCAACCGCCGATCGTGCGCTGAACTGCGCAGATCAGCGCTGGCAGTGTCCGGCCTCGTCACTGTTCCGGGTCGATCACCGGACGTTAGCTCGCGACGGGGGTAACGCACGCGGCGCAGAATCAGTATTATGTCAACTCCGACCGGGTACGGAAGCCGAGGCAAACTTCTGGCTGGCCGGCGAAGTGCTGTTCGCGTGTGCCTTGCGTTCGACCTCGGCCATCAGCGCACGCAGCAACTCGATCACCTCCACCTCGGCCCAGCCCTCTGCCAATTAGCGGGCGAGCCTGTGCGCACGCGCCTGCTATCAGACTGCCTCCCGCTCACTCACCTCTGAGAGTCGCTTGCACCGTGAACGTTGGTGCGGCGTAAACCACGCGCACGGCATGAGTCGTCACGCCTGTCTCGACGAGGATCTCCTCGGTCTCGTCCCAGGCCCACGAGTATTTCACGACAGCGACCGCCATTGCGGCGCGCGCCGGGTCGCCAGCACCCAGAAGCCTCGCTACGGCACGACCAGGTCGGTCGAAGTCGACGACCAGGACGACCGTCGCTCCGTCCAGCGCGGCGATCGTTGCGAGTGAGTCCTCGAGCACCGCGTCGACTTCGACGCGCGGGAATGCAACCAAGTAGCGCTCGCCCATGGTCACCAGCGCAATCTGCGCACCGGTCTTGAAGCCGGGCGGTGCTGGCGGACTGGGCAGTCCATCGGAGGGCAACACCATCTGCCAGATCTCCATCGAGGTCGCGTCGACGAAACGGACCCGCGGATCGAATCGGTCTGGCGATCCGAACCACGTCGCAAGCGCATCGCGCAGGCCGTGGTCGGTGCCCTCGCTGACCCATGCGACATGCCCGTCGGGCCGGATCAACACCGCCGTTGGAGCTGCGACCGCGCCGAGCACCGGCAGCTCCCACGCGCCGTTGTAGCGTGCGTCGATCTGCCGGACCCGAGACGGCCATGGCGTGATGTCGAAGGCGCCAGCGAAACGGATCAATGCCGGCCGCGCATCGTGCAGCAGCGTGAACACGCGCAGCGGGCCGGCGTCGGTGACCAGATCGAGATCGGGCATGCGACGACCGAGGAGTGGATGTCCCGCGCCGAGATCGTAGTGAATGTCGAGGCCCGACATCATCGCGCCGTATCGCTTGCGCGGCTCGTCGATCCGCAGCAGCTCGGCCATGGACTCGTGCAACGCCTTGCTGCGCTCGTCGCCGCGATGGAGCGCGGTCAGCGCCAGCGTGGTGCGGAGCACGCGCGCAGCAACGGGATGCCGCTCGGCCTGGTAGGTGTCGAGCAGGCTCTCGGGCGATGTCCCGTGGACGACCTGGGCGAGCTTCCATCCCAGGTTCACGGCGTCCTGGACGCCGGTGTTGAGTCCCTGTCCGCCGACGGGAGAATGCACGTGCGCCGCGTCGCCCGCCAGCAGCACGCGCCGGTCGCGGTAGGACGACGCCTGCCGCGCCGCATCGCTGAACCGCGACAGCCACGTCGCGCTACGAGCGCCGAAGTCCGTCCCGTACGCGGCGACGAGCGCCTCGCGGACCTCGGCCAGCGTCGGCTCGCCGTGGCCGACGTGCGGCTCTTCCAGCACGACGCGCACGAGCGTTGCGTCCTCCACCTTGCCCAGCGCATGGGTGCCCTTCTCGCTGCGGCGAATGCCCCACGCCGGCTCGTCGGTCATCTCGACCTCGGCGATCAAGTAGCTCGTCGACGGCTCCCACCCCACGAAGTCGATACCGGCGTTCTTGCGGATCAGGCTGCGACCTCCATCGCACCCGACGAGAAACCTCGCTCGCAGCGATCGTCCATCGGACAGCGCGACGTCGACGCCGGTGTCGTCCTGCGCGAACGCCGTCACCTCGCGCCCGCGATAGATCGGCACCGCGAGCTCGCCCACCCAGTCGGCCAGGATGCGCTCGATGTGGTTCTGCCACAGCGCGAGCCCGTAGTTGTGGCGCGTCGGGAAGTCGCTGATGTCGAGCGGGCCCGCGAAGTGGGCGACCTGCATGGTCTGCCCCCGCGATAGAAAGCGCTCGGCGATTCCCCGCTGATCGAGCACTTCGATCGTGCGCGCGTGCAGCCCGCCTGCGCGCGTGCCGGCGAGCTCCTGGCTCTCGCGCCGCTCGACGATGGCGACATCGACCCGCGCCAGCGCGAGCTCACCTGCCAGCATCAGCCCCGTCGGCCCTCCGCCGACGATCACGACCGCATGGGAGTCCTTCATGCGTCCCTGATCGCAAACCTCGTCGATCGTTGGAAGCTTGTGTCGCAGGGCGACGCTTGAGAGAATGCAGTCGGGACGCAGGACGGAATCGGCCCGCCTCCTCGGCGTGCTCGCCACCGCCGAGGTCGGACGGTTGCCGTTCAGAATCGGATCCCGCTCTCGCTGCTGGCGATCCGGAAGTACGGGGCCAGGGAAACGGGACCGTCGAGGAGCTGCGTGGGAAAGACGACACCGTTCAACCGGGTGCCGGTAGCATCGATGTACTTGTGAAACGGGCTGACGAACGTGCGCCCATCGCTGAGGGCGAAGCCACTCACCGTCGAGAATACGTTCGGGTCATCAGGAGTGTCGGCGCTGCTGAGGTCGATGGTCGAGTCGCCGCCCACGGCGACCGCCGCCACGGTCTGTCCGCGGATCTTCGAGCTCCGGACGTGCAGGCTGCTCAATTCGTCGGTCCCGCCGAACCCGATGCCCACCGTGCCTCCGTCGATCACCGTGCCGCTCACCGTCAGGTCCGCGCCGGGATCGAAGAAACTGCTCAAGGACACCGCGATTCCTGCGAAGCGCTGGCCGCTGATCCGCGCGCCCACGACGTTGACATCGCCATTCACGGTCACGATGCCGGTCTCGGGGATTTGTGGCGTGGTCTCGTCGTCGCGGATCTCGGTGTTCTGCACCGTTGCGGTCCCATCGCTGAGGAAGACGCCGATGCGATTGTCGATGAGCTTGCTGTTCGCGATGGTCACCGACCCGATCAGCTGAGAGAACGGGAACTGCGGGCCGGTCAGGAACACCCCACGGTCGCAGCCCTCGATGACCACGTTGTCGAGCGTGGCGTGAGCGCCGCTCTGCGTGCCACCAAGGGCGATCCCATCCGAGCCTCCGCAATTGCGTATCGTGGAGTTCGCGATCTCGGCGCTGGCGTTCTCGACCTCGACCCCGGTTCCCGGACCCTCGAACGCGTAACGATCGAACCTCGCGTTCCCGCCGTTGCCGATGAAGAAGCGGATCGTGGAGGTGACGCGTTCAACGACGAGGTTCCCGACGAGTACGTCGGGAAGAACCGGTGCCAGAAATGTGAGATCCCGGATGGTGGTGGTCGCCGTCGCGGGGCCGAAGGCGATGAGGAACACGAAAGAGCCCTGGATGAGGGTCTTGTCGCGCCCTGCACCTTCGAACGTGATGCCGTCATTGAGATCCAGGAAGCTGCTGCATTCATACACGCCCGCGAGCAGCTGAACGGTGTCACCCGGTTGGGCGGGGTCGAATTCGAGATCGCACAGGTTCATCGGTCACTGGAAGGTGCCGTGACCGCCGACTGCGGTCGGCGACATCACCCACGGGGTCACCCGAAGCGCGTCGGGCCGCGTGGCCGTCCCGGCCGCGGTCACCACGGTGACATCGACGTGGCCGAGCAAGCCGAGCGGCGCAAACACCGACGCCCGGACCTCGTGCGGTGCGATGCTTTCGATCTCTGCCAGCGATGCTCCGACGGTGACGCTCGTCGCGGTGTCCAGGTGGTTGCCGCGAACCACGAG